>JBDROX010000033.1:0-34852 GCA_043809645.1 Candidatus Magasanikiibacteriota bacterium | reverse complement strand
AGCGCAAACAAAGAGTGCAAAACAATTTCTGGAGTACCTCCTGGAGTAAATGACAACTGTGTTGGAAAAGATAAAAATTCCTGTAAGGATGAATGTCAGTGGAAAGGTTAATTTTAAGAATTCTACTATGAAAAAATATATATATAGTTTTACCGTGCTGTTACTTGGGGTGTCACCAGCTATAGTGCGTGCGCAGGGTATAAAGGATGCTGGAAATGTTCTAAATCAAGCAGCAACCCCTGCTGGTGTCACAGCACAGGGAGACGTGGGGACAATAGTAGGAACAATTATCAACGCAGCCCTCACGCTTGTGGGTACCATATTTCTGGTACTCATGATCTACGCAGGGTTCATGTGGATGACTGCTCGAGGAAAGGAAGAGTCGATCACAAAGGCAAAGCAGATTATTATTGGATCGATTATTGGGCTTGTTATTGTCGTGAGTGCCTATGCTATCACCTTCTTTGTTACCAGTCAGTTTCAATAAAAATATATGAAGAAAAAATTTGTCATAGGTATCATTATCTTCTTGGGAGTTATGGGGGTTGTGTATTCTGTTTCTGCTCTAGATCTTGGTTCAGGGATTTTAGGAAAGGCTGGACAAAAAGCAGGATATGATGTGAAAGCAACAACACAAACAACATTTTCAGAAACACTCGGTGTTGTCATTCAGGCACTCCTCTCATTCATTGGCGTCATCTTTATGGCTCTTGTATTCTATGGAGGATATCTTTGGATGGTGTCACGAGGCTCAGAAGATAATATCACCAAGGCAAGGAAAATTATTAGTTCATCTATTATTGGCCTGATTATTACACTTGCAGCGTATAGTATTACTGCATTCGTCGTACCAACATTACTGAAGAAGACTACGGGAGATAGCGGTGCTGCAGCCAATAAAGAGGTGGCTTGCTGCAAGCGCTGTGACTCCTTGGGAAATAATTGTGAAATCAATCTTGGCGCAACAGCACAGTGGATGTGTAATGAGTGGGCAGATGAAATTGATAATAAGGGCGCGATTTTCAAAATGCTAAAGGCATCGGAGACATGTAAGTAGTAAGTACATTTATGAGAAATAGAATTGTTGCTTTAGTCATTCTCCTGTTTCTTTCAGCCGGATTTCTTTTTGCATCTACACAGTCAGTTGATGCGCAGTCACTGAGCGATCAGGTAACAAAACAGCTGGATGCTGGAGGGGCTAAAACACAGCTGAAAAAAGAAGATCCTAGGCTTGTGATCGTTCGAACAATACAACTGGCATCTTCTTTTGTTGGAATTATTTTTTTAATTCTTGTCATATACGGTGGTTTTCTCCGTATGGCAGCTGCAGGAGAGGAAGAAAAAATAAAGAAATCTACAAAAATTGTCACTGGAGCCGTTATTGGTCTTGCTGTTGTAATATTTTCATACTCCATTTCCGCACTTGTTGCAAAGATTCTTTATTCGAGCACTCAGGAAAAAACTCCATATACAACTTCTGAACTCGGCGGCCAGAAGGACACCTGGACTATTCCTATTTTTCAGAGTAAATAGCATATGAAACTTATTATCCGCAGCCTCTGTCTTATTGCTGTACTCATGGCCTGTTTTTTATACGTAGATGCCATGGCGGCAGCACCACCATCAGTAGGACAACAGTTGGGTGCATTTACAGGCGGCAAGGGGGCAAACCTGGGTACACCTGTTGATCCGAGAGTGGCAGTCGCCAAGATAATAAAAACAGTACTGACATACATCGGCCTTCTCATGATTATTTTAGTAATCTATGCAGGAGTTGTGATTATGACTTCGGGTGGAAATGAAGAAAAAGTTACAAAGGGAAAGAAGATTCTTCTTGGCGCAGTAGTTGGTCTTTCAATCATTCTATCCTCATACGCGATCACTCTTGTAGTATCAAAGATTTTGCAAGCAGGTAAAGTGAAAGATGGAATTCAAGTCTGTATCCAGCGCCCAACCAATGTTCAGGAGGATATTCTCGGTGAAAGTATTAATGAAGCAAATAAACCAAGCTTTATTCCATACTGTGACTCATTTTAGTAAAATATCAGTCAAATAAAAAATGCCCATGAGGGCTTTTTTATTATGTTCTAGGATTGATCAAGAATCTCTTTTGCAATCTTGGTCGTTGTATTTGGCGTTGCAGCTTTTCTTACCTCTCCCTTTATCATATCAAATGTTCTATCATCTAGTAGTTTCTTTATTCTGCTGGCCGCCTCATCTGGATCTTGTTCCACAAACCCGATTTTACGATTTCTTACAAAATCTACGTTTCCATCCTCCTGTCCTGGAACCCAGGATATGATAATAATTGGCAATTCCTTTGTTATTGCCTCGGCTATAGCTCCTGGCCCTGCTTTCGTAACAATGAGGTCAGATGCGTCCATAATATCTGGGATATTATTTGAGAACCCTAGAATCTTGTGAGGAATGCTGAGGCTAGCATCTTCAAGTTCTTTTTTAACTTTTTCATTTTTTCCACAGACCACTATCAGCTGAGCCGCGAGGTCCGCAGAATCAATACTCTTGGCAAAATCAAAAAGACTTCCTGCCCCTTCGCCCCCTCCCATCAGGAGAATAGTAAAAAGATCAGGATTGAGTTTCATGTTCTTGCGGATAGCCTTCTTGTCGCCTTTTTCATAAAAGCGTGGATCAATTGGAATGCCAATTTGCCTTATTTTTTCTTTTGCCATGCCAAACTCGATTGCTGTCTCCCTCGCTTCATCAGTTGCTACGATGAGAAGGTCTATATCCGGACAAATCCAGCTCTTGTGAACTGTAATAGGATCCATGACTACTGTTACAATTGGGATGTGTAATCCTATCTTTTTTCTGGCTTCAACAGCAATATGATTGAGGAGTGGATGGACAGAGACAATTATATCTGGATTATATGATTGTATTGTCTTAGAAAGATCCTTGAGAAGAAAAGGTCGAGCCGCCTTGATAAGTTTGTCAATTCTTCCTTCTGAGTTGAATTGAGAAAAAATTTTCCCCCACACTACAGGAGTGAACTTAATTATAGGTCCATAGAGCTTTGATATGGCACCAAGAAAATCGCTACATTCAGCGAATACATCAATCATTTTTTGGTGAACCTTTTTTTCTGCAATTTCTTCTACTCCAGAGATGAGTGCGTTCGCTGCGGCTCTGTGTCCACCGCCAGTGTCTGAGAAGAGGTAGAGGATTTTTTTCATAGTGCCTGTATTGTAGCTGATTTTAGAGATTTATAAAAGAAGAAAACACCTATGCGGTGTTTTCTTCCAAAAATCCCCACTGGGGTGGCCAACGGGAATTCCTGCCTGCCTGCCGGCAGGGAACCCGTATTGCCGGCTCCACAAGCCAGAGTAATAGCCTGCCTAACCTGCCATACCTTTGTACCAAGAAGTATATTGGGGTGGCCAACGGGAATTGAACCCGTATTGCCGGCTCCACAAGCCAGAGTAATAACCATTATACCATGACCACCCCAATCGACTCCTTGAATACTTTTTATTATGAAATGATCTTGTCAAGTTATGGGAGGTCGGCCATTATACCATGACCACCCCACTAAGGATTTTTAAAATCTATGGCAGTATAGCGATTCTGCTGTGTGCTGTCAATAATATGGCGGAGAACGCGCCAGTACTTGGTTGGTGCGTTTCCAAAAAGGGATTTTTCTACTCTGACGCAAAAGGCATGAGAGTATGGTATTTTTTTGAGTATCAAAAAACACTTAGGGTTTTCCAAGTGTTTTTTTTGCTGCTTATTTTGTGCCAATTCTTTCGAATGCACGAAGTATTTCAAGTGGAATGGCAAAGATAACAGTGTTGGATTGGTCAGAGCTCAGGTCGTTAAGTGAGCTGAGGGTTCTGAGATGGAGTGCTCCAGGCTGCCTTTGAAGCATCTCGGCTGCAATGGAAAGATTTTCTGCGGCTGCGACTTCACCCTCTGACTTGATAATAACTGCACGTCGTTCTCGTTCTGCTTCTGCCTGCTTTGCAATCGTTCTCTGCATGTTGTCTGGCAGAATAACATCCTTGAGTTCAACACTTTCTACTTTGATCCCCCATGGATCTGTTGTCTTGTCGACGATTTCTTTGATTCTCTTGGCGGCATCTTCTCTATTTGCCAGGAGTTCATCAAGTTCCATCTCACCAACAATATTTCTCATGGTTGTCTGTGCAAGCTGACTCACTGCAATCCAGAAGTTTTCTACTTCGAGAACTGCCTTAGATGCATCGCTGACTTTGTAATAGATAACCGCGTTAATCTTTGCGGTGATATTGTCCTTTGTAATAGTTTCCTGAAAAGGAACGTCTACTGCTTTGACACGAATGTCTACCTTTTTCATACTCTGAAATACTGGGACGACGAGACGCCAACCAGGATTCACGACCTTCGTGAATTTTCCGAACTGAAATTTGACCCCTCTTTGGTATTCATTGACCTGACGGATGCTAATGAGGACTACCACCAGGATAAAACCGAGTAGATATTGCATAGGTGTATATTTAGGCCTAAATAAATAAAAAAGCACTATCAGTATAGTGCCTTAGGTACGTGTTTTCGTCAAGTGGCACTTCCAACAGGAACCTGCCTGCCGGCAGGCAGGTCGAACCTCGAACCGAAGCTTAGAAGGCTTCTGTTATATCCATTTCCAGCCAGAGGCTGGTCAGTCTTTGGCTGAAACTATTCGTACCCCCAGTAGGAATCGAACCTACATAACCAGCTTAGAAGGCTGGTGTTCTATCCATTGAACTATGGGGGCATTTTTCTGTCCCAATACTACAGGAAATAATTAGTTTCGTCAATCTGGCCTTTTGTCCAGATCAATCCTCCGTTCTCTTTTTTCCATGAAATTTTTTGTGTATGTTTCTTAGCCCTTTGTCTGTGATATGCGTGTAGATTTGTGTTGTTGTAATAGAAGCGTGCCCAAGCATTGACTGCACGCTTCTAATATCAGCACCACCTTGAAGGAGGTCAGTTGCAAATGAGTGTCGGAGAGTGTGTGGTGTGACTGGTTTTGTAATACCTGCTGCCTTGGCGTATTTTTGAACAATTCTCTGAACAGTTCTTGGGGTGAGAGGCATTTCTTCTAGGTCTCCATCTTTCTTTCTCATGGATTTACTCCTCTTGTCATGAGATGTAAAGAGAAATGGGTTCATGTCCTTGCGAGCTTCCAAATATTTTTTCACCCAGTGCCTGGCTTGCTCGGACATGAAGACAACGCGAGCTTTTTTTCCTTTTCCTAGAACAGTGAATTCCTCTTTTTTGAGATTGACGTTCTCTTTTTTTAACTTCACAAGTTCAGAAACACGGAGTCCAGTAGAGAAGAGCATTTCGAGGATTGCTTTGTCACGAAGCATGACGAACACATTGTGGTCAACATCTTTGTTTACTGTGAGAGGGGCTTCGAGAATTCTGTTGAGATCAGATCCTTCGAGAAATGTCACATCTCGGTCGGGCATCTTCATGAGTTCAATTTTTTCTGGTGCAAGCGTCTTTACATCTCGTTTGGCGAGATATTTTAGGAATGATCTGAGCGCGATGAGATGATAGTTCTGTGTATTTTTCTTTAGTGACTCACCATGGATATCTACAAGGCGATTGAGCCAGAGTCTATACTTTCGTACCACCTCACCTGTGATAGACACAGGGGACTTGCTCTCTCCGTGCCACTCGAGGAATCTCAAAAGATAGAAATGATAGTTTTGCACAGTTTTGTCACTTCTGTTTTTTTCAATCTCGAGATGCTCAAGAAATTGTTTCAGGTATATTTTGAGATCTTGTTTTGACATATGATCATATTGTACGACACTTTTGACAATTTAACAATATTTATTCATAATATAATTGTTACATTTAAAGTATAATCATATGTCATCAGAAAGAGGATCAGTGGAACATAAAAAATTTAAGTGAAAAAAGAACTCTGCCTCATTCTTCCTAATATTCGATCATGTCACAACGTTGGATCAATGTTTCGAACTGCCGATGGTTTTGGTGTGTCAAAAATATATCTTGCTGGATACACTGCGGAGCCTCCAAAGCCGCAGATAGATAAAGTTTCACTCGGTGCAGAGAAGTGGATACCGTGGGAAAAGGTTGAAGATTTAGGATTGTCGATTTCAGAATTAAAAGAGAAAGGAGTAAAGATTGTTGGTTTGGAAAAAACAGATGAGAGTATTGAAATTAGAAATTTGAAATTTGAAATTTGGGATTCAGATATTGCCCTTATTGTGGGGAATGAGGTGGGCGGGCTTGATGATGAGACGCTTGCTCTCTGTGATGAGGTGGTGCATATAGAGATGCACGGAAAGAAGGAGAGCCTGAACGTGAGCGTGGCGTGTGGGATTGCGTTATATGAGCTTAGTAGAAAGTGAAAAGTAGAAAATATAAAGGAAAATATGAAAGTTGATAAATTTGAGGATATTATAGCGTGGCAAAAAGCGGGAAAGCTTTCTATACAAATATACAGGGCATTTAAGAACAATAGAGATTTTGGATTTAGAGATCAAATTAGAAGAGCCTCTGTTTCGATAATGAATAATATCGCAGAAGGATTTGAAAGACAATCAAATAAAGAATTTGTTAGATTTCTGTATATTGCAAAGGGATCGTGTGGAGAGGTTAGATCAATGTTATACATAGCAATTAAACTTAGTTATATTTCAGATAAAGAGTTTCAAGACTTTTACGGAACATCTGTTGAAATATCAAAAATTCTTTCAGGCTTGATAAAGTCTTTGTAATCAACTTTATACTTTCTACTTTTCACTTTTTGCTATTATGAACACCATTGTCTTCGATATAGAAACTATTCCAATCGATTTTAATGAGCTCGATGAAAAGCAGCAAGAATATTTATTGAAATTTGCAGAGAATAAAGAGGAGGAGGAACAGGTCAGGCAACAGATGGCACTCTGGGCGCCAACGAATAAGATCGTTGCCATCGGTGTCTTGTCGGTTGAAACGCAGAAAGGCGCTGTCTATTTCCAAGATGGGGGAACAGATATTGAATCATATGAAAAGAACGGAATTACCTATCGATCGGGTGATGAGAGTGATGTGTTGGAGAGATTTTGGGAAGTCATGAAAACAGCCTCACAATTTGTTACATTCAACGGACGAAGTTTTGACTGCCCTGTTCTCTTGCTTCGTTCTGGCATGCTTGGGGTGCGGCCAAGTAAGAACCTCGTGCCGTACAGATATTCCACAGATGTTCATGTTGATCTCCTCGAGCAGCTCACATTCTATGGGGCGTCACGCAAGTTTAATCTAGATATGTACTGCAAATCTTTCGGTATCAAGTCACCAAAGACAGATGTTTGTGGGCATGATGTGAAACCTCTATTTGGCCAAGGGAAGTATACAGATATTGCAGAGTATTGTGCTGGTGACCTATTCGCAACACGAGAATTATTTCTTTGCTGGAAGAAATATATGGCGTTTTAAATCGCGCCAGCTTCTGGTATACTAGTGTTGTATATGAAAGATGTAACTTCATCACACACCATTGAGATTTTTTCACGACTCTTCAATCTCGTAGAGTCTGTTTTGCCTGAGAAGCTCCATGCTGACATGGAGAAAGCCCTTGAGTCTCTTAGAACAGACCTTTCTCTTACCATGGATGAGGTGGAAGATACCGTTATTCTCTTTGGAAAGAAGGCTTGGCCCTATAGGAAGGCGCTTGGTGAGTTTGTTTCTGCACATGAGGCGCACCATGGAGAAGATATTTTTATTGCAAAGCTTTCCAGAGATCTGGCAAAGCGATATCGACTCTTCAATGAGCAGGGTGGCTCATTTCGAGATCTACATAGTGGAAATAATATTGTTTTTTTTACTTCAGCAGAGCGAATCGCTCTCTGTAGTGTACTTATAGAAGTTAAGAAGGAAATCCGTACTCATGTCATTCAGGACATCAAGAGTGCAAGAACGAAGGAGTTTGGAAAACGAGTTCAGGAATTTCAAGAAATTTTTTCTTCTATAGAGGATGAGCTTGCTCACCTAGTTGGAATGGCTGACGAGGAACAAGAATATCCACATCTCGCCAGCGAAATTCGATCACATGTCCGTGGATTTGAGTTTGGACTATCACTACTTGGTCCTGAGACACGATACGAAGCAGTATGCCGAGCAGCAGACCATTTTCATGGAAGAAAGAAAGATTTACGTCACATGATATAACTATGGAATCATATTCTCTCATATTATTTCGATCACTTCTTGATCGTATGCCACCTGGACTTCCCGATGAAATTTTTCAGGCTGGTCAGGATAATTATTTCGAGCTCCAAATTAGTTATGCGGATGATGTAGAGACAGAACAGGCGATTTTAGTCTATGGAAAGCAGGTCTGGGCGTATCGCCAGGCAGCATTAGAGTTTGAAGAGGTTCATGGTGCTGGGAAGAGAGAAAATTTTTTTACATTATTTCTCACTACTGCACTGAAAGAGAAATGGGAGAAGTTCATATCAGAAGGTGGGGATATTCATAATTTCAAAAACCCTGATCAGTATGAGAATTTTTTTGAACCAGAAGAAGATCTTGCAATAGAAGAGGCTTTCGTTGAGTCATCTCATATCACTGATGACTACCTCGACAGGCTGAGTAAGAGTGAAAAAAAAAGTGATTTTAAGAGAATACTAGAAAAGTATCAAAGAGAACAAGATCTTATAGAGAAAAAGATTGAAGAACTTCGTATGATCGTCCCAGAAGAGGGGGAGAAATGGGTTGAGGAGATTCAGAAAGAAGCAAGCTTTTTTGAACTTGGTCTGGCTGATGTAGAAGAGAGGCCAACTGTTGAAAAGGTGCAGGGAAAGATTGATTTTTATAGGGGCCAGGTAGATACTGGGAACCTATAGACCTTTTTTCTAAGTAAAAAATAATTCCTCTTACGAGGAATTATTTTTTACTTGTTTTTACTCTTCTTTTGGATCGCTTCACGCAGTATTTTATTATCTCTCCTGCCACGTCCCTCTCGGTGGCCTTCGTAATTCCTTCGAGCCCTGGATTTGCATTCACTTCCAGGATACGTGGGCCATTTTTTGATCGAATGATGTCAACGCCAGCAATATCAAGTTTTAGTGCTCTGACAGATGCGAAGGCAAGGTCCTTTTCTTTTCTCGTCATCTCTGCCACACGAACGCGGCCACCCAGGTGAAAATTTGATCGGAATTCTCCGCGCTTCGTAGCGATTCTTTCCATGGCTCCTATAATTCTCTTTCCAACAATGAAAACGCGAATATCTTTTCCTTTTGATTCTTTCACATAATTTTGGATCATGATTGGGAGGGAGGATGATTCATCTGTGAGCATGCCAACAATAGACCGCAGTCCTCTGCTACTTTCTATAATAGAAACCCCACTTCCGTGTGAGCCAAATACTGTTTTTAGAATCAC
The DNA here is from genome assembly GCA_043809645.1 of Candidatus Magasanikiibacteriota bacterium. Classification (GTDB taxonomy): domain Bacteria; phylum Patescibacteriota; class Patescibacteriia; order Magasanikbacterales; family UBA922; genus JBDROX01. The sequence goes on along the minus strand of JBDROX010000033.1, from coordinate 25,468 downwards.
TGGGAACATGCCTATTTTTTTTACAATCTCATCGAGATATTCGGTCGAGCGTATAATATATGTTTCTGGAACAGGAATTCCTTCTTTGCTCAGTGTCTGGAGTGTTCGAAGTTTATTCTTTGCCTTCAGCACTGGAAGATAACCATTGATGAGCTTCACACCAGCCATCTCGAACTGTTTCATGACAGCACTCCTGTATTCCATGTAGCTTCCGAGGAAGTTTGCGCGAACAACCAATGTCTTAATATCTTTTCGTACTTTATTCTTTATGAGAATGTGAGGTTTTTTATTAAATTTGAGTTGACAATCTCTTTCATAAATTATTTCTATTTCATGTCCAAGCTTTTTTGCAGCTTCCTCAAGCAAATCAAAATTAACTCTGGTCACTGGGCTCATGTGGCCCGGAGAAGAGAATGTTAAAAAATATAGTTTCATAGTATTAGTTGATTTTCAAAAGTGCGTTGTGAATATATCGAACTGTTTTATCAATATTTTTTTTCTGGCGAAGTTTTTGGTTTAGCTCCAGCTGGATTGCATAGTCTACCCTTCCTTCATGTTTATGAAATTGAATGGCAGATGTTTTACTCCAGCCAGAGTAGTGCTGTCCGATTGTCACCTCTAAATTATAGACCTTTTTTACTATTTTCTCCAGGGCTTTTCTGAGTTTTTTTACAAGGCTTATTTTAATAGTAATCTTTCCATTATTTTTATGAAATAGATTGTATGTCCGTGCTCCGTAAATCATATTTGTGTACATCCCCATTTTTGCTCCAACACCTATATCTATCCCAATTGTAGTGGACGTCATTCCGTGAATGTGGATAGCAACACACTTGCTGTCTTCTCTCATACTTCTTGCTTCAGTACAAAATACATCAATATCTTTGAAGAATTCTTTCATGGCTTTATGCTTTCTTCCCCAGAGGTATTTTTTCTTTGTGTACGACCAGCTCAGCATATTGAAATCTTCTACTTTCTCCAGTTGCTTTGCCGCACGAGAGCTCGATGGTTTCTTGAATATATTATTCTGCACTAAAAATGCATCGAGCTTCTTTGCGAGTCTATATGCAATAATGCCAGTCCCGAGGTCATCCCCAGCAGCATGTGGTGCAATAATTACAAATGGACTTTTTCCAACAATTTTTCTTCCATACATTGTTTTTTCTGATGTTCTCATATCAGTGGACACTAGAGACGAATGTTGTTATTGAATGTAAATGTTTTTTTTGGATAATTTGATTTGATATCGTACTGAGTGGCCCTATGCCTGGTCTAGTATTTAGCTCAATGAGGTATGCTTTTTTTCTTTTATCAAACATGAAATCCTTTTTCTCCATATCCATAGAGGGGTTTCATGACGATCATATTTCCAGGAATTTGGCTTATCCTTTTTTTAAAGTCTTCTTTATTTCTGACCAGATAGGTTCGAGGCATGTACTGTTGAAACATGGAGTACTGTGAGATTTTACACTCCACCAGTCGACGAAAGTGTGGATTGTTAATAACCGGCACCTGGGTATTCATCTGACTCAGTTTTTTGAATACATTTTCCTCACAAATTGACCTTGTTTTGTCTAGGATAAGATCTGGCTTCACAGGCTCTGTGTTTTTTTTCCAGCGACCTTCCTTGAATACCCATGATTTCTCGAATGTACCGATTGCAGAGGTATACCAATCTGTTGAACAGCGGTGCATTTGGTACCCCTTTGAAAGAAGATCTGGCAGCCATCTCCTGTAGTATTCTAGGACATGGGCACTCAAAAAAGGAGAGTCCTGGTTCCACGTATCGGCATTGCCAATTTGAACAATATTGAAGTTCCTTTTGAGCATACTATTTAACAGACCAGAAGTATACTCAATTCTCATAATAAGTCAATGTCAAAACCTGTGCATTCTATATGTGCGTTGGCTTTGTTTTTTTGTATCTTTTAATAGACTGAAGAAGTTTTATTTTAGAAAGGAGTCCACGCTGTGCACCAAACTCTTGAATAACACCGCCAGCATTGGCCGTACCCCACTCCATGGCTGTTTCCAGGTTTTTTCCTAGAATTATGGCAGAGAGAAATCCACCTGTATATGCATCACCGGCACCTGTTTTTGCAAGTGGTTTAATTGGATAGATTTTCATAAAAAGCGTTTTTTTTCCATCTGTTGTATAGGAGCCTCTGATACTGTCCGTAATCACAACTACACCTTTTGTTTTGTTTTGGATAGTATTGAGAAGCTTTTCTACAGTATTTCTTTTTCCTACGAGTCGCTCTGCCTCTTCTTTGTTCAGAAGGAGGACATCGACGAGCGGAAGCATCCTTTTTATTTCTTTGAGACCGAACTTCATCTGGTATGAACCCGGATTCATGGCAAGCTTTGTTTCAGGATACTTTTTGAGATAGTCAATGAGCTTTGCTTGTAGCGACTCAAACCCTTTTCCCAGTGATGTGTAGTATATCCATTTGGTTTTTTCAAGCTTTGGTAAGGTGTAATTTCGTTTTGGGTAGCAGGAGAGGATGGTTCGTTCGCTTTTGTAATTGAGGACAATAGAATATCTGGTCTCCTGTCCTTTGTTTGTTTTTACAAACTTTGTTTCGATTCCGGCGCACGCAAGTTTATCTGCAATAATGCGGCCATTGATATCATTTCCAACTTCTGTCACTATTGCAGTTTTTAGCCCAAGTTTATTAGTAGCAGCCGCAACATTTGCAGCATTGCCACCGACGGATTGAACAGAATGAGAAATTGGAATTTTATCAGCAAAATTCAAACAGAGCTGGTCATCACAACGTCGCGTCCCTTTTTTCATGGAGGCGTTCTCTAAAACCAGGAATGTATCTAGGATGGCGTCGCCTATGGTAATGATGTCAAACATATTAATGTTTTCTTTTATACTTTTTTATATATTCCTTGATCTCGTGTGGAGTATGTTTGTGATACCCCAGGAGGATTTCAATAAATTCTACGAATGCAGCAATGCCAATGCCAGCACTCACAATGATAAAGATAAGATTTTCAATATAGATAGCATAGAAGAGGAGACCAAGCGAGCCGAGAATACGGATGATGTCCCGTCTATTTTCTGCCTCCACAAATTGTGAATAGATGAGCATGATGGCTCCGAGTGCTCCACAGAGAAATAGAAAAAGTTCTGCTTTTCCTGTGGGGAGTATTGGGAATATTCCTTCTAACAACATAGGGCGATAATTCAAGAATCTTAGTGCAAGTATAGCAGAATTTATTCTTCAGTGCGATGAAGAAGGAAGAGCTTGTTATTTGGATTCAAGACCTGCATTTTTCTCTCTTCCATAATCTCATATCCGGGTAATGTTGAAAAAGAGACAATGTATTCTTCCGTATTATCTGGAAACAGCTGTCTAATCCACCATGGAGAAGTACTGGAACCTTCCTTTCCCTCTGCCTCAAGAGAAAACCAGTAGTTATTCCATCCATCCCATTCATATCCTGCTTCAATTGTTTCTGCGGCGACGCCTATCTCAAGTGCTTTTGAAGCAAGCTCCCATCTTGTTTTGTTCCACACCAGGTAATGGTGTGTTTGTGACCAAGATATAGCAAGAAATAGGAGAAGTACGATAGCAGTGGGTAGAATTGAAAAATGGATTTCCTTAAATTTTCTCAATACAAAAAGAATAAGAATCAGAATCACTGGAAGCATATACCGATCAAATCCTCGCACGCTCACAACTGTGACGCTATACAAAAAGCAGAACCAGAGTGCGAGGTTGAGCTTTCCCCCTTTGAATTCGTCTGGAGCACTTTGTCTTTGAAAAAGAAGCCAGGATAGCGTTGAAAGTGATAGGGCACCAAAGAGCGTAAGTAGTTTTTGAAAGATTGGGTCAATGAGTTCTGTCTGAAATCCATTGATAACAAGAGACGGGCCAATGCCAAGTGCGTGGACAACATTTCCAATATGCCAGAGTCTGTCTGAAAAAATGTAGTTCAGATAGAGTGATAATACTCCGGTCCCAAGAAGGAGAAGAATAAATTTTGGATTTTTGATTGATGTTTTCCATTTCACAAGACCAATGGAAACTGGGAAGAGTGATATTCCTGCTATGAGCGTATACTGCCACACCCAGAGGATGATGTGTTTTAGATAGTCGAGATTAAAAGAGAAGAAATGGGTACTCGCTGCTACAGGAAGTAGTTTATTCACAAAAAGAAAATAGTAGGCACCTGCTCCAGCCAGGATTGGAATTCCAAAGCTTGTAAGTACTGGCATAAGCCCTCCATGTTCCTTTGATCTGAACAAGGCATAAAGACCAAAGGGAATAATGAGGAGAATATTTGTCTGCCTAGTATAGAAACCAATGATACTAATGAGTGTACCAAAGAAAAACCAAATCCAACTTTTGCCTTCACCTTTTTCCATGGCTTTTGAAAATAGCAGGAAGCTTACAAAGATGAGGAGAAGCGCAGGAATGTCTGTCATGAATGTGTACGACAGATTGAAGAAGATTGGATTCAGCCAAAGTGTGAGTGTCCCAATGAGAGCGAGCGAGTTTCTCTGCGTGTATTTTTTTAAAACAAAGAAAAGTAAAAGAAGGAAGAGGAAAGATAGGGAGAGAGTAGAGATTCTTAGCAGCGAAAAAGAGAACCCAAATATTTTTATCAGTCCAGCACCATATAGGATTGGAGTGTAGAATGTAGCGCCTGCCCATGGCATCATTGCGAGCTCACCTGTGTCTGCGAGATGTTTTGCACTCCAGGTGTGGACCCAGTCATCATTGAGCGCGAATTCACCAAACGGTGAGATAAAGATCATCTGAAAGATAAAAAGAATAAGCAAGAAGAGAAGTGCTCTCTGTGTTCCATTCTTTTTGAGAAATTCTAGAATATTCATAGAATAGCGCAAGTATATCAAAGCAAAAAAAAATAGCTAGCAGTGCTGGCTATTTTTAGACAAATGTTCTATGCTTCCCACTTGTTGATATAGTCGATCGCAGAGAGTGCTGCTGTGACTCCATGACCAGCTGCAATTGCAATTTGGTTGTATGGAATATCTGTAACATCGCCTGCTGCGAAGATGCCATCACGTGATGTTTTGCAGAGTTTGTCAATGACGATTTGTCCTGCTGGATCTTTGTCCACGCAGTCAACAAAAGTCGAATTTGGAATCACGCCAATGTGAACCATGACGCCCTGGACATCGAGCTCTTTTTCTTCATTTGAAGCTGTGTCGAGGTATTTGATACCACTGACCATACCATCTCCTAGAATTTCTTTCGTATCTGCATTATAGATAATCTCAACATTATCTAGCTCCTTGAGTTTTTTGACGAGGATTTCTTCTGCTGGCGGGAAGCCACCTTTATTTTCTTCATCATCTGAATATCTGGTGATGACATATACTTTTTTTGCAATGCCAGCCATCATGAGCGCAGACTCAACTGCAGAATTTCCTGCCCCTATTGTCGCCGTTGTCTTTCCACCAAAGAGCGGTCCATCACAGGTGGTGCAATAGGTAATACCCTTTCCCCTCCTTTCTTCTTCTCCAGGCACTTTGAGGTTTCTCGGGTGTACACCAGAACCGATTATAACTGATTTTGTTCTATATATTTTTTCTTCTCCTGTGGAGCTCTTCGCAGTGACCACATGTACATTTCCATCTTTTGTAATACTTGTCACTTCATGACCGTCATCAATTGGTACATTGTAGTATTTCATGTGTTCATGAAATTGTGCAGAAAGCTCGATGCCTGTGGTCTTGATAATGCCTGGCCAATTCTCAACCTCTCCTGAAAGTGCGACTTCGCCACCAATATCCTTGGAGACAATTTTGAAATGAAGATGGCGTCTAGATGCGTAGACTGATGCGGCTGTACCCACGGCTGCAGCTCCAATGATGATGAGGTCGTACAGTTCTTCGTTATTCATAAGAGTTTAGAATTACTTATTTTTTTCAATTAATTTTTTCATTCTTTTCACATTCTCCCTTGGTTCTCGGTCATTTCCAAAGATTGCACTACCTGGGCAGACAATATCAAATCCAGCTTTGATAATATCTGGGAGTGTTTCTTCACTCACTCCGCCGTCTAGTGCAAGGGGAAGGTCTGGATATTTTTCTTTTATAATTTTTGCTTTTTCTAGTACTTCTGGCATGAAGATCTGTCCCTGAAGACCTGGCTTCACGCCCATCAGCATGCAGGTATCGATTGACTCGCGGACTTCATCAAGAATATCCACAGGTGTGTCAGGGTTCAGAACTAAGCCAACCTCCCATCCATACGAGTGAATTCTTTCTAATGTATCTGTCATACTGCCAGGACTCGATTCGTAGTGAACCAGTACGCGTTTTACCTGGGAAACATTGACCCAGAGTTGAATTTCCTCCAATGGATTTTTCACCATCAGGTGGAGCTCACAATCTATCTTTAGCTTTTCGAATACAACATCTGGGTCTGCCCATGTTGTTTCCTCTACAAATTTGCCATCTGCAATATCGAGTTGAATCATTGAGAGAATTGAAGAAAGCGCTTTAATTTGGGTAAGAAATTCTTCTTTGGTTTGGATTAGGATAGACGGAATGATTTGCATATTATTCTTCTAATGATGCGAGTTTTTCTAATCTCCTCACATGTCTTTCTTCTCCACCAAACTCAGTTTCTAGCCATGTTTTCGTTACTGTCATTGCGTGGTCTTCTGAAAGACCTTTGGCTGCCAAGCAGAGGATATTGGTATTGTCGTCCTTCACCATAGTCTCTGCTGCCATGGTGCTGTAGCCAATGCCAGCTCGAATCCCTTTCACTTTGTTTGCTGCCATACAGACACCGATGCCGTTCTTGCAAATAAGTATACCTTTCGCATTTTCTTTTGCTACTTTCTCAGCAAGTGGGATTGCATAGTCAGGATAGTCGTCTGTCTCATTGTATTCTTTTGGACCAAGGTCGGAAATATTTAGTTTTAGGTGATTTTCAATATATCTAACCAGCCTCTTTTTGAGTTTGTGCCCTCCATGATCAGAGGCAATATATAGCTTTTTTGTTTCCATAGTATTCGTGTTGATGGATAGTACCCGTATTGTAACATGAGCATTCTGCAAGGGCAATGGATTGACAGCGATTAAAAAATATGCTAAATAGAGTGGAGAAATTAGGAGGAAGGAGGAACTCTTGGAATCGTAATACAGGGACCGTGCTCGAGTCACATAGCTGTGCAAGACAATGATCCTGGCACACCAGCTGACAGGGAAGGAACATCTTCGGGTGGCAGACCTAGAGGGCTTCCTGCGTCAGTTCAACTGGTGGGCAGCGAGGGGCTTCAGAGATTCGCTCTCGAAGAGTGTTGCCTCAACAGTTTTCCATAACCGGAGAATATTCGCTTGGCATTCGATGCCTGTCTTTTTGGATGCCTACAGATGGCATTCTGGATATTTTCGAGACTGGTCACTTCTACCGCTGGGTGCGTACGTGGCTGTTGGACATCTCACTCTCAGCCATGAGCATGGTGGGCTGGGCATGACCATTCGGAACAAAGATGGGAAGCAAGTCCTTGAACTTGTTGAGAGGTTTTGATGATGGAACACATCTTCGGTTTTCTCACCGCAGTGCTTGGGACTCTCAGTATGACGCTCGGTCTCGGGCTTCAGTATCTGAAGCATCGCAAGGAAGGACGCTTCGGGATGTCGGCAATTTTCATGTTCCTCGGGACATCTGTTCTGGTGACCCGGGCGCTCTACGTGGTAGCGAAGGAAGCATACTGGCAGCTGATCCCAGACTGCATCGGCCTGCTGGTCTCGTTTTTGCTCATCGCGCAGTGGTGGGGCATGCGAGGACAGGAAAAGAACACAGAAACAAAGGGGAAATAAGACAAGAAATCAAAGGGAGGTGCTCTGGCGATCCGTTTGGGTTGACCAGGGCATTGACTTTGCTTTTTTGTTTGCTATACTCTCTATACAATTTGCAAAGACATTTGACCTGTTATCAACAGGGAAGTTAGAGAAAGAAAGCCTTCGCGACGAGGGTGAGTAGACTCTCTCGGGTACGCCCGTTATAGCTGAAATTAAGATGCCACTAAGGTACGTCGAGATGGTAACGCCCTCCCGAGGGCTCTCGACATGCGGGTGGTTTTTTTTATTTAAGAAATGTATATGCCATACGACTCAAACAAAAACGAACTTGAGATACTAGGGTTCTGGAAAAAGAATGGGATATTTGAAAAGTCAGTAGAAGGGCGCCCTGCTGACAAGCCATATGTTTTTTATGATGGGCCACCGTTTGCTACAGGCTTGCCACATTATGGACATATTCTGAGTTCTGTTATCAAAGATGTATTTCCAAGGTACAAGACAATGCAAGGGTATAGAGTTCGAAGACGCTGGGGTTGGGATTGTCATGGGCTTCCAATAGAAAGTATTGTCGAAAAAGAGCTTGGAATGTCAGGAAAGAGGCAAATTGAAGAAGAAGTTGGAGTAGAAACTTTTAACAATACATGTCGTGATAAAGTGCTCACATATGCCACTGATTGGAAAGAAATGGTGGATAGGATTGGCCGATGGGTTGAGTTCGATAATTCCTACAAGACCATGGATTCTACATATATGGAGTCTGTTTGGTGGGCTCTCAAAAGCATTTGGGACAAAGGGCTTATTTACGAAGGAAAAAAAGTACTCATGTATTGCCCTCGGTGCGAAACACCAGTATCAAAAGCAGAGACAGCTATGGATAAGAGTTATAAAGATGTTACCGAAGAATCTGTGGTGGTAAAATTAAAGCTCTCTGATCCTGAAAGCAAATCATTACCAGAGAATACATTCGCACTCGCATGGACGACGACACCGTGGACACTGCCAGGGAATGTTGCACTTGCTGTTGGTGAAGACATGGAGTATTCACTTGTAAAGTTTGAGCAAGATTATTTTATCCTTGCAAAAGATCTTGCGATGACCTGGTTCGAAGGGAAAGAATTTGAAGTGATACAACAGATATTCGGGAAAGATCTTGTTGGGCTGGAATACGAACCATTATTTGACCTTTTTGCAGTCAGGGATTCTGGAAAAAAAGCATGGTATGTTGTGCCAGCAGATTTTGTAACCACAGAAGAAGGAACTGGTATTGTGCATACTGCTGTTATGTATGGTGAAGATGATTTTGAACTTGGGAAAAGCATTGATCTTCCAATGGTTCCGCTTCTCGATGAAAAGGGACATTTTAATATTGACGCACCGGAATTTATCCAAGAAAAATATTTTAAAGGTGCAGAAAAGGATATCAAAGCTGATCTCGAGTCACGAAATTTACTATTCGAGCGGAAACAATTCACTCATTCCTATCCACATTGCTGGAGATGTGATACACAGCTGATATACAATGCAATTTCTGCTTGGTTTATTAATATTCAAAAAATTAAGAAGAGACTTATTGAACTCAATGAAAAGATTAGCTGGTATCCAGAGCATCTGAAGTATGGTCGTTTTCTAAATATCCTCGAAACTGCGCCAGATTGGAATATTTCCAGAAATCGTTATTGGGCAACACCGCTTCCTTTTTGGAAATGTGAGAATGAAGAGTGTGCAGAGTCAATATGTGTCGGAAGTGTTGCAGAGCTAAAAGAGAAGGCACTTAATTTTGATGATGTTTATGATACAGATGATGTGGAAAAAATAGATTTGCACAAACACTTGGCAGATAAAATAAAATTAAAATGCGAAAAATGTGAAGGCGAAATGACACGCATTCCAGAAGTTATTGACTGCTGGGTTGAGTCTGGGTCAATGCCTTTTGCAGAATTTCATTATCCGTTCGAGAATAAGGAAATTTTTGAAGCACGATTTCCAGGACAGTATATTGCTGAGTACATTGCACAAACTCGCGCATGGTTTTATTACATGCATGTCATGGCCACACTCCTTTTCGATAATGTGAGTTATGAAAATGTCGTGACAACAGGAACAATTCTGAATGATAAGGGTGAAAAACTTTCGAAGTCAAAGAAGAACTATCCTGACCCATGGAATATCATCAATCAATATGGTGTGGATGTACTCCGTTATTACCTCATGACGAGTGTTGTGATGCAGGCAGAGAATTTGAATTTCAGTGAGAGAGAAGTAAAAGATGTCTACAACAAGGTGATTAATATGCTTTGGAATGTTGTGGCGTTTTATGAGATGTTCAGTAACGGTCAACGGTCAACGGTCAACGGTCAACGGTCAGAACATGTTCTCGACAAATGGATTCTTGCCAAATTACATTTGCTTGTCAGAGAAGTGACAGAGCATATGGAAGGTTATGATACGGTTCGTGCCGGTAGGCCGATCAAAGATTTTATTGATGAGCTGTCAACATGGTATCTCAGAAGATCACGAGATCGATTCAAAGGTGACGATGAAGAAGATAAACAAGCTGCCCTTGCGACGCTTCGAGAAGTGCTTTTGACACTTTCCAAAGTTATAGCGCCATTCACTCCGTTCATTGCAGAAAAGATATATCAACAATTAATAACGAACAACGAACAACGAACAAGTTCCGAATCAGTACACTTAGAGGCATGGCCAGAGGTTGACGAGAGTTTGATTGATGAAAAGGTTTTAAGTCAGATGGAGACTGTGAGAAAGATTGTGGAGATGGGACTTTCACTTAGAAAAGAAGCTAGGGTTCGGGTGAGACAGCCACTTGGAAAATTCAAAATTCAAAATTCAAAATTCAAAAAAAATTTTAACCAGATCATAGCGGCAGAATTGAATGTAAAGGACATTACAAGTGTTGAAGATCTGCAAAGTGATGAGAATGTTATTATAAAAGAGGACGGAGACTTGAAAGTTGGATTGAATATAACGCTCACAGATGAGCTCAAGAAAGAAGGATTACTTCGAGAGCTTGTTCGTGCAGTGAATCAAAAGAGGAAAGAGCAGGGTTTGACACGGCATGATCGTATTGCTATCTCGTATCAGACAGATGATGAGATGCTCAGTCAGGTATTTGAGGAATACGAAGAAGATCTAAGGAAGCTTGTGCTAGCAGATATTATCGGTACTGGAGAAGGAGAGGAATTAGAACTTGACGGGAGAGTTTTGATGCTTGGTCTGAGAAAAATATAGAAACAAGGAAAAATAAGAAAAACAGCTCAACACAGGGCTGTTTTTTGTTTTCACTCTTGACAAATCTAAAAAAAAAGTGTACGGTCGAGATGTGTTGAACTGCCTCATGTAGGGGTAGTTTGTTCTTCAGGAGGAACACACATGACAATCTTGACCGTGTGCGACGATGGTGGCCAGAATTACCGCATGACTTTAAACATCCTCGGGCAGCCTCGGGTTGCCCTCACGACCAGAGCCGCTGAGCTCCTCGTGGAGGCCAGCGAGCACGACCAGGCGGGTCGGGCTTGCAGCGCCATGGCGCTCATTCTGGATGCCGACTTGGCCGACAAGTCGTTCCGGCATGCCGCGCTGTTCGTGGATACCATCCGGTAATCCACGAACTTCTGTCATCTCTGTGCAGGGGTGGAGTTCACTTCGAGCCCTGCCCCTGCACAACTCTATTGAATAGTAAAAGTAGCTCAACTTAGGGCTATTTTTTGATATCTGCCTTGACAAAGGTATGATTTTTCTGTATGGTGGGTATCAGTTGTCAAAAACCTCACGGAAAGGTTTTCGATTTTCCATCAGGAGGAAAAGACATTGATTATAGCCATTGAAGACGAGGACTAGATGTACCTCATGGATCCGAGGCACGTGAACAACGTAGTCCTCGTGGAGCTCGGACACGAGCCAAACGAACCGATCGTGCAGAAGATCGAAGAGCGGCCTGAAACGGACATCGGCGTACACGTCGATCCCAACTTCACGGCTGTCAACAGGGCGGCTCTCGAGGAACTCGGTCACATCGAGTAGACTAGAGAAGTCATCACATGTGCGAGGGCGGTTTACTTCGGACTTCCCTCGCACACCCATTAACACCTTTTCCTGGTGTTTTTTTATTGACCAAAGAGTATGAATCATATACCATAGAACAAGTAAAACATATTATGATCAACTACAAATTCACAGATGAGGACAGTGCATTTGACTGTCTCATTATTCCAATGTTTGAAGGTGTGAAGTTCGAGAAAACTATTCAAGAACTTGATGAAGTCAACGATGGGCTTTTTTCAGAAATAGAAAAACTCAAAGATTTTGAAGCAAAATCAAAACAGCAGACACTATTCTACACTGGAGAGAAGAGTGTTCCTCGTGTCCTTCTTCTGGGACTTGGAAAGGAGAAGGAGCTAACAGTGAGAGCGTATAAACAGATGATTGGAGGCGCTGTTATTACACTGCAGGGGAAAAAGATGCAAGTTCTTGGTTTTCTTATTCCCGAAGAACTTATTAAAGAATTTTCAGCAAAAAAACTTGGCAAAGAAACAATGATTGCCATTGAAACAGCTAATTATGCATTTGACGAGCACAAGAAAAAAGATGACCAAGTAAAACCGCTCAAAGAGGTTTGGTTTTCTGGACTAGAGGATAAGAAAATGAAGGATCAATTTGAAAAAGGGATAGAGGAAGGACAGAAGATTGGGGAGTGTGTGAATATGACGCGTCAACTTGGGAACACTCCGCCAACTGTGATGACGCCAGCCTTCTTGGCAAAGGAAGCAGAGAAGCTTGCAAAAGATTTTTTTAGCATCAAAACAACAGTTCTTTCTCTCGCGGAAATCAAGAAGAAAAAAATGGGCTGCCTTCTCGGAGTAGCCAGAGGTTCGCGAGAAGAGCCGAAGTTTATTATTGTCGAATACACTGGAGACAAAGCAAAAGACAGACCTATTGTTCTGGTGGGAAAAGGAATTACATTTGATTCTGGAGGACTATCGATCAAGCCTGGGAATTTCATGACAGATATGAAGTTCGATATGCTCGGAGCTGCGACTGTGCTAGGGTCTCTTCGTGCTGTGGCAGCACTCGGACTGAAGAAACATCTCATCGGTCTCATCCCAACATGCGAGAATATGCCAGGTGGGGATGCGTATCGGCCAGACGATATTCTGACTGCTATGAATGGGAAGACTGTTCTTGTAGAAAATACAGATGCAGAAGGACGCTTGATTCTCGCAGATGCACTTTCGTACGCCAGCACACTGAAGCCAAAGCATGTTATCAACTTTGCAACTCTGACTGGGGCCTGCATGGTTGCTCTTGGGAATGAACGATCTGGTCTCTTTTCAAAAGATAAAGAGATTGTGGAGAAATTAAAGAAGTCGTCAGAAGAGGTCGGTGAGCAGGTCTGGCACCTCCCAATGGGAGAGGAATACACCGAAGCTATGAAGTGTGAAATTGCTGATGTGAAGAATTTGGGAGGTGTTGGTGGTGATCGATATGCAGGCGCAAGCACTGCTGCAGCGTTTCTCGAATATTTTACTGACTATCCGTTTGCACATATTGATCTGTCGTGTTCGTATTATGGAGGGAAAGGCAAATCATTCATCCGCAGCGGTGCGAATGGGTTTGGTGTACAGACGATGGTAGAATATTTAACATAATTATATGGAGAAAAAAAGACGGCATATACATGAGGAATCAAAGAAGGAAAGAAAGAGTGTTGTTGAGAGTGATGTAGATTTTTTTGAAGATCTTGAACAATCTGGAAAGCTCGAGACATACATTAAAAATGTTTTACAAGATCCGGAATTTCATGAACAGAAAATTATGACACTCGCTCTTTTTCTTAGAAAAAAAATTATGGATGAGGGACTTCATGGATATACCATTTATTTTGATCAAATTGTAGAACGATGGGATCTGGAACAACAGAAAAAAGGGCTAGAGACTGAGTTTCCTTATGATATTTTTAGTTGATGTATGCCTTTAGAGGGACCATTCAAGACAATTGAGAATGAAGTGCAGGAGGTCGAGGATGCCCTTGATCTCAGCACCATGAAAGGAAAGATACGATCTTCTGTGAGCCGAGAAGATCTTTCTGTGTACGCAGTTGTGTTAAAAAAGAAATTTCAAGAAGCAGAAGAAGGGGTGGAGAAAGAAGAATTAGAAAGACTTGTCTGCCTGGTAGAAAAGAGAATGGATGATCTCACTGATGTCGAAAAGTCTCTTTTGATATTTATTCAGGAGGGTACGTTCTTGCAGAGGCTTGAAAATGAAAAGAGATATTCTCTTCTACTCGAATATTTGCAGATTTGCAGAGAATTACGTAACAAGTTGTCTTTGAAGGAAAAGGAAACATTTACATCCTATATTCATTCTATAGATAATAGACTTGATATTATTGAAGCAAGAACATTATGATTAGTATTTTGAGGGGGACAATTGAAGATGTTCGTGAAGATTCAATCGTTCTCATGACAACAGGTGGAATTGGGTATGAAATAAGAGTTCATAGTTCGAATTTCATAGTTCATGGTGGTGCTGAAGTGAGACTCTATACATATCTAAAAGTATCAGAGAACTCAATGGAGCTGTTTGGTTTTGGGGACACAGATAGTAGAGATTTTTTTATGCTTCTGTTGTCAGTGTCTGGTGTGGGGCCGAAGAGTGCAATGAATATTCTTTCTTTGGGGCCGGTCGATGAGATCAAGTCTGCAATTGCCAGGGAAGATATAGACTTTCTCACGGCAGTGCAGGGCATGGGGAAGCGGACAGCAGAGCGGATGGTGGTTGAACTCAAGACAAAAGTAGAGATCACGCAGTTTAAAGAAGGATATAATAAGAAAGGAAAAGTTTTGAGTGAAGTCATTGGGGGGCTCGTGGCAATGGGCTATTCGAAGGAAGAAGCAAAATTGACAGTCCGTGAACTTGCTGTAGAAGAAAAGAGTACTGAAGATCTTTTGCGCGAAGCACTTTCAAGTCTTTCAAGATAGTAAATAAAAAAACTGGCTCTATGCCAGTTTTTTTATTTGAAAATTTTTTTTACATAATTGCACTGCTTGCGACTTTATCATCTTTTTCTTTGAATCTCATGATGCGGACACCCTGTGTCGCGCGCCCAAGTGTTGAGACTGACTTCATTGGTATGCGTACAACTTGTCCTTTGGCAGAGATGAGGAGAAGATCGCCTTCTTCTGTATTGTTTATGACTTTTGCACTGATAATTTCTCCAGTTTTTTCAGTCACATTCATTGTTTTGATACCGCTCCCGCCACGGCCTTGTACCTTGTACTGAAGTACCGGTGTTCGTTTTCCAAGACCGTTCTTAGAAACCACGAGGAGCTCAAGTACTTTCTTTGTGACGAGGGCTGGCGTCATCACATCCATTCCAACGATTTGGTCATTACTCTTCAGCCTCATGCCTCGAACACCTGAGGCAGTGCGTCCCATAGATCGGACATTCCTTTCTTTGAACCTGATAGCTTGTCCTTGGGCAGTGACCAGAAGGATGTCATCATTTCCAGTAGATGGGCGTACCCATTCGAGCATGTCATCTTCCTTTAGTTTCAGTGCGATGAGGCCACTGCGACGGACATTACTGAAGTCTTCCAGCGCCGTCTTTTTGATGGTTCCTTTGGTTGTGACCATGACGAGGTATTTGTTCATGCTGAGATCATCCATGGATCTGATGGCAGAGACTTTCTCATTTGGCGCTAGCTGGAGGAAGTTCACCAGTGCCTGACCCTTCGCAGTTCTGCTGGCCTGTGGAATATCATAGGCACGGAGTTGGAAGACGCGGCCACGAGTTGTGAAGAAGAGCATGTTATCATGTGTGTTCGTGGAGATTAGTAGGTCGATGACATCTTCTTCTTTTGTAGTCAAACCGATGACACCCTTACCTCCTCTGTGTTGTGTCTTGAATGTGTCGTGCGGCATGCGTTTGATGTAGCCGTCTTGTGTAGCCATGATGATCGTTGGTTCATTCGGTACCAGATCTTCCATACTGAATTCCTTGATGCCATGTGCGATGACTTTTGTCCTTCTGCCGTCACCGTGTTTTTCCTTTATTTCCTTAATTTCTTGTTTAATAACTCCAAGAATTCTCTTTTCACTGGAGAGTAGTGATTCGAGTTCTTTGATGAGTGCTTTCATCTCTTTGAGTTCGTCAATAATTTTTTGTCTTTCTAGATTAGCTAGCTGCTGGAGACGCATTTCGAGAATAGCGACTGTCTGTCGCTCTGAAAATTTGAACTTCTTCATCAGATTTTCCTTGGCAGCGATTTTATCTTTTGATTTTCGGATTGTGGCAATGACAGCGTCAATTTTATCCAGCGCCATCTTGAGTCCTTCGAGAATGTGTGCCCGCTCTTTTGCTCTTATGAGCTCGAACTCTGCTCTACGGCGTACGACTTCTTTTCTATGAGCAATATATTCTTCGAGAATACTCTTGAGATTCAGAAGGCGCGGCTGAATACCACCCTCGACTAGAGCAATCATGTTTACGTGGAATGTCGTTTGAAGTTCGGTGAGTTTGTAGAGACGGTTTAGAACTTTCTTTGGAAACGCATCTTTTTTAAGGAGAATCACTACTCGTACACCATCTTTGTTTGATTCATCTCGAAGATCCTTTATACCATCTATCTTTTTTTCCTGAACAAGTGTTGCAATTTTTTCAATGAGCTTTGCTTTGTTTACTTGATATGGAACTTCAGAGATAATGATTTGGAACAGCCCCTTATTCGTTTCCTGAATATCTGTCTTTGCTCGGATAACAATACCGCCTCGACCTGTGGCATACGCTGCCATGATGTCCTTCTTGCTATAGATGATACCACCAGTAGGGAAGTCAGGTCCTTTGACATGCTCCATTAGATCTTCGACAGTAGACTTCGGCTTCTCAATGAGCTGGACAACGGCATCGGAAATTTCAGAAAGATTGTGTGGGGGAATATTTGTGGCCATTCCAACTGCGATACCCATGCTTCCATTGAGAAGTAGGTTTGGGAGCTTGCTCGGAAGGACAGTAGGTTCTCTCTGAGATCCATCGTAGTTTGGAGCGAAGTTCACTGTATCTTTTTCAATATCTAAAAGCAGCTCTTCGGCCAGTGCCTGGAGCTTGGCTTCTGTATACCTCATGGCAGCAGCACTGTCTCCATCCATTGATCCGAAGTTACCTTGGCCATTGATCAGCTGGTGTCGCATGGAGAAGTCCTGTGCCATACGAACCATGGAGTCGTAGATGGCAGAATCTCCGTGAGGATGATACTTACCCATAACATCTCCAACCACACGAGCAGATTTGAGAAATTTACTCGTATGTTTGAGGCCTAGCTTCCACATCGCATAGAGAATTCTTCTGTGCACTGGTTTCAAACCATCTCGGACATCTGGAAGTGCACGCGCTACAATAACACTCATGGCATAGTCGAGATACGATGTTTTCATCTCATCTACCAGTTCAATTGGCTCTACTGCTCTCACTGTTGGCTTTTCTCGTTTCGTGTCTCTTTGAGGAGCTTCTTTTTTGTTATTGGCCATAGATAAAAAATTATTCTGACACTGTACTCGTGGTACTGGTCGAAATTGTTGGTGTGCTCGTTGCACTATCAATTGAAATTGGTGTACTCGTCGTGGACGATGATGCATGCTGTGCTTCATTCCATACGCGCTGCGCGAGTATATCCATGGTATTCCTAAGGGCTTCTTTCTCTTCCTCCTCCTTCATGCCGTTCTGAAATACAGTGTCTAGTGTTTCAACCTCCTGATTTTTTATGGTTCCCATAATGTAGGAGAATTCATTTTGTGCTTCTGCCCATGGCGCTGGCTGTATATTCTTTATGGCCATGACATCATGTACCATGGTGCTCACATTCCATATCCACATGATGAAGATTACGAGAGCAACACCAATGACGCCACCCCAGAGTGTCTTTCTTTTTGTTTCGGCTGTACTAGGAATATGAATTTTCCTCTGTCCTCTATCTCCATAGATATGTCTAAGCACATTATCGACTTGTTCTTCTCTCCGCATGTTGTGTGCAATAAGATCTGGGATTTCATCTGCCGCTTTTTTGATTTGTTTTTTTGTTCTTTTCTTGGATGGCATAGAAAATAAATATCTATTCTTTTGATAGAACAACGACTTGCGTTTCTTCCTGTGGAAGGTCACGTTTTTTTAAAATTATCTTTTTTTCTGGAGTGATATCCTTGATCCCCATTTCTTCAAGAAATTTATTCACGTCATCGGCTTTCGGGTCGTTGTCGCTCTTGTATGCCATAGGGATGACAATACGAGGTTCAATAGCATTCACTGCCTTTACAGCCTGCTCTGCATTGTATGTATCGCCGCCGCCAACAGGGACGATGAGAACATCAACGCCAGAGAGGATTTCGAGGTGTTTGTTTTGTAGTTCTTTTTTTATGAGGCCAAGGTGGGCGATACTCACGCCTTCGCTATCCACGCGAAGCATAATCTGTCCTGCTTCATGGCCTTGGACTGCGACTATGAGTACACCTTTTGTTTCACACTCACCAGGAGTAGAGAGCGTGAAAGGGTTTCCAGAAAGAGTGATAGAATCTTTTTCTCCTCTGGTGTAGAGTCCAATATCAGGAGTGAGGCTTCTTGGAAAATTTCCTTTTGCCGGTTTGTATGGATCGATGATAGTAAAAACATCTTTATCAAATGTTTTGCTTTGGATACGAATGGCAGTACTACCAAGCCATGAAATATGCATACGAATAAGTAACAATTATCAAAATACAAAACACAAAAACAATCTTTAATGCGGATATATTATAGCTTGATTCAGGGTGGTTGGCAAGAGTATAAAAGTCTTCTTTAATAACAAAACCTAGGAGATACCTCGGTTTTGTTTATGTTCTGTGCAACAAGGAATTAATACATCGAATGTCTCTCTCGAGCATGCAGTTCTTCCCACCACTAGACCTAATATTGTAAAGATATTTTCAAAAGAGAACGAAAGGCTATACTATAAAATAGGTTTTTATCAAACTCCTTTAGGGAAGATTTTGCTAAAATAAGCTTTTTTTTTTGATTCTTATCAACTCTTGCAATAGAGTAAAAGCTGTGGTATAGTATGCAAGCTCTAAATTATGGTCATTTGGCCAGCGCAGTATAGAGGTTTCGTCACCTCTGCGTTAAATTTAATTATTAATATGAACGACGAGAATAAGGAAGAAGACAAGAATTCATTTGGTGAGCTCTTGAAGCAATTTTTTTCAAAAATACCAAAAGAAGGAGAAATAATTGAAGGAACTGTGATCTCTGTAGACAATGGTGCTGTCCGTATTGATGTCGGAGGCATGACCACTGGTGTTATCCGTGGAAAAGAACTCTTTTCTGAGTCAAAGGAATATGCTGATATCAAACCAGGAGATACAGCAGAGGCAACAGTAATCGAACAGGAGAATGAGAATGGAGAAATGGAACTCTCTTTCCGCATTGCAGGAAATGAGCGTGTCTGGGATCGCATGAATAAATATCAGGCAGAAGGAACTGTGATTGATGCCAAGGTGATGAAGGCTAACAAAGGTGGTCTAATGGTGCAGGTAGATGCTGTTATGGGTTTCATGCCAGTATCACAGCTCTCACCAGACAACTATCCACGTGTTCCAGGTGGAGATAAGAATAGAATTCTCGAACACCTTCGATCATTTGCAGGAACTGTGTTCAAGATCAAAGTCATTGATGTTAACCAAAAAGAAGAAAAGCTCATTGTGTCAGAAAAGGCTGTATGGGAAGATGAACAAAAGAGCGTTCTTGAGTCATATACAATAGGAGATACTATCGAGGGGGAAGTTAGTGCACTCACATCATTTGGTGCATTCGTGAAGTTTGGTGACGGGCTCGAAGGGCTTGTCCATATTTCAGAGATTGCATGGCAGCGTATTGACCACCCGAGAGACGTCCTCAAGGTTGGCAAACCAGTGAAGGTACAGATCATTGACCTCAATAAGTCAAAGATTTATCTCTCTATCAAGAGACTAGTGGATGATCCATGGAAATTTGTCAAAGATAAGTACAAAGTTGGGCAGATCGTTGATGGGTATGTTCATAAGGTCGAGCCATTTGGACTCATGGTCAAGCTCGATGATGATATTCATGGGCTTGCACATATCTCAGAGCTTTCCAATGGTTCTATTACAGATGTACAAGTTAAGGAAAAGTATTCTGTTGGCGAGACACACAAG
Organism: Candidatus Magasanikiibacteriota bacterium; assembly: GCA_043809645.1. GTDB lineage: Bacteria > Patescibacteriota > Patescibacteriia > Magasanikbacterales > UBA922 > JBDROX01. Next base: position 5,454 of record JBDROX010000033.1, on the reverse strand, counting down.
TTCGAAATTGTCTCTATAGAGCCGGCAGAGCATAGACTTGGTCTGAAGATAGAGGGTGTAAAAGGAAAAGAGGCTGCCGATGCTTCCAAGGCCGCCAAGGGTGAAGAAAATACCGAAGAGGCTCCTGAAGAGGAAGAGGGTAGAACTCAAAAGGAAGATAAAGAAGAGGGAGTAGCCGAAGAGAAATAAAAGTTTAAAAAATCGCTTAGATGAGCGATTTTTTATTTTTTTCATAGGTTGACAAAAACAGTGAGTATCCATATAATACGGTAACGTATTCAAGCCTTGGTAGCCTTGATGACTTTGGCAGCCTTGGAAGCAAATTTATTTATGAAAAATCTTATTAAGAATTTTGCCATTATCTTTGTTGTCCTGTTTCTCGTTGCAGGCTTTGTTAGCTTTGCAGACTTTGGTGGAGAGAAGCCAGAGTCTGTGTCAGTCAATAGAGTAATAGATGAAATCAATGCAGAAAATATTTCTGAAGGTTCAATCCAGGGAGATAAAGTCCTCATTACATTGCGCGGACAGGAGAAGCCAACACTGGAGATGAAGAAAGAGCCTGGACAGTCATTTTCTGAACTCATGGAAAACATGGAAGTTGATCCACAAAAGGTTGCACTTGCAAATGTATCTGTAGAAAAAGAAACAGGGAGCGCCTATTGGCTGCGAGTATTGGCACCATACCTGTTCCCAATCCTTCTCATCGTTGGTGTGGCATTCATCATGCTTCGGCAAGCTCAAGGGGTCAATAATAAAGCCATGGGATTTGGCCAGACTAGTGCGAAGCAGGTAAAGCCTGGCGAAGAAAAAGACATGAAGAAATTCAAAGATGTGGCTGGTGCAATGGAGGCCAAGGAAGAGCTCGAAGAAATTGTAGATTTTCTGAAAGATCCAAAGAAGTTCACTGACATGGGTGCAAAAATTCCAAAAGGAGTACTTCTCATGGGCGCACCAGGAACAGGAAAGACACTTCTGGCCAAGGCAGTTGCAGGTGAGGCCGAAGTTCCTTTTTTTCATATCAGTGGATCGGAATTTGTCGAGATGTTTGTAGGTGTTGGTGCGAGTCGTGTCCGAGATCTTTTTAACAAGGCAAAAAAGGCTGCCCCGGCTATTATCTTTATTGATGAGATAGATGCTGTGGGAAGAAAGCGTGGGGCGGGACTTGGAGGATCGCACGATGAGAGGGAACAGACACTCAACCAGATTCTCGTAGAGATGGATGGGTTCGACCCAAACCTTGGTGTTATTGTCATTGCGGCTACCAATAGACCAGATGTACTCGACCAAGCACTTCTACGACCAGGTAGATTCGATAGACGTGTGGTTATTGATAAACCAGATATCAAAGACAGAAAAGCAATTCTCAAAGTCCATGCAAAAAATAAGCCAATGGCTGAAGATGCAAATCTTCAAAAGGTGGCAGAACGAACGCCTGGATTCACTGGCGCAGACTTAGAAAATATTCTCAATGAAGCTGCCATACTCGCAGTCCGAAGGGAAAAGAAAAAAATTAGTCAAGATGATATTCTCGAAAGTATTGAGAAGGTCATGCTTGGACCACAGAAAAAATCTCGTGTTATGAAAGAAAAGGAAAAAGAAATGACAGCCTATCATGAGGCCGGACATGCAATCGTCGGACACTTCCTTCCAAACTGTGATCCTGTTCGAAAAGTCTCTATCATCGGTAGAGGTATGGCTGGTGGGTACACACTCTCTATGCCAGAGCATGATGTTCGGTATCAGACACTGTCTATGTTCCGAGATGATATGGCCATGGCACTTGGTGGGTATGTTGCAGAGCGCATGATCTATGGAGATAATGAACTTTCGACTGGTCCATCCAGTGATCTGAAGAAAGTAACTCAGACGGCCAAGGCTATGGTTCTCAAATACGGTATGAGTGAGAAGCTTGGACCGCGCATGTACGACCAGAACGAAGAAATGATTTTTCTTGCTCAAGAAATTCATGAGAAGAAGAACTATTCAGAAAAAACAGCAGAAATCATCGACTACGAGATTGACAAACTGATTGATGGTGCGAAGAAAAAGGCAGAAGAGGTGCTGAAAGATAGGAGAGGAAAGATGGAGTCTCTTGTAAAAGTGCTTCTGAAAAAAGAGACTATTGAGCAGCATGAATTTGATAAAATTATGGGCGAGGGCCCAGAGAAGGTGATCCGAGAAGAATAGAAAGATATTCAAAAAAATCCCAGAATCTGGGATTTTTTTTATTTCTCTCTTTCTATGGTATACTATGAAGTAATAAAAACATTTGAACAGTATGTTTTTATGTTCTACATTTACGTGTTTTAATGAACTCTCTTTATGCAAACAGCACTCTATCGCAAGGCTTTGTCACATAGCTGGCGTCTTGCTTGGAAACATGTGTGGCTATGGCCACTCGGACTATTTGCCTCCATGCTTGGGCAAATGGGAATATTTGACCTCCTTGCCAAAGCCGGAGCGGGAGTTAGTAACTTTGTTGTTATTCCTTCATGGCTCTCTGCGCCAAAACTTACTGTACTCCTCTTCGTCCAGCTCGGACTTCCTCTAGAAGGGTGGATTTGGCTCATCCTTCTCTTTGTTATTCTCTTTGGACTTTTCATAGGCTTTGTTTTCGTTGCAGTTGTGTCCCAAGGAGCACTCGTCGATATGACAGCACGCTCCAAGATAAGCAGAAAAAAAACATTTCCCGCTGTAGAGAAATCTTGGCATACGGGGGTGTATCATTTTTGGACTCTGCTTGGTATTAATATATTGAGAAAGGTTGTTCTCATCATCGTCTTCCTATCTGTTGCTTTGACTGCAACAAGTGTGGCAAGTGCGACGTCTTCACTCAACATTGTCCTGTTCTTCATCTCTTTCTTCCTTGCAATTTTCATTGGTATGATTATATCGCTCATGTTGGTTTATGCTGTAGGATATGTGGTTGTCGAGAAGTACACATTCAGCCAGTCAATATCTGGGGCATGGAGGCTCTTTCATGATCATCCACTCGTATCTATAGAGGTTGGCCTTGTTCTTCTCTTTGCAAATGTTGTTGTTGCCGTCATCACCATTTTTGGAATATTTCTTCTCTTCCTCCCTGCCATTATTCTTTGGTTTGTTGGTGTCCTTGCAGGAAGCTATCTTGCTTTTTCTATTGCATTCTTTATCGGTGTCATGGCGTCAATTCTGTATGTTATGCTTGTTGGGTCTGTCTTTACTGTCTTTACAACGAGTACATGGACATACCTGTTCATGCATATGCATAAGAATGGGGTAAAAAGTAGAATTATGCATTGGCTAAGATAATATATGATTGCGTTTGCATCTATAGATGATCTCAAAAAGGGGAAAGGAACTGGCACAGGAAGTACTACTGGTTTGAGTGTTTCTTCTGATGAAGTTGATGAGAAGTTTCAGAAAAAAATGGGTCAAATTTCCTTGCATGAAAAGGAGCGCGAAGCGTTCCGTTTTGCTTCGGAAATAGGATTTCCACATATTGACCTTGAGAAGTTTCCTATTAGCCAGGAAGCACTTCGGCAGCTTCCAAAAGAGCGTGCCAAAGAAATCGGTGCTGCTTGTTTTTTTTCAGCACAAGATGAGGTGCGTGTGGCCGCACTTGATCCAAGGACCGAGGAAGTGAAGGATTTTTTGCATAGTCTCAAGGAGAGGAATCATGCAAATGGTGCCCTCTATCTTATTTCCAAGAAAAGTTTTGAGCGGGTCATGCGTCTGTATGAGACGCTCCCAGTCGTCAAACCAATAACCAAAGATATTGAGATCAAGCCAGAAGAACTAGCACGCGTGCAGGCAGACGTCCATGATTTTCGTACATTTGGAGATATGCTACAGAAGGCGTCTACCACAAATCTCGTCACGTATATCTTGGCAGCATCACTGAAGCTCAATGCATCAGACGTTCATGTGGAGCCAGAAGAAGAAAAAATTGTAATCCGATTTCGACTCGATGGCATTCTCCATGATGCAGCAGAGGTTCCAAAGACGATGTACAAGCAGCTCATGAATCGTGTGAAACTTGTCTCATCACTCAAAATTAATATTACAGAAAAGCCACAGGATGGACGATTTAGTATTCGCCTTCCAGAAGGAGATGTGGATGTGCGTGTTTCTATCATGCCAACTGTGTTTGGTGAAGGTATCGTCATGCGTCTCTTAAAGCAGTCTCGTGAAGGGCTTTCCCTTGACGGTCTTGGACTGCAGGGAAGTGCTCTTGATATTCTAAAGGGGCAGATCGAGCGGCCAAATGGCATGATCATCACCACTGGTCCGACTGGAAGTGGTAAGACCACTACCATGTATGCTGTGCTCCAGATTCTGAATAAACCTGGTGTGAAGATCATTACCTTAGAAGACCCTGTTGAATATAGAATTGAAGGAATCAACCAGAGTCAGATCGACAGAAGTCGAGATTACACCTTTGCAAAAGGACTCAAGTCTATTTTGAGGCAAGACCCAGATATTGCAATGGTTGGTGAAATTCGTGATCTTGAAACAGCTGATATTGCCATCCAGGCTGCGCTGACAGGTCATCTGATGCTCTCGACTATTCATACGAATAATGCAGCAGGTGCCATCCCAAGGTTCCTCTCTATGGGTGTGAAGCCATTTCTCCTAGCGCCAGCACTCAACTGTGTTATCGGTCAGAGGCTCGTCAGAAGGCTATGTCAAACGTGTAAGAAAGAGCACGTGCTGACTGAGAATGAAAAGAAGCGAGTTCATGAAACTGTTGAACGTATGCCAGATGTGGCGAAGGCAATTATTGCAAAGAAAGAATTAGCTTTCTTCGGATCTGGTGGTTGTGCGGAGTGCAGTGATATTGGTTTTAAGGGAAGAGTTGGTATTTACGAAATTTTTGTCATGGATGAAGAAATAGAACAGATGATTCTTTCTGGAAAGGTGGCTGAGTTCGAGATGGAGAAGATCGCTGTCTCGCATGGAATGATCAGTATGGTTCAGGACGGAATATTGAAAGCACTCGAAGGATTGACAGCTGTCGAAGAGGTCTTCCGTGTTATCGAATAATTAATTATATTGTAGGTTTCGCTGTTTTTTTGTATAATAGAGCCATATGAATTTTCGTAAACATGGAACACAACTACCATCGCAACATCCAGTGCGATTTTATAAGATCGTTGCTTTGACTTTCTTATGCATTACTATTGCACTGTTTTGTATTATTGTGTTCATGTCTTCGAAACGGGCTACCATTACTATTCTTACCAAGGCAGAGCCAATAGAGGTCACAGGAAGTATTGCAATTAATCCAGACGAGGAAATTTCTGACATTGCTGGAGAGGTAGTCAGTACAACGCTCCGAATGGAAAAACTATTTGCACCAACTGGAACAAAAGAAGAAACTGGAACAGCGTCAGGAATGCTTACTATTCATAATGAGGCTACATTTAGTCAGCCATTAATCGCAACCACACGATTTCTCTCAGAAGATGGAGT
>JBDROX010000032.1:0-2736 GCA_043809645.1 Candidatus Magasanikiibacteriota bacterium | reverse complement strand
TCTCTATGCAGAGTATGGAAGAATGTTGTACCAAGGACAACAAAGACAATTTATGGAATCTGCGATGGATCTTGCAGGTGTAGATAAGGCCTATTTTGTAATCAATTCGTACTGGGCAAATAGTCAAAATATTATTGAAGGAGCAAAAAAATCTGCCGATAGTTGGCAGATTATTGATGATGGAAAAATTTGGATTTTTACCTACTCCAAAAACTAAGAATTCTTTTTGTATAGACTGCTGAGTTTCTCAATATAATCACTCAGAGCAAGACCGCGCAGAGACTGAGTGGTCTTTTCTTTCATACCAATTATCTGATCTTTATGGTCCAGACACCATCGAATCTTTTCGAGAAGCGAAACACTGTCTCCAGCTTCAAATGTGAGACCATTCTCCCCTTCTTGAATGAGTTCTGCAATACCTTCGATATTACTTGCCAAAACTGGTAGACCAAAGGCAAAACTTTCAAATATTACTGTTGGGGAATTCTCATAACAGAGAGATGGCACAATCATCATATCCATTCTACGAAACAGTGGCGGAAGCTCTGCCCGCTTCATCCTTCCATAGAGAGCGATCTTGTCATACTTCCCTACTTTCTCCTCAATAACAGATAGAAGTGATCCATCACCAACAATATGGAGTTCACAATTCTGATAACTTCCCCTGGAAAGGTCAAGAAAAGAATCAACAAGAAAATCTACTCCTTTATGTCCCTCTACTTGACCTAAATAGAGAAATCGGAAATTTTCACCAGTCTTTTTCTCAGTAGTCCCGACTTCAATATCAAAAGTGATGGGATTACGGACCAGAACACAATTTGATTTTTTAAAAAACTTTTTATGTCGGTAAAAATTAAGAAGAAATTGAGATGGAGAAATAACAACTTCTGGAGAGCCCATGAGTATACGCATGATCACAGCATAGACCTTGGTCGGAAATCCTGCATATCTCCAGCTTTTTTCCTTTTGCTTCAGGATAATTCCACTTGGCTCAACCAGCTGGACATCATGTACTGTATGGATATGCCGTAATCCAAGCCTTCGAATAACAAAAGGAATAAGAAACCCCAAACCCATGAGATTATGCGTATGGACTACATCCGGTTTTTCTTCTTTCAACACTTTCCAGACATATCTGGCGGATCCCAGATGAAACATATCAACCAGATGCCAAATAAATCGAAGAATGAATGAATGCTTGTATGCTTTTGTATAAAAAAAGACACTCTTTGGTTTATATCTATAGATGGTTGTCTCTTGATCCATTTCCTTCCAGCCACCATTTGGTGCCGTCGTAATGACAACAATATGATGGTCATCTTTCTGTAGCCCCTGGACAGTCTTGGCAACCACTTGCTCTGCCCCACCCCTGACATATGGTGGGTATAAATTGTTTATCATGCATACTTTCATAGTAGGCAGAGTATAAAGCAAAGGGATTTTTTTTTCAATAAAAAAACTGTAGTTGGGTACAGAGGGAAGGATGTGGATGCGGCATCCAAGCATGTTGCCACATCCACTCCCCGTCTATGTTCGAAGCAGTGGTGATCTAGGTGTCCTTGTCCAAAACGAGCACAGCATAACGACGTGTCGGGCAGCCGTGTCTTTGCCCACGCGCACCTGCGAAGTAGAGACCCGCGAGAAAGCCTTCGATAAAGTCTTTTGTTACGTTCCCAGAGATGCAGATCTTGGTCTGTTCTGTCTCCCCACTCCCTTGGACGACGTACGCGACGTAGGCTACGCCATGTAGGAAGCAGACCTCCCGAAGACAGAGAAAGCGCCAGAACTCACGAAATGGTTCCTCGAATAGGTATGCCTTCAGACTACTGTCCTCGAGGACGATTGGAGCCTTGTTTCGTAGAATTTCTTCAAAGATCTTCATCTGATATGTGACTTGCTGGTACGTAAGGCCAAAACGGCGTACTGTCTCGCTGAGTTGCCAGCTCAGGACATCAGATGGCCTTACCCCAACACAGCGACCCTGATAGGCCTCGTATAGGCAATGATCTGCCGCTGCCACGACAAGATCATTACCCGTGGGTACCCACCCACAAATCTCTGAAACCTGGCCGAGGCTCGATGCTCTCCAGTATTCGGTATGGCCAAGGCCATATCCTGTATCACCAGGACTATGGTGATCAACCCGGATGACGCGTGCACTATTGAAGCCACCCATGGGGGCACACTCAATCCACACTTGGTTATCGCCAGGAGGTGGCCAGGCAGCTGAGTATGCTATTCCAGGATGGACGCGTTGTTTATCCGAACCCAAGGCATACTCCACCCTCCTGTCCTCTCGGCGCAGTTTTCTGACAATGGAGTCTGCCTCTGGATCGGATGCTCCGATCACAAACGCTTGTTGTTCCACCTCCACGCAATCCTCCCGATAACGGTTAAACAACAATATATCTATAATATCGTAATTCAAGTATTTAGTAAAAAAGGTATACACAGTAAGCACACATGATGTCCCGACTCATGCTTGTGAAAACACAAAGCATTTAGTAAGATAAGGTCGATATGTCATCACCCAGTGAACGCATTCCACCACAGAGTATAGAAGCAGAGATGTCGCTACTCGGCTCCATACTCTTGGACCAAGAATCAATGATTCGTATCGCTGACATTCTTGAAAGTACAGATTTTTATCACAAAAAACATTCTCACATATACGAAACAATGGGGGAGCTCTATGAGAAAAATGAACCTATTGATATACTGACTTTAGGAAATAGG
>JBDROX010000031.1:0-14900 GCA_043809645.1 Candidatus Magasanikiibacteriota bacterium | reverse complement strand
GCGACCAAGATCATATCGGTCGAAGTTGAAGAACATTGCGTGGATCAAACTCTTTGCATTGTCTGCTGTAGCCAGGTCACCCGGACGAATACGCTTGTACACTTCGATGAGCCCCTCATCTTCTGATGATGCAGCATCCTTGGCAAGTGTAGATTCTACGTAATCAATATTTGAGTGTGTATTCACTTCTGCGAACTGCTTTGCGATCTCTTCCGCATCACTCATACCAAATGCCTTCAGGAGAGATGTTGCAGCTACCTTTCTTTTTCTATCTACCTTTACCCAGATCACATTATTCTGATCTGTTTCAATTTCGATCCATGCACCACGATTCGGAATGATCTTTCCACCGTAGTATCGTCTTCCTCGGAGAGTATTTGCAATGAAGAATGCGCCAGGACTTCGAATCAGCTGAGAAACAACGACACGTTCAATACCATTGATCATGAACGTCCCACGTGGTGTCATCACCGGAATTTCTCCAAGGTAAATTTCTTGCCTTGTTTCTTCCTTTGTTCTCTTGTTCACCAGCTTCACATTCACTCGCAGTGGAGCTTCAAAGGAAATATTCTTTTCTCGACAGGTCGTTTCATCAAACTTCGGCTCATCAATATAGTAATCCTCAAAATACAGCTCCAAGTCTCTGCCCGTAAAGTCTGTAATCGGAGAAATCTCATCAAAGAGCTCCTTGATTCCATCCTTGAAGAACCAATCGTATGAGTCTTTCTGAGATTGTATAAGATCTGGTACAGGCATAGCATCGCGGATGTCTGTAAAGTACTTCCGTGGCGCTTGTTTTTCCTGCGGTTGTCTTCTATATGTTGGCATATTCTCTTGAAATTAGAAATTTGAAAGTAGAAATTCGGGTTGTTCCCCAGTTTCCAGTTTCCAGTTTCCAGTTTCTTCTGTCGGCAACAAAAAAATCCCGGTTTTACCAGTTTCTTTGTTTTCTGTTAATTTTCTTCAAAAGCAATGCGCATGGAGTGTAGCGTTCCGTAGCGCACGGTGCATCAGATCAGACAGGTGGGAGGGAGGAGTCGTGCAGATAATTGAGAATGAAGGACAATTGAACTTATCCGTACATCTGAAGTATCTGCATATCTCGATTGGGAACGACAATACTATACTATATATAGTAGCGCATGTCAAATAGAGCAGGTGGATAAGATTTTGTCAAGAAATCAGGTTTTTTTGCTTATTTAAGCTAAAAACTGTAAACTATTCCCTAGCAACAAATAAGTTATCCCTTGTGTTATCCCCAGTATAAAAACTAAACTGTAATTTTTTTCAGCAAATTCTGCGAATAAGCTTGACAAATGTGTCATAAAGAGGTAGTGTGAAACGTTGCATTGTATACAATATCTGTTTTTTTCAGCCACTTTCTCTCGAAATACATACTTAAAAAAAATAAAAGTGTGTAGCTCGAGAGAAAGTAACAACATCGCACCTATGCGTAAATAGGAAGGAATACTGATGAGGATGAAGACCTTGGTCTTGGTCGTGCTGTTCGCCATTTCTCTCTTCGGTTGTCTCGGCGACAAGAAGAGTGGAGATGTCTCTAACCAAGACATCATGACCCAGGCCGATCCTGGGGCTGAAAGCGGTGACGCGGGCGAAAGCTCGGACACCCAGCCGGACACTGCACCGCCCGAGTGCAAGATCGACGAGGACTGCGGATACCCGCGACTTGACGCGACCTTCTGCAAGGGTGATGACCTGATCACGGTCGAGCCGCACTGCGAAGAGGGAACATGCGTTGATCGAGAGGAGCTCATTGAGCACTGCGAACTCGGCTGTGGCACAAAGGGTGGCGGCACTGCATGCTACGAATGCAGTGCCTTCATCCCCTGCAACGACGAGGATCCCTGCACCGATGATGTGTGTGCAGACAGCTTCTGTCAATTCATGCCAAAGACCAGCACACCGCTGTGCGACGGTCCGGAGTGTGTCTACGAACAGCTCTCCGACTTCGATTGCGACGGCTCTGGCTGCACACTCGGTGACTACTGCAACGCTGGCGCATGCATCCCGGGCAGTTTCGGCTGCGAGACTGACGACCCCTGCATCGAAGCATCTTGCGCGTACTCCGACATCTACGAGCAGGATGTCTGCTTCTTCGCACTCACGAACCCGAACGCCATGTGCGTTCAGACGCGAAAGAGTCAGCACGAAGGAGGCTGCGTCATCTCGAGCTGCGAGCCGTGCAACTGGGATACGGAGTGCTACCATCCACAGCATCAGGTCTGCGCACCGGGTGGCTACTGCACAGACGGAGTCCTGTCCGACGAGATCGGCGACGGTAACTTCTGCCAGACCGATGACGACTGCACAGGCTCGGTCTGGGGACCACACTGCATCCCAGACGGAATCAGCGGGAAATCTCTCTGTCAGGAGTGTCAGGACAGCGACGAGTGTCCTGCAGAGTATCCCGTCTGCGTGTGGGGCCAGTGGGGATGGCCGGACGAAGGCATCCCGGTGCGTGTTGTGCAGATGTGCGAGGTGAGCCCGACCTAGGGGCAAGGAGGAATGCAAGCCTGGAGGACTTGCGTGGGGATCGGATCGAACGATTCGATCCCCACTTCCGACTTTCTTCTTTTTCTTTTTCAAAGAGGAGGATGAGGAAGTATCAAGAACATCCAACAGGGTGTTTTTTTGTTTCAATGTTTATATGTTTACACATTTCAATGTTTATATATTTTATGCTAAAATACCTACAATCTTATATATAGCCTTTGAAGCCTTGTTGGCTTTTATGGCATTTCAAGCCTTTGCATTATGTCTCGACGCGGAAGACAGTCTTATAGTTCACTCGACCCCACACTCTCTCGGGGGATTATATCTATTGTTCTTGTTATCATTGCCTCAATAGTGGCACTCAGCTTCTTTGGAAAAGCTGGTGCTCTCGGAGTCATGGTCAATGAGTGGCTCCTCTCTATTCTCTTCGGATCCATGCGCTTCGCTGTCCCAGTGGTTATTCTCGTCTTCGCCTGGTACGTACTGAAAGATATGGACTATAGCTACCGACCAACACATGGCGTTGGTGCCATCCTCCTCTTTATAGCACTCTCGAGTCTCTTCCATATCGGATTTGAACCACATGTCATGTGGACTCAAGCACTGGAAGGAAATGGTGGTGGTATTTTTGGCATGTTTGCTTGGGTATTAAAAAATTATCTTGGTGTTATTGCTGGAGCACTCATCCTGGTAGGCATGACACTGGTCTCGCTTCTCCTAGTCTTCAACACATCGGCAACCCACTTCGTAGAAATGCACAAAAAACTTTTTGAAGGCCTCGGATGGTTTGGTCGATCAATCTCCAATACATTCTCCAGCCTCTTCGTTCAATACGCCCCACCAGAAGGCGGAAAGGATCATGGGGAAGATGAGTATGATGATGAATACGAAGAGGATGATGAGGAGGTGGGGGATGATGAGGAGGAGGAGGAAGAAAGAAGATTCTCACGAAAGACTGTTGGGGAAGAAGAGGAGGATGAGAATGAGGAGGATGAGAATGAGGAATCAGCCTTTGGCGGAGAAGACGAGGAAGTGGACATGGATCGAGCCCCAGAAAGAATTCAGGTTGAAAAGAAAATAGAAGCACCGGCATGGGAACAAAACGTTATCATAAAACCAGTACCAACCACTTCGCTCCTCAAGTCAAAGAAGACAAAACCAACAAGTGGTGATATCAAAGCAAATGCAAAGATTATTCGTGACACACTGAGGGAATTCCGAATTCCAGTGACTATGGGAGAAATCCGCGTAGGACCAACAGTAACACAGTACTCACTCAAGCCTTCGAAAGGTGTAAAACTGACAAAGATTACAAGTCTATCAAATGACCTTGCACTAGCGCTCGCAGCACATCCAATCCGCATAGAAGCACCAATTCCTGGACAGTCTCTGGTTGGTATTGAGGTTCCGAATGAAAAGACAGCCACAGTTACTTTCAAAGAGCTCGCAGAGAGCAAAGAACTTCGGGCACGTCCACACAATATGATGATCGCACTCGGGAAAGATGTGGCTGGAAAAGTATGGATTGGTGACCTTCCAAAAATGCCCCACCTTCTCATCGCTGGCGCGACTGGTTCTGGAAAGACAGTATGTGTGAATACTCTTATTATGAGTCTTTTGTTCCAAAATACTGCAGAGACACTCCGTATGATCATGGTTGACCCAAAGCGTGTTGAGCTCACCTTGTACAATGGCATCCCACACCTCCTCACCCCAGTTATTACCAACACCGGGAAGACGGTGAATGCACTGAAGTGGACTATTGGCGAGATGGAACGCAGATTCGAACTCCTCTCACGTGCTGGAAACAGAGATATCACATCATACAATAAAAAACACAAGGATAAGCTTCCACACATTGTCTTCATCATTGATGAGCTCGCTGATCTCATGGCTACTGCTGGAAATGATGTCGAGGCTGGAATCATCCGCCTGGCTCAGATGGCACGCGCTGTTGGCATCCACCTCATAGTCGCCACACAGAGACCAAGTGTTGATGTTATTACCGGACTCATGAAAGCAAATATTCCAGCACGCATCGCCTTCTCTGTTGCATCGCTTACAGATTCTAGAACAATTCTCGACTGTGCTGGAGCAGAAAAACTGATCGGACGCGGAGACATGCTCTACCAGACAGCAGATCTTTCAAAACCAGTCCGTATTCAGGGTGCATTCATCACAGAAAATGAACTGAAAACTGTTGCCAGATATCTAAAGGGTAATGACAATCCTGTCTATGATGACTCCATTACAGAAAAAGGTGGCGGTGGAACAGTCAATATGTTTGGTGGGCCAAGCGACGACCAAGACTCTATGTTCAATGAAGCAAAAGAGCTGATCATTGATTCTGGAAAAGCGAGTGCATCGTTTCTTCAAAGAAGACTAAAGCTTGGATATGCAAGGGCTGCTCGTATTCTTGACGAGCTCGAGGAAGCTGGTATTATTGGCCCATCAAATGGTTCCAAACCACGAGAAATACTGGTCACAGAGAAAGAAATAGAGGTAAGCATGGATATGGGACAAGAAGCAAATGTATTTGCAGACAGGGATGCAAGAGAAGAAGAGGAAGCCTACGAGGAGGAGCTTGAGGAAGAAGATGAGGAGCTTGAGGAAGAAGATGAGGAGCTTGAGGAAGAAGATGAGGAGCTTGAGGAAGAAGAGAGAAAATAAAAAAGTATGGAGCCTTTTACAAAGAAAAAAATCCAACCAATGAACCGCGTTAGCGAACGCCTGAAACAAGCAAGAAAAGATGCTGGAATTTCTTTGTATACTATTGCTGGACGCACCAAGCTCGATAGAAGATATATAGAAGCAATAGAGGATGGTCAATTCGATGAGCTCCCAGATGCCAAGGTGTATAGAAAAAATTTCATAAAACGCTATCTCCGAGCGATTGGCGTGGATCCAAAGCCGTATATTGCCCAGTTCCTCACAGAAGAGCACAGCGGAGAAGAGTCGATTGGTTTTCCAACCAAAGTAATTAGCCAAGTACGATTCAGCAACCTTCCTTTTGTTATGAAGTACCTTGGCGTGACGCTGGTAGTAGCGATGTTCCTCAGCTACCTTGGATTTCAAGTTCAAAACATCCTTGAACCACCAACCCTCGCCATCCAATCTCCAAGAAATGGTTTTGTCACAGCCGAAGGAAACATCACTGTAAAAGGAAAAACAAATCCAGAAGTGCGTGTCCAAGTGAATGGAAAAGAAATCACAAGCAATCACGTCGGGGAATTCGAACAAAATATTGACCTCTCACCAGGCATCAATGAACTCTCCATCTCTGCTATAAAAAAGCATGGAAAAACAACAACAGAAACACGTTATGTCATCCTCAAGGATGGTCGTGCAGTAAGTATTTCTGAAAGCAAGAGACTTGGTGTTCACACCAGATAGTGCACAGTTTGACAGCCAAAATCAATTCCCGTATTCTATAGAAGCATTGGTACCTGTCCCACTGTTTTTTTATCCAATAATCCTAGACATATGCCAAAGAACAAAGAGGAACTGGAAGGAAAAGCTCAGGCAGCCCAGTCTGCTATTGATCAAATCAAACAAAAATATGGCGAGGGCGCTATTATGAAATTTGGAGAAGCCAAGGCTATGCAAGTTGATGCCGTCCCAACTGGATGCATCTCTCTAGACATCGCCCTTGGTGTCAAAGGAGTACCGCGTGGAAGAATTATTGAGATTTTTGGGCCAGAGGCAAGTGGAAAAACAACCCTTGCGCAGCATGTGATTGCAGAAGTCCAAAAACAGAACGGGATTGCAGCCTTTATTGACGCAGAGCACGCACTCGACCCAGATTATGCACAAAAAATTGGCGTTGATATCAATTCCCTGCTCATTTCTCAGCCAGACACTGGAGAACAGGCACTCGAAATTCTGGAAACACTTGTTCGTTCAAATGCGGTTGATGTAGTCGTCATCGATTCTGTTGCTGCCCTTGTTCCGCGAGCAGAAATTGAAGGAAATATGGGAGACTCCCACATGGGACTCCAAGCAAGATTGATGTCTCAGGCACTTCGAAAACTCACCGGAATTGTGAGCAAGAGCAAGACTGTTGTCATCTTCATCAACCAGACAAGACAAAAGATCGGTGTGTTCTTTGGTAATCCAGAAACAACATCCGGAGGAACAGCCCTGAAATTTTATTCCTCTGTTCGCGTGGAAGTCCGAAGAGCCGCCCAGATCAAACAGGCTGATCGGGTGATTGGAAACAGGGTAAAAGTAAAAATTGTAAAAAACAAAGTTGCCGCCCCATTCCGCACTACAGAGTTTGACATCATGTATAACGAAGGCATCTCTGTTTCAGGAGACCTGATTGATACTGGTATTCTTCACAAAATCATTGATAAATCTGGAAATAGCTACAGCTTTGGCGAGGAAAAACTTGGTGTTGGTAGAGAAAAGGCAAAGCAGTATCTAAGAGAAAATCCAAAACTTATGCAGATCATACGAAAACAAATTTGGGAAGCTGTGGAACGTGGTGAGGCACCAGATGAGGAGCAAGGAAAGGCTGGAGAGAAAGAGAAGGTTGAAGAGAATTAAAGTCTGACAACCTCCGAGTACACCTATAAAAAACCGATTCATTGAAAACTGATTTTTTATTAATCATTTCCAACAAATTTTGATACACTTGCCACGTCTTGCCTGAATTGATTAGTATAATCTCTTACATTCTTCCTATTGAGTGACCCTACTTGTATATCATCTCGAATCCTTTTTTCTCTATTTACGAGATGATTAAAGGTTCTCGTGTGTTCTCTATACATTTGACCTTTCAATCCATACCTTTCCTTGTCATGACCCATAAAATCAGCAGTTAATTCCCAATCATCTTTAAATACTTTTAACGTTTCCATAGAAAACAGTGAAGAAAGTTTTGTTGTCTTGTCATTTAACAATGCCTCTAATATCCCTTGCACTTCTCGCATTACCTTTTTTCTGCTAAAACGAAAGGAGATTCCCTTTTGCAACAATCCATCCAAGAGTTCAACAACTTTCTTTAAATCTGTTTTCATTAAAAATAAATTATCTTGTATTACATCCTTCACTCTTGCCGATTCAAGATCTTTGTCCACTTCGTCTACTTGTGTAACAATTTTTTCCTGCGCCCGAACAAGCTGCTCTTCCAGTTGCTTTATCCTGTGCTTCATCTCATTATTCTTTTCCATAAGCCTTTCATTTTGTTCACGTAACATTTGTATTCCCTGGTTGACTTCGGTGTTCTCCCCTAATTCTTCAACAAATTCTGCGCGCTTCCCCTCCCCTACTTCTTTGCTAAAACCTGTTTCGGATCGTAGAGTTGTGTCCTTCATAAAAAAATAAATTAATTGCTTAATACATCTTCTCTAGATTCACCCCAGTATAATAATGTTTCAAAATTTCTACCCAACTCGCACCATCTTCTGCCCTGTATGCAGCATCTCGCTGGCTCATGCCAACACCATGCCCATACTGACTCTTTCCATCTCGGAGGTCATACTCACACTTCACAGGCTGAAGCCACGGCTTATCTGTACCACCCCATGCAGTCTTCCAGCTCTTCGTATACCCATTACTGTTGCCAAAGTATGGGGTCGTCACAATCTCATTATCATAGGTCACCATCACACCACGCGTGGCATCCACTGCAGCACCAACATTTCCAATTCCCTCACTTCCATGTCCTAAATAAAGCTGATCATATGTGTTAGCCAGGACGTCAAAGAATGGATATTTTCCAAGACTCCTGTATGCATATGTTCTAGCGGCCGTGATATTTGCTTTGACCATCTCAATTGGTGCTCCTGTTCCTGTTTCTCGAATACCACGTACATAATCTTCGAACAAAAGATCATTAACAATGTACATCTCTCCATCACTCTGCCCTTTTCTATACTCGACTGCACCACGATAGGTATTGAATTTTCCAGAACCAGCCCACGCCATAGGACGAGTCACATTCATGAGTGTGAAGACTGCACGAGAATTTGAGACAGGCTCGAGACGAATAAAATTGTTGGTACGAAAGCTCACGCCTTCCCCTTTGAAAGAATAGACGCCGCTAGCATACTGCATCAATCCAATTTTTGTTTTTCCAAGAATACCCACTTCTTTCTCTCCATTAAAGACCCTGTATTCATCCTCATAAGAAACAAACTGAAGTGCTCGCTCCTGTATATCATCGCTAGATTGAAGTCCTACACGAATGCGCGGCTCCTCTGCCATGCGCGGTGTACCTGGAGTAATAATGCCGCCTGAAGTGTCTGGTGCTTCTGGGGCAGAGCCTGAAAAAGTTGGAGCCTGATAGCCAACAGGAGCATTTTCTGTTACGTTGATATTTATTGTAACCACTTCATCGAGCACAGTATCGTCTGCCTTTACAGCGAAACTTGCCAGATACTTCCCTTTCTTTTCTGGAGCTCGTATATAAAATGTTTCTCGAAAAGATTTGGAAGGAACAACCTCATTTGATTTCTCTGCAACAACTACAGCATTCTCCCAAGCTTCATCTGCAAAGGATACACTCTCTCCTGCTGCCAGAGACCCTATACCACTCATGAGTGCATACTTCTTCCAAACTGCATCCCCAGTGTTCTGATAAATCAGAACAATCTTGATACGCTCCCCACCCGTAGCAATTACACGACTTCTCGACAGACCAACCTTCTTTCCTTTGTATGTCCGTGCCGATACCACTTCCTCAACCTTCTCTTTTTCAGGACTCACCGTACTTTGCTCATTGACCCCTGTCTTCGGCACGACTCGAATCTTTACATAAAAGTATCCACCCCTGATCCAAGAATAATTCTCTGCAGCAAGATAAAATTTTTCAATGTACTCTCCAGACTCAGCATTGGCAGTGAGCTGAAGAGGAAGAATACCGGTTTGCCCAGGCGCGATAATTCCTTTGATTGATCCAGTCTGTCCACCACTAACCCAGTTCGATGCTTTGAATTTTGATGTTCGATAACGAGGCTCCATGGAGTAGGCAGAGATATGCCTATTTCCTGGCGTTTGCCACGTAGCCGTGCCAACATTTTTGAATGTAATATCCACTACCTTCGTCTCTCCCTGCTGCAAAACAATCGGATCTGGAATAGACTGGGTAACATACCGAGCTGAATATGCATTATCTCGAATCACCACCTCTGGCGCAGCCTCTGCTGGCAATGCGAAAAAAAACATGGCAATAAGCCAAAATAATACAAAAGAAAAACGCTTGAAATTTATAATAGAACTTTTCGAAAAAATGGTCATAGAAGTTTCAATTTTTACAGTTGTAAGTATATAAAAATAAGAGTCTTCAGTCAATTGCTTTTTGGGGGTATCAAATGTAGAATAAAGAGTATTGAAATACTCACATATGTCTACAACACGCAAAATTGCTCACAATACACTCTACCAGCTGATTGGAAAAATCATCTCCGTTACCCTTGGACTCATTGCCCTTGGCATGATGACACGGTATCTTGGCCAGGAACAGTTTGGTTGGTATGTAACCACCATTGCCTTTTTGCAATTCATTGGCATTCTCATTGATTTTGGCCTCATCCCAGTGACAGCACAGATGATGAGTGAGCCTGCGTTTGACAAGGAAAAACTTTTTAAAAATCTTATTGGCTTCCGATTCACCACAGCCGTTCTCTTTCTCGGCGCTGCCCCACTCATCGCACTTCTCTTTCCATATCCGACAGAAGTGAAAATCGCTATTGCATTCTCTACTGTTTCGTTTCTGTCTATTGCCATGAATCAGGTTCTCGTTGGCTTCTATCAGACCAAGCTCAAAATGCATATTCAAGCAATTGGTGAAGTTGTTGGCAGAATTGTCCTTGTTCTGGGACTCTGGTTTTTGATGGCAAGAGGTGAAGGCTTTATTCCAATCATGATTGTAATTGCTCTTTCAAGCATTGCTTACACTATTGTTCTCTGGACACGAGCATCAAAGGAAACGCCTGTCAGCTTTGGCTTTAATAAAGAAATCTGGAAAGCTATTGCAATCAAAATGTGGCCAATCGCCATATCGATCATGTTCAATGTACTCTATCTGAAAGGTGATATTCTCATTCTCTCCTGGTTCCGAGAACAAACCGAGATTGGGCTCTATGGCGCAGCATACCGAGTCATTGATATTCTTTCTCAGACTGCACTCATGATCATGGGTGTCATGCTCCCACTCCTCGCATACAACTGGTCGAGGAATCTAAAAGCTGAATTTCAAAAACTCTACCAACAGTCATTCGATGCCATGATGGCTCTTGCTTTCCCAGCTCTCATTGGAACCCTTCTGCTGGCGAACAAAGTCATGCTCCTGGTTGCAGGTTCAGAATTTCAAGAATCTGGCAAAACGCTTCAAATCCTCGCACTAGCAATCTTTGGCCTGTACCTCGGCGCAATCTTCGGTCACGCTGCTGTTGCTATTAATAAACAAAAGCAAGTCATGTGGATCTACATTTCCGCAGCTGTGCTGACAGTCATTGGATACTTCATCTTCATCCCTACCTACGGCATGTACGGAGCAGCATGGATGACTGTATTTTCAGAGATCTACACAGGCACACTCCTCTTCGCAGCTGTGAGCCACTATTCAAAGATACGACTTCAAACCAAGGCCTTGGCAAAAATCTTCTTTTCCTCTATTGTGATGGGGGCGATTCTTCTTTCTTTCTCTCACCTCCATGTCCTTATTCTGGTTCCACTCGGAATCCTGGTCTACGGGTTCTTCCTCTTCTCACTTGGGGCTGTTTCGAAGGAAACCATGAGAGAGATCATTAAGTTCAAGTAAGTATGCAGCCAGCCCTCATATCTTCATACGTTCTTCTTTTTGCTATCGTAACTCTCTACCGCCTCAACTGCGGTATTTTTTTGTTCTTCCTCCTCCTTCCTACCTACATGATCCGATTTTCTATCGGACCGATACCCACGACAGTACTAGAAGTCATGTTTTTGATCATCTTTACTGTTTGGTTTTTAAAAAAAACTAGGATACAAGAAAAACAGAAACACAAAAGACTATTCTCTTTTCTCTTTTCTCTTTTCAAAAATCACAAATCTATAACCATTGGCTCCACCCTATTCCTCCTCGCCGCAACAATTTCAATCTTCACTTCTGTCGACATTCGTGCAGCTGCTGGAGAATGGAAAGCATTTTACATCGAACCATTCCTTCTTTTTCTCGTACTTACAGATGCTTTTGCAAAAAAGGAAAAGGATGCAGTATATGGGTTACAGGAGAACATCCTCTTGGCTCTCATATTGAGTGGTCTTGCAACAGCCCTCCTCGCTATCTACCAGCACTTCACTGGCTGGATGGTTCCACCAGCTTTCTGGGAAAACAGAAATACATTCCGCGTGACAGGCTGGTATGGATTTCCAAACGGGGTGGGACTATTTTTAGCACCCATTGTGCCACTTGCGATATATTTGGCGAAACAAAGTTTTGGCGCAATGAAAAAAAAATCTTCAGTCTTCAGTCTTCAGTCTTCAGTCTTTTTTCTTTGCACGCTCTTTCTTCTGACTGCTCCACTTGCTATTCTCTTCGCAAAATCAACCGGTGCAATCGTCGGCGTCACAGCTGGAATAGTAACTCTACTTCTCTTCTCTAAAAAAACCCGATGGCCTAGTTTTGCCATTGGTATCATTGGTCTCGTAAGCCTCGTAAGCCTTCCCAACCTTGCAGGCCTGAAAGACGAGATCTTCATGCAGGACAGATCTGGGCAAATCCGAATTGCAATGTGGAAAGAGGCCGTACAGCTCATCAAAGACAGGCCTATACTCGGTGCTGGCCTTGCGTCATACGATGAAAGAATTACCCAATATCACACCACAGTGAATGGAGAAGGTGTCGAAATCTTCCACCACCCCCACAATCTTTTCCTTACATTCTGGCTGAATCTCGGCGTGTTTGGCCTACTTGGATTTCTCATAATTGTTGTCTGGTTTTTTAAATCAATCTTCATTATTCAATATTCATTATTCACTCAATTTCTACTGAGCGCCATGGTAATTATAATTGTCACTGGTCTAGTTGATTCTCCGTATATAAAGAATGATCTTGCGATATTCTTCTGGCTCCTCCAGGCACTACTCATTTCTATACGTGAAAAAAAGAAGGGGTCTTGACCTAAAAGCCAAGTAAGATATACTACCTCTCATTCACTCAATGA
Source organism: Candidatus Magasanikiibacteriota bacterium (assembly GCA_043809645.1). Taxonomy (GTDB): domain Bacteria; phylum Patescibacteriota; class Patescibacteriia; order Magasanikbacterales; family UBA922; genus JBDROX01. The sequence goes on along the minus strand of JBDROX010000031.1, from coordinate 2,238 downwards.
ACAACATAGTATGAAAAAAAATCTTTTCATTATTTCAATCGTACTTCTCTTTGCTGGAGCTGGCTGCAGTTTTGGCAGTGATCCAGAAAAATCGACAGCTGTCACTTCGAACACTCACCTGGAAATAGATTCCCCAACCAGCCCAAAGCCTACTTCAGTACCTGCCACGGATTCAGGAACATACACAAATAGCCAATTCAACTTCTCTATCACACCACCAGAGAGCTGGGAAAAAAAGGAAGGATTTTTTGGTTCAATTGTTGCATTCTTCTCACCACTATCGAGTGAGGCAGATGATTTCTCTGAAAATGTAAATGCGGTTGTTGGAAATCTCGAAGGAGTAAAAATCACACTCTCAGAATACGCAGATCTCAATATCAAACAACTTGAGGCTGCGATAGAGGGATTCTCTCTTACAAAAAAAGAACAAATCAAAGTAGGAAATCTCGATGCAATGGAAACAGCGTATTCTGGAACCATGCAGGGTGAGTCGCTCAGCTGGACTCAGTGGTATATCATCGATGGATCAAATGCATTCGTCATAACATACACAGGCCGAGGAGATGACTATGAAGCATTTCTAAAAGAAGGAAAAGGTATTGTGCAGACATTCATTATCAACTAGAAAAGTAAAAAACTGCCAGATTCCCAGGCAGTTTTTTTATCTTTATTTTTTATCCTCAATATGCTAGGATGGCAAGCATGGAGAAGTGCCAGAGTGGTCGAATGGGGCGCTCTCGAAAAGCGCTGTCCGCGCGAGCGGACCGTGGGTTCGAATCCCACCTTCTCCGCCAATTGATAATTCATATTTATTATTTATATGTTTGTATACATCTATTGACAGAACGTATACAAACATATATACTTTGTATACATTAAAATAAAAATGTAGGCAAACTATGCAAAACATTAAAATTGGTCAAAGCATAGAGCAAAAAGAGGGCTTTAAAGCTTTTATCCCCAATCCTTTTCCACCAAAGGAAGGTTTTAGTTTTGAGCCAAAAATCTTGAAAAAGAACAATGAAGCCACTAGATTACTTGGCAAGCTTGATGGCATAACTAAACTTTTGCCTGATTCTGTTTTTTTTCTTCTGATGTATCTACGAAAGGACGCAGCTTCTTCAAGTCAAATCGAAGGTACTATGGCTACAATGATAGACGCTATTGAGGCGGAAGTAAAAATCAATACTAACATACCGGAAGATGTTGATGATATTTTGCATTACATTACGGCTCTTAATTATGGAATAAAGCGTGTGACGACGGATAATTTTCCTATGGCACTTAGATTTATCCGCGAACTGCATAAACAATTGATGCATAAAGCTCTCACAACTCACTTTTCCGACCATGGAGAATTTCGCAAAAGCCAAAATTGGATTGGCGGTACAAGGCCAGACAATGCCAGATTCGTTCCTCCTGCCGTTCATGATATGAATAATGCACTTAGTGATTTGGAAAAATTCATACACTCTGAAGACGTCGTTCCAACTATAATTAAAGCTGGATTGATTCACGCTCAATTTGAAACAATCCATCCATTTTTAGATGGAAATGGAAGAACAGGAAGAATGTTGATTACTTTTTATTTATGGAAAGAAGGTTATTTGGAAAAACCAGTCTTGTTTTTGTCATCTTTTTTCAAAAAGCACAAAAAATTATATTACGAAAAATTATTCAGTTATCATAATGGCAATATTCATGATTGGATTGATTTTTTTCTGGATGGTGTTATTGAAATAGCTAATGAGGCTATCGATATTGTTGGAAAAATCACTGTTTTGAGGCAAAAAGATATGATTAAAATCCAGACGCTCGGCAAGCGCGCTTCTGAAAGCGCAACAATTGTTTTACCAAAACTTTATGAACAGCCAATTGTAAATGTTAATGTTATCCAGAATTGGACAGGCTTTACACGTGCAGGTGCGAAAACAGTTATTGATAGATTTATTGGAATGAAAATTTTGTCGCCAAAAGATAAAGATAAAAAATATGGACAATCCTATATCTATAAAGATTACGTCGAACTTTTTAACAGCAAGGGTTAATAATGTATTTGGGATTCCGGACATTCACCCACCGTATAATGAAGTCAAATTCAGCATGTTGGGAGAGAGATTTGGAAATTTAGGAAGAGGTAACGTGTAATCATACACCTGTTCTGAATGGAATTATCTGAGTAAATTATACTATAACTCAGCAAAAATATTTAGAAGTTGGTATATACATAGTTATGTG
>JBDROX010000030.1:0-2200 GCA_043809645.1 Candidatus Magasanikiibacteriota bacterium | reverse complement strand
ATGGGCATTGACCTTGGAACGGCCAATACCCTTGTGTATGTTCCAGATAAAGGTATTATCGTTAATGAGCCATCTGTTGTTGCAATCAATAATAAGACCGAACAAATTCTCTCAGTAGGAAATGAGGCCAAGTATATGCTTGGCAAAACACCGCCTCATATTACGGTTACTCGCCCTCTTACTCATGGAATCATTTCTGATTATGAGGTAACAGAGAAAATGCTGAAGTATTTTATAGATAAGATTTATGAAGATGGAAGATCGTTTATGACACGTCCAAGAGTGGTTGTGTGCGTCCCTCTAGAAGTAACAGAGGTAGAGATCAAGGCCGTAGAAGACGCCATATTGGCTGCAGGAGCAAGGGAAGTCTATATTGTTCAAGAGCCTATGGGAGCAGCCATTGGTGTTCGTATGCCAATACAGGAACCAATTGGAAACATGATTGTTGACATTGGCGGTGGAAATACAGAAGCGGCAATTATTTCTCTCAACGGCGTAGTGAATTGGAGATCCACAAAAGTTGCAGGTGATGAAATGAATCGTAACATCATGCAATATGCTCGAGATGTCTTCAATCTATTGATTGGAGAAAGTTATGCAGAGCAGATAAAAATAAAGATTGGGAGTGTGGTAAAGAGTAGTGATGTTGTAGAATTTCCTATGCGTGGTAGAGATGTAGTAACAGGACTTCCGCGAGAGGTTATGCTCACTAGTGAACATGTTCGAGAGGCTTTGGAGAGATCTGTGAAGACAATTGTTGATTTGATCCGTTCAACATTAGAAGTAACTCCGCCAGAGTTGACAGCTGATATTCACGAAAGAGGTCTCCTTCTTACGGGCGGTGGGTCACTATTGCGGGGATTGGATAAGATTATTAAAGATGAAACAGAGGTTCCTGTGCGTGTCTCTGGTGATCCTCTCACAGATGTTGTACGTGGAACTGGAATTCTTTTGGAAGATGATATTCTCCTAGCCGAGATTGCTATTCCATCAGCTCGAGATACAAAGCAGAGGAGATAAAACCCTGCGATATGATAAAAAGAAAGAAGGCAACACTCATCCTTTTGGTATCTGTTGCTTTACTCACAACAATATTCCATTACCTCGGCTGGCTTTCGCCAATCGAGGTTTTTTTGCGCAAGAGCACTCGTGGAGTGGTAGGTATCCTGTATCGGATTAGCGGTGATACGAATCAGGATCTTCCTGATGGATATGACGACTTAGTAAAAAAATATCGTTCATTAGAAAAAGATGCTATTGATGGCAGTGTGGATAGTGTTGAGTTCGAACTCCTGAAGAGAGAAAATGGAATACTTCGAGACTCTCTTCATTTTTTCAAAACAAATCCATACTTTTTTGTCAGTGCTGATGTCGTTGGAAAAAGTATCGACCCCGTTGGGAGTAACATCGTGATTAATATAGGAGAGGACTATAATGTTCCTGTTGGCGCACCGGTAGTCCATAGTGGTGGTGTGCTGATTGGAAGAGTTACAGAAATTCATGATCATACAGCTTTTGTCCGACTTCTAGATGACAATCAGAGTAAATTTGCCGCCTCAATCCTGAATGAGGAGAATAGTAGTGGTGTAGTCGAGGGTGGGTATGGACTTAGTGTGCGTATGAATTTTATTCCACAAAATGAAATAATTAACATTGGAGATTCTGTTATCAGTTCTGGTCTTGAGGATGGGGTACCCAGAGGGCTGATTATTGGCTATATAGAAGCATTTGAGAAAGAACCATATGAACCCTTCCAGAGTGCTATTCTTACTCCAGTTCAGGATCTTTCAAAAGTATTTTTGGTTTCAGTCATTGTTCCTTCCGATCAGTAGTATATGGTAAAAAAAATTCTTAATGGACTATTCATGCTTTTAGCAATATTTGCTATTTTTTTTGCTGACCTAGCTGCTTCATATATACTTCCATCACCATTTCATCATATCAATATTATTTTTTCTTGTGTCGTTCTGTTTATTGTTTGGTGGGAGTCTGGGTGGGCTGTATGGATTTCTTTTTTTTTGCATCTTATGGTTGAGCTCTATAGTACTTCTCCTTTTGGAGTTGTTCTAGTATCTTCAACAGTGAGCGTACTCGCTGTCTATTGGCTGTACAAGGATGTCATTACAAATCATAGTCTTCCTGGGGCAATGCTTCTGGGAGGCATTGCGATTATTATATATAGAGCACTCTATACCTTTGC
>JBDROX010000029.1:0-5605 GCA_043809645.1 Candidatus Magasanikiibacteriota bacterium | reverse complement strand
TCTATGCTTCCAATATTTCAGACTTGTCAGCTCAATGTGGCAGGAAGTGTATAGGTCTCTACGGTAGCCCAAATTATAAAAAAGCCAAAAGAGAACTTGATGAAATATTAAAAGAAAAATTTGACTCTCTCCTAAAGTCTGCGATATAGTATCATCTCTATACCACATAAGAACGCTAAAAATTGTTGGGAGTACTGGGATTGCAAAATAAAAAAAGATTGTCCAGCATTCCAGATTCAGAGAAAGAGTGTTTCTATGTGGCGTTTCATGCATGCCCAAGAGTCAACCAGGGGAAACCTGGTGTACTAAAGGTGGACAGAGGATTCAATTTTTGTTGGAAGTGTCCCTGGTATCAAATTTTAGAAGAGAAATATAAAAAATAATTATATAATATATGCCTGTCAAATCTCGTAGCACTGAAAAGGAAAAAGCGTCTCCAAGCGATTTCTTTCTTCATCTTCTCTCTATTGTTACTTTGTACATGGGTGCTATTGCACTCCTCACAGTGTTCTTTCAACTGATTAATGCTGTATTTCCCGATATCCTTACTGATTATAACTATAGAAATATTGATGGTATTAGAGGAAGTCTGCGGTTTGGTGTTGCAATGCTCATTGTTAGTTTTCCAGTATATCTGTGGACAATAAAATATCTTGGTATGCTCTATGTTAGGACGCCGGCACTCAAGAATCTCCGAGTTCGCAAATGGTTGATTTATTTAACCCTCTTTATTGCGTCTGTTGTTATTATTATTGATTTGATTTCCCTCATCATTCACTTTTTCGAAGGTGAGCTTAGTATCAGGATCTTTTTGAAAGTTCTTGCTGTATTCTTTGTGGCCCTTGCCATATTTTGGTATTATCTCGTCATAGTTCGCGAAGAGGAGAAGACCCAGGCATTGAGATACTTTATTTACCTTATCTATACTGTTATTGGGGCTGCACTTGTTTGTTCATTCTTTGTTATAGGTTCTCCAGTTGCAGAGAGACAAAGGAGACTCGACCAGAGGAGGGTAGATGCGCTCATGCAGATGAATATAGGAATTCAGATATATTTTGATAATCATGGAGAACTCCCAAATGATATTTCGATGCTCCTATCATCAATGCCAAAATTTGAGTCAGATAGAATTCGTAGTATGGAAATGAAGCCAGAGTATAAGATGACAAATCATACAGCATATAGACTATGTGCTGTCTTTGAGTCTGACTACGAGGATGAAAACGAGTATTTGAGATTTAAAGGTGTACCCATGGTGGAAGAGACAGGGCCAATGATGGAGGATCTAAGCCCAGAAATGCATGACTGGAGTCATGGGCGTGGAAGATCGTGCTTTGACCGTGAGGTATTTGTAAAAAATGAGACGATCAAGGAATCTCAAAGTAGGACGAATATTCCTGCAAGAACGGCCTCCCTTTCTGTTATTCAGACATCTGTGGAGATTGTAGACTAGGATAGACATGTCTAGAAGAATTTTCATGAAATAAAGCATGCGCAATGGACTTTCTGTATGAAGAAGGGCTTGTAAAGCACACGGAAGCCAATAATATTAATGTACCTCTAATTCAGAAAGCAGAAAGTTATACAAAAAAGAAAAACAAAGTAAAGCGGCCTCAGGTCGCTTTTTTCTTGTAAGGCACACAGTTTTGATGGTACACTACTGTTCTTATGAAAGACTTTACTTTAAATAAAGAACAGAGGAAGGCAGTTGAATACTCAGAAGGACCACTTCTGATTATTGCTGGTGCAGGTACAGGAAAAACGGCAGTTATTACCAAAAAAATTATTCACTTGATAGAGAAGAAAGGTGTTTTGCCAGAAGAGATTCTTGCACTGACCTTCGCAGACAAGGCTGCTGGGGAAATGGAAGAGCGTGTGGACGAGAATTTGGCTGGCGGGTATATGGATCTTCATATTTCAACATTTCATACATTTTGTCAGCGCATTTTGGAGTTGTATGGTATCCATATTGGTCTTCCAAATCGTTTTCGATTACTCTCTGAGACCGATGCCTGGATACTCATGGGAAAGAACATTCATGACCTTGGACTTGATTATTACAGACCTATTGGTAATCCTGCAAGCCACATTTATAGCCTTTTGAAGCATTTCTCGAAGTGCAAGGATGAACTCATCTCTCCAGAGGAGTATCTGAAGTATGCAGAGGAATTGAATGCAGACAAAGATGCGATTCAGCAAGATGAGAGACATCGATTGAGTGAACTTGCCCAGGCATACCATGCATACAATCAGCTTCTGCTAGATAATAATTCTTTGGATTTCGGTGATCTCATTTATTACACAGTGAAGCTTCTTGAAAAAAGACCTGCTGTACTTGATCAAATTCAGAGAAGATTTACTCATATTCTGGTGGATGAGTTTCAGGATGTGAATTATGCTCAATACGAGCTTGTTCAGAAGCTAACAGGAAGTGAAAGTAATCTGACTGTCGTCGGAGATGATGACCAATCAATCTACGCTTTCCGAGGTGCAAGTGTTTCGAATATTATGCGTTTTAAAGAGGACTATCCAAATGCAAAGGAAGTAGTCCTTACAAAGAATTATAGGTCAGCTCAAAAAATACTTGATCTAGCATATACATCAATACAACATAACAATCCTGATAGACTTGAGGAGAAGCTCAATATTAATAAAAAATTGATATCTGGAATTGAGAATCAAGATGCACAGATTTCACATTCACACTTCGAAACTATTGATACTGAAGTAGAGGGTGTCATAGAGCGGATTCTCAAGCTCAAGAAACACGACCCAGACCTTTCTTGGGACGATGTGGCAATACTTGTTCGTGCGAATGCACATGCAGATCCTTTTCTCGGTGCGCTAGAGCGTGCTAGGATCCCGTATGAGTTCATCTCTTCTGTGGGGTTATATAGACAGCCAGTTGTCCTTGACTGTTTTTCTTTTCTTCGAATTCTGGAAAGTCACTATGATAATTTATCAATATACAGAATTCTTAGACTACCTTTTTTTGAGATGAGTGAACAGGATGTCCAGCTCTTCACACACATGGCAAAGAAGAAATCAATCACATATTACGAGGCGCTGAAACGGGCAAGGGAGTTCGGTATATCTCAATTGGGGGTAAAGGTGTGTGAGAAAATCATCAATTTCTTGCACAATGGTCTTCAGAGGTCTGCGTATGAAAAGCCAACTGTTATCCTTTACCATTTTTTGGATAATAGTGGGTATCTTTCCTATCTCGCACATGAAGAACAAAAGGGAAATTCCGATGTAATGAGGCAAATATATCAACTCAAGCAGTTTTTTGATCTTGTCTCCTCCTATGAAACTGCAACTGCAGGTGCCCGTGTAAAGGATTTTGTTGAACATTTCGAACAGGTCCTTCTCTCTGGTGATCAGGGCAAAATGTATCAACCAGAAGACACACCCGATTCGGTAAACATTATTACAATTCATGGGTCAAAAGGATTGGAGTTTGAACACGTCTTCCTTGTAAATTTGGTAGACCAGAGGTTTCCAACAAGGAGAAGGGGAGAACTGATTCCACTTCCAGATGCCCTCGTCAAAGAACATCTTCCAGAAGGGGACTTTCATCTACAGGAAGAGAGAAGGCTCTTCTATGTCGGACTCACTCGGGCAAAGAGGGGGCTCTATCTTACATCTGCAGATTCGTACGGGAGTAAACAAAAAAAGAAAATAAGTAGATTCTTGCACGAAATAAAAGATGAATTAGTAACCATAGAGGAAAAAAATGTTCATGCAGTCGATACCCCGATTATCTCGGAACCAGTATGCGCTCAGGCAAATGGCGAACAAAATACATCTTTATTCGAACTGCCAAAGGTATTCTCTTTCTCCCAGCTGCGCGCTTTCGATTACTGCCCATATCAGTACAAATTAGCAAATTTACTCAAGATTCCAATGAAGGGCAGTCCATATTTTAGTTATGGAAACAGTATTCATAAAACACTTCAAACGTTCTATGAGAAGATTCAAGAACTTAATCGTGTTTCGCAGGGTTCTCTTTTTGATCTCCCTCAAAAAAAATCTGAAGTTATGGAGATTGCAGTCCCCACACAAGAAGAACTCCTCTCATATTTTGAAGAAGCGTGGATTTCTGATTGGTACAATAGTAAGAGGCAGAGAGAAGAGTATTATGAAAAGGGTAAGAGTGTTTTGAAAACATTTTATAAAGAACATGAAGGCCAGTGGACAGTGCCTGCTGGTATCGAAAGTTGGTTCAAAGTGAAGGTAGGAGAATATCTGGTCCATGGGAGAATAGATAGATTCGATGTACAGGGAGATGGTTCTCTGAATATCATTGATTATAAGACTGGCAAAGGAAAAGAGAAGCTAAGCACTGCTGACAAGAGACAGCTACTCTTGTACCAGCTAGCTGCAGAGACTCTTCCAGAATATAGAAATATTGGACCTGTGGGAGCACTGACATTCTACTATCTCGATGATAACCTAAAGTCTGAGTTTGTTGGCAAGCCAAAGGATATTGAAAAATTGAAGGAATGGATAGGTCAGACTATTGATAAAATTTACGCAAAGGATTTTTCAAATCTTACAAAAGAAGATATGTGTGGAAGATGTGATTTTTGCAATATGGGTCTTGTCTAAGATCGTTTGACTAGATATTGCCAATATCATATTCAGATGCTACTATATATACATAATTTTCAATTGAAATATTTTTTGAAAATTGAAAATTTGTATATTGATGTTTCCTATATGCCATTTGCGCCAATCGGAGATACACTTCAAGAAAATGTAAATAAGAAAGGACCTCTGAAAAAACAGGTAGAGGCTTCTCTTGCTGTAGATGCAGCCAAGGAAGTTATTGAGAGTATGTTTGATCCAGAACTGGCCATCCATGCAAAACCACTATTTCTAAAGAATAGAACACTTACGGTTACCTGCTCAAGCTCTGCAATGGCACAAGAAATTCGTTTGAAGCAGTCTGAAATTGTTGAGAAGATCAATGAAAAAATTGGAAAAAATGAGGTTGATAGAATTCGGTATCTTGCCTAGGTAGAGCCAATTTTTAGTTCTTGCCAAAAGACATGAAATCAGATACTATAGAGTAGCCTACCAAAGGCTATTTTTAAATGTCTTTATCAATATGACACTTCGACAATACCTTGTGATTATGTTCTTGGGCACGCTCCTGTGTTGGGCTGCTTGGGGTCTCGTTGTCTTGAATATTGACCCTTTTGTGGCAACACTTAGCGCTTATGTTTTTTTCTATACAAGTCTGTTCCTTGCATTATTTGGTTCAATAGCGCTCATCATATTTCTCCTTCTGGTCGTCTTTCGAAAAGAATCAAATCCTCTACACAGATTAGTAAGAAAAAGTTTTCTTTTTGGATTATATATTTCTCTGATTACTGTTTTTCTCTTAGTCCTTCAGGCACAGAGATTTCTGCAAGTCTGGAATGTCACTGTGTTGGGTGGGCTTGTCTTATTTATCAGTCTGTTCTGGTGGTCGACAGCGAGGCCCAGAAGAAGACTGAGTTAGCTCTACTACTTATTTTGATAACAATCATATGAGACAATCACAATTATTTACAAAAACACTGAAAGAGACTCCTGCTGCAGAAGTGAGTCGAAATGC
>JBDROX010000028.1:0-58611 GCA_043809645.1 Candidatus Magasanikiibacteriota bacterium | reverse complement strand
TCTCTCGCACCTTTTATAATAATTTTGTTTTGCATATCACGACAAAAAGCCCCGACTGAGGGGTTATTACTGAATAACAAAAAAGAGCTACTTCTAGTATACCGACTTCACAGCCCATGTCAATTGTGGAAAATACTAAGCAAAGCGTTTATTTTTATTTTTTCCTATGATATACTCAAAAAAAATATGGTTAGCGAGTCAGTTGCAATCTACTTAATTTTTCTTGGTATCATCTACTTTATATTTTCGATGTGGTACTTTAGGAAAACATATCTTCTTCTTGGTGAATTTAAATTCAAATGCTGGTGGGTTTGCCTTCTCCTTCTTACCATTTTTTTTCTCGGAGGATATTTTTTTGCAGGGTATTCCTTCATAGCAAAAAAAGAATATATTTCACATGAACTACTGGTAGGTCTTATTTTTGCATTTGGGGCAATTTTCGTTTTTATAACGACCTATCTATTTAATATTACGGTGAAAGAACTAATAAAGAAAAATAAGGATCTAATCATTGCACAAAAAGAGATTCGCAACCAGAATAGAAATCTTGAAAGAAAAGTGAAAGAAAGAACAAAAGATCTTGAAAATGCCTTTAAGAAAGCCATAAAAAAACAAAAAGAAATAAAGAAGCTGAAAGATCAATTCGTCTTCATTGCGGCACACGAACTGAGAAGTCCAGTAAGTGCAATTCGATGGAACCTCGAGAGTCTCAAGGACCTGTCGTGCTATAAAAAAATGCCAAAAGATGGAAGAGAAATGTTTGAGGATGCTGAACATGCAAACAAACGTCTTATAGACCTCGTCAATGACCTTCTCGATGTTGCCCGCATAGAACACGGCACATTCAAAATGGATATAAAGAAAGTCTCACTTCCAAATACTATTGGGGACGCAATGCGTGAGATAAGACCAATGGCAAAGATGTCCGGTGTTACCATTCGATATAAAAAATTAATACTGCCCCAAGTACTTGCTGATGAACGCAAAGTAAAACAGGTGCTTATAAACCTCCTCTCCAACGCTATCAAATATAACACCGAAAAAGGGTTCGTTACTATTTCAACACAAAAAGAAAAAGGGCAGGTCCTCGTGACCATTGCAGATACTGGTCTTGGTCTCACTCCAGAAGATCAAAAAAAAATCTTCGATAAATTCTTTCGTTCGGAGAGAAAAGCTGTTCAGGACAAGGAAGGAACCGGTCTTGGCCTCTATATAACAAAGAAAATGATAGAAAAAATGAAAGGAAAACTCGAATCCACAAGCGGAGGAGAAGGAAAAGGAACGACCTTTACATTCACACTGCGTACAAAATAATAGAAAAAAGAGGGTCTACCCTCTTTTTTGATCCCTCGACAAAATTGAGCAGTCTGCTACAATAGCCTGGTATGAAAATCAAAGCAATAAAATTTCTCTACCAAAAGATCATGAAACCGATCTATTTTCGAATTGATCCAGAAAAAGTACACAACCATATGACTGGCGCGATGAAACACTTTGGAAAGAACAAAGTGTTTCAAAAAACATTTGACTTTTTCTTCAGTTTCAAACACCTTGCACTAAAACAGCATATTTCCGGACTCAAATTTGATAATCCAATTGGCCTGGCAGCAGGATTTGACTACGATGCGAAATGGATTGGAGTACTTCCTCACCTAGGATTTGGCTTCCACACAGTCGGAACCATCACAAATGAACCCTATGAAGGGAATGAAAAACCAAGACTTGGGAGACTTCCAAAATCAAAATCCCTCCTCGTGAACAAAGGATTCAAGAGTGCAGGCATGGATAAAAATCTTAGGCACATGAAATATACGATTGAAACAATACCACTTGGAATTAGTATTGGATCAACGAATAAAAAATACAATTCGCTAGAAGACCAGGCTAAGGATGTTGTCGAGGGATTTCGAAAAGCTATCAACTCAAGGCTCGGGTCATATTATGAATTGAACATTAGCTGCCCTAACCTTTCTCATGTTGGCTCTGATGCAGACTCATTCTCAAGTGAGAGTGGATTCAAGATGCTCCTCGAACTCCTCAGTTCACTTCAGTTCAACAAACCAATTTTTGTCAAGATGCATTTGGAAAAATCTATTGAGGGAACGAGAAGACTTATGGAAATTGCAAAGGAACATAACTTCATAAAAGGTTTTATTTTTTCCAACCTCTGCAAAGATAGATCAAATCCTCATTTTGATAAGGAAGAAATTGAAAAAGCTGGAAAAGGCAATTTTTCTGGAAAACCAACATCCGAACAGTCTCTCAAACTTATCCGCTTTGCATACAAAAATTATAAAGAAAGATTCATTATCATCGGTTGTGGAGGAATATTTTCTGCAGAAGATGCATATAAGAAAATAAAAGCTGGCGCCTCACTCGTGCAGATGATCACTGGCATGATCTATGAAGGTCCTCAGATTATTAGTGAAATAAATCAAGATTTAGTAAATCTTCTAGAAGAAGATGGTTATAAAAGCATTTCAGATGCCATAGGTACAGAACATCAAAAACTTGACAATACAGACCCAGATCACCATAATACAGACACATTTAATCATACATAATTATTGACTATATGAGAAAGAATCTCTTGGCAATTGGAGGACTTCTCCTCCTACTCGGTGCTGGATGCAGCACAGCCACCCAACCAATAACACCCTCACCAGAACCACTCCCTACAAAGGCTGACACAGTAATAGAAGGCTCTATGGAAGAGGAAGATATTAATACAGTCTCAGCCACCGTAGATATTGCCGTGGAAGAGGGTGAATGATGGCAAACTCTGCAAAAGACACTGTAAAGCATTCTACACAACCCTCCAATGTAACAACAAAGATGTTATACTTATAGTAAAAACTGATGGAAAAATCGATACAGACACTGACCCTATCCTCATAACCAAGGAAAGTGAACTATGAAAAATAGTTGAATTTCCAATGTAGATCTCATTATTTATCTTTACAAACACATTGTATGAGAAAGACCTCACTCGTGTGTGCATGCATTGCAATTGCTTTCGCCCTCACTGGTGCCGGCTGCAAGGAAAAAACACCTTCAGACTCCACTACCTCAGGCACTTCAACAAAAACTGAGACTACAGGAGATATGACAGATAAGGAATCAGTAAATACTAGCGCTGATATCGATGGGAAGGAACCAACAAAAGAAGAGCTCACACATATGGAAGTTAAGGAATTTATACTCACTGCAGAGGCTACTGGGGAAAAAATAGTCCACTTTGAGTGGAACGTACCAAAAGACCTTGCTGGAGAGGCAGAAGGATATAGATTTGTCAGAGGAGAAGATAAGGATCCAACTGACCCTGCCAACTGGTGGTGGGAACGAGGTTCGGCGTACAGAGCGCTCGACTGGAAAGACCTTCCAGAGGGCGAAGCACATTTTCGAGTTTGTGTTGTAAAGGATGATGCTTGTACTGTGTATAGTAATGATGTAATGGTCAACGTAAACTAACATTCATCAAGATTCATAAAATCCCCTTTTGGGGGTTTTATGTTTTTCTTTTATTTCTTCTCTTTTACCTTTATCTCCTCTACTTTCTGGAGAACAGCAATTTCATCACGGAGAATGGCAGCGAGTTCGAAATGAAGGTCTTTCGCTGCCTCTCGCATTTTCTTTTCTTTCTCTTTTATGATGACAGGCAGGCTTCTTCCATCACCCTTCAAATCAAGATCAAGTATCTTCTGATTTCTCTGCCTTACTTCTTTCTTCTTCCCATGCTTCGAAGAAATACCGAACTCCTCCAAAATATTTCGAATACTCTTTTCAATTGTCTTCGGTGTAATCTTATGCTTCTTATTGTATGCAAGTTGGATTTCTCGACGCCTATCTGTCTCTCCAATCGCCCGCTCAATAGAACCGGTCATTTCGTCTGCATAGAGAATTACCTGACCATTCACATTTCGAGCCGCTCGACCAATCGTCTGGACGAGACTTGTTTCACTACGTAAAAATCCTTCTTTGTCAGCATCGAGAATTGCAACGAGAGATACCTCAGGAATATCCAACCCCTCGCGAAGCAGATTCACACCTACAATGACGTCGATAACACCTTTTCGTAAGTCAGTAATAACTTCAATACGTTCTATTGTTTTCACATCACTGTGGAGATACCTCACCCGTATCTTCTTCTTTTCAAGATAATCAGTAAGATCTTCTGCCATACGCTTTGTAAGTGTAGTTACGAGTGTTCGTTCACCTTTTGACATACGATCCTGTATCCTTTCAATAACATCCTCAACTTGGCTTTTACAACCACCTTTTGATGTTAATGGCTGAATAATAACTTCTGGATCAATAAGCCCAGTCGGACGAACAATTTGCTCTACAATCCGCCCGCTCTCCTTATACTCATATTCTGATGGTGTGGCAGAAACATAGATAGTCTGCCCCGCCCTCTCTTCGAACTCATCGAATGTGAGTGGTCTATTGTCCTTTGCACTTGGAAGTCGAAATCCATGATCAACAAGCGTCTCCTTCCGTGCTCTGTCACCATTGAACATTGCCCTAACCTGTGGAATGGTTACATGAGATTCATCAATCACAGTTAGAAATTTCTCGTTGTTGTGAGAAAAGTAATCAAGCAGTGTGAATGGTGGCTCACCTGGCTGACGGCCATCAAAATGTCGTGAATAATTCTCAATACCTGTGCAATACCCAATATTCTTGATCATCTCGAGATCATATCGAGTTCGCCTCTTGAGTCTTTCGTACTCGAGTACTTTCTTTTCTTTTTTTAGTTCGGCGAGGCGAATCTTGAGTTCTTCTTTTATTATTCCAAAGCCGGCCTCACGCGCTTCGTCCGCCAGCACATAATGCTTTGCCGGAAAAAACCAGACACCTTCTTGTCCTCTCTCAACCTTTCGAGATACTGCATTCACTCGCTCAATCAGATCAATCTGTTTGCTAATCTCAAATCTGTAGATAACCTCCTCGTTAATCGGCATGATTTCAAATACCTGTCCACGCATCCTAAACTGCCCCCTCTGAGGAACCATATTTGTTCGTTCGAACTGCATTTTGACGAGGTGCTCCATCATTCCACGCCTATCGAGCTGCTGCCCGGCTTCGAGATGAAGAACAATCCTCTCATACTCAAGTGGATTTCCAAGACTATAGATGGCAGACACAGACGCAACAATAATAACATCTTTTCGAGAAATCAGTGCTTGAGTACAAGCATGTCTGAGCCTGTCTATCTCTTGATTAATTTGTGCCTCTTTTTCAATATATGTATCACTTCCTGGAATATACGCTTCTGGTTGGTAATAGTCATAATAACTGACAAAATACTCAACTGCATTGTCAGGAAAAAATTCACGAAACTCGTTACACAATTGGGCTGCAAGCGTTTTATTATGTGCAATCACAAGAGTTGGAAGCTGGGACTGCTCTATCACATTTGCAATAGTAAATGTCTTTCCAGAACCTGTCACACCAAGGAGGGTTTGCTTTTTCTCTCCTTTTATAAGACCAGAAACAAGCCCCTTTATTGCCTGAGGTTGATCTCCTGCTGGTTTATAAGATGAATGAAGTTTAAAGCTCATAAAACTACCTTTTTTCGCTTATTTTAGCACTTTTTACAGAACAATGATATCATAAGGTTGACAAGAATGCAAGAGTAGTATATAATTATAAATCCTGAATATTTCATGATGCTTTCTCTTGAAAATATTTTTTTCTAGAGAAAGGATCGTGCAATGCTGATACTGTAAACTACCGAATCTCGCTTGCGAGATCCAGGTGACCGCAGACTCATTGCAGACCACCTGCGCTCCTACATGCACGCCGCATTTCCTCATGGGTATTGGCTACTCACAATCAATATTCGCGGATTATGTTAGACTCAAGCTGTCGTGAAAGCAGCCTAAAACGCCATCACAATGCTTGACGAGCGCACCTACACTAGTGGCCGGGAGGTCACTGCTTCCTTTAAGAAGAAGGTCGCACCCTCCTCGGCCACACATATCTTAAAAAAATAAAATCACCCAGTTGGGTGTTTTTTGTTGATGGCTCGCGCATAGCAACAACCAGAGATATTTGGTATGTTGTGCGCGAGCCATCTCGTCACACGAGATTGAAAACCGCTCTCCGTCCTAAGACTTGATCCGGAAGCTTACGAAAGCTCTCTGCGACAGTGGTCTCGAATCCCTTGTAGGAGTACATCACCGTGAATGGAGAACATGGCCGGGCACCAGGACCTGCCGGCCACACACCGACAAGCGATGCACCATTGCGAACCGCATGGAAGCGATTCACAGGACACAGCGATCCCCAACCACGCCCACGATACCAATCTTCTGGCATCATGAAGTGTGTATCAGGAACATCCTGGAGATATCTCAGGTAGGCCTCGTACCCGCGCTTCATCGAGGTAGCCAGAAAAAGGTAGATGCCAGACTCCTCTACCCTGCGCTTCGGAATAGCGCCGCGAGATATGATCTCTTGGCAAAATGACTTATATCCCTTGACTGGACTGAACGTCGCCAGGTAGGGCGTCGCCCGAAACTCTTCCTTCGCTGCTGCGATCAGTCGAGTTCCAAGTCCCTTTGGACTTCCAGCCGGCACATCAATAGACCACATGATGATTGTATCAGGAGCAATGCCTGGTGCAGTTGCATGTACCAGGCGCTCCCACAGGCGAAATTGGTACGGATCTGGGACCGCTCCACCAGTGAACATACGATGTATAAACAGAACACCTGTCACTGTACCATTCACGCGCATGACCCGTATGAGCCCATCATCATAAAGATGGGAAACCTGACTGTCTGACAGACGAAGCTCCGCGCCCTCCCACCGCGTGTTGTGAATATCATAAATCTTGTCCACATCCCCAGATCGGGGAAGTGAGTACTCCTCCCGTGCCATATCAACCCCCTTTCAGTGGTTGATATCAACCATCAATTTCCCAGACAATAGCACAAGAATTGTTTCTATGCAAGATAAAAAAAGACCCAAATGAGGTCTTTTGTTAGTTATTTAAATCTCAACAGTCTCCCCTTCTTCTGGTACAAAGCATTCAATGCCGATCACTTCCTTAACTTTGTGTCCCAAAGAAGCAGACGCATGTGACTCCCCATGTATGAGATATATCTTCTTAGGTTTCTTTGCTGCACCACCAATCCACTCCACAAGCTTGGTCTGATCTGCATGTGCAGAAAGAGCACCAATAGCCTTGATCTCACATCGGACAGGAATTTCTTCTCCAAATATGTTTGCTTTCTCTGCACCTTCATAGAGCCTGCGACCAAGAGTCCCGTGTGCTTGGTACCCAACAATAATGAGTGTAGATGCTGGATCAGAAAGATAACGAAATGCATGATGAATAATACGACCACCGTTCATCATTCCGGCTCCAGCTATGACCATCTTGGCCCCTCGAATATTGTTTATCTTTTTTGATTCTTCTGTTGTGTGTGTTATGTGCAGTTCAGGAAAATCAAGAAAGTCAGCTCCTTTGGAATATTCATCCCAGGCTTCCTTATCATAATATTCTGGATACTTCTTGTAAATTGGGATAGCGTCGATCGCCATCGGACTATCGAGATAGATTGGAATCTTTGGAAGCTCTTTATCGTGCTCACTAATATCATGGAGATGGTAGAGAATTTCCTGTGTTCTTTCCAGGGAGAACGCTGGCATCATAATAGTGCCACCACGCTCTGCACCCTTTTTGATGAGATCGAGAAGAATCTTCTTTCTATCTGTTTCTGACTCATGAATCCTGTCACCATATGTAGACTCGCAGATTAGCACATCAATATCCCCGAGCTCTTCTGTCTCTCGGAGGATCGGAACATTCTTATTTCCTACATCACCAGAAAAAGCAATATTTTTTCCACCTGCAGCCAGCTCAATAAATGCCGCACCGAAAATATGCCCGGCATCTTTGAATACCACAGACTCTCCATCACCGAGATCAACTCGCTCATGGTAGTCCACTGGCTCACATGCACCAAATGCTTCTGCAATATCTGCCTCACCAAATAGGATCGGTGTCTGGTACTTCTTGTTATTATATTTCATGATGTGGTATGCATCCACCCAGACCAGACGAGCCAGTTCAATTGTCGCCTTGGTAGTGATGATGCGCCCCTTGAACCCATCCTTAATAAGCTTTGGCACACGACCAGTGTGGTCGAGATGTGCATGGGTAAGAAGGAGAATATCTACTTCTGCAGGATTGAATAGAAAATCACTACCATTCTTTCCTTCGTTAAAATTTCCGCCCTGAAACATCCCGCAGTCAACAAGGATCTTCTTTTTTCCAGTATCAAGGAGATGACAAGAGCCTGTGACTTCATGGGCTGCACCGTAGAAAGAGAGTTGCATAAAGATTACGGATTACTGATAATGCTGATTTACAGATTGGCTTTCTAAACAAGAAATCAGTAAATCAGCGTTATCCGCATATTCCTAAGTTGAAATTTAGCTAAATTAAGCCAAATTTTAAAACCAACTCTTTTGAAATTGTACCACAGACTTGACAAAAGTCCAAAATTGTGATATAGTGTTTGATCTGGTTAGAAATAATCAGACGTTCCTTACTTTTAGGGTGAAAAGAGACTTGTCTCAGATCACCCGTGCTGTCTAGCAATATTTACTACTTAGCACGGGTAACCTGAGCCATTGGAGGTAGAATGTTTCCATGGACACTATCAACTCTGCCTTCCTTTCTTGAAAAGGCCTTCAGAGCAGAACAAACAATCGCTACCTATGGGGCGATTTTTTGTTATTGAGAGAATATGGATTTTTAAAGAAAATTCTGCTACAATACCTGAGAATCTATGCAACCAAACCTCGACAAGATAGAAATCCAAGAGCCGCCAATCCAGGAAATACAAAAAAAACGATCTTGCTTTCTCCAGACTTGTTCTACCGGCTGCGGCTGCTTGGTCTTTTTTATCATAGGACTAATTTTGCTCCTCAAGTTTGTTGCAACCCCACGACCACGCGAACTCGCACAGGTCCCACCAAGTCTCTTTGCAACTATAGAGGTATATGATGAAGACAGTATAGATCAGGTTACCTACATTTCTGGAAAACGAAGAGGTCAGACCCTCGAGCTTCTGACCCATGTACCGAAGGCTCTCCTTGGCCCTATCGTTTCGTTCCTGAATGTTGAGCTCCCAGAAAAGGATTTTGAAAAACAAAAGATAAAAGAAACTGGTGACTTCTGGGCAGACGCTTTAGAGCGCGTTGAAGACATCGAGATCGACACTCGGGATGTTCTCACTATCCGTTGGTCACAGCTTTCTGCCGAACCAACATTTGTAGAAGATTTTTATAAAAAAGAACTGTACAGCAAAGATTTCACATATCGAGAGGTGAAAGATTCGACAAAGTCAAAAGAATACATTTTTCATAGAGACAGCATTGATGGAACATTCTTCCTCGAAGATAATCCAAAAAGTCCGGGAACAGATATCTTTGTCCTCACCATAAATATCCCGACAAAGAAGTAACCCAAATTTTATATTTCCCTATTTTTTATTTCAGATTCTATGGCTATCAAAATAATTAAGGAAGGCGGTCTCTCTTGGATTAACATCGACCAAATCAATGAGGAGTCACTCGCCTACCTGAAAGAAAATCATAACTTTCATCATCTCGACCTCGAGGATATCCAGAGTGAGAGCCAGACACCGAAGATCGATACATACAAAAAGTATCTGTTTCTGGTACTCCACTTTCCACACTGGAATAGCACTACGAAGACAGTCATCTCTCACGAAGTTGATATCTTTATTGGTGAAACTTACCTCATTACGGTCCAACACACGAAGAGTAAAGAAATGAAGAACTTCTTCTACAGATGTATGAAGAATAAAAAAACAAAGAAGGATTGGATGAGTGGAACATCTGGATATCTTCTGTATAGGCTCGTTGAATCATTATTTAATAATTCACATCCAATTCTCAATAATGTTGGAAAACATATTTCACGCGCAGAGGATGAAGTATTTGCAGGAGAACAAGACACGAAGATTATTCGTGAACTCGCCGTGCACAGGAGAAATATTCTGAGCTTTAGACGAATTATTGACCCACAGAGATATTTGATTGCAAATCTTTCTCACACTAGAAATGAGTTTATACACGAAGACCTTAGTCTATACTTCGATAATGTCGTGGATTACCTCAATAAACTCTGGGCAGTCTCTGACACATACAAGGACACAGTAGATGGTCTCCATGTCACAGTAGAGTCCCTCATCAATCAGAGAACGAACAAAGTTATTGGTGCACTCACCGTTATTTCTGTTGCCCTCTTGCCTCTTACACTTTTTTCTGGTATTTATGGTATGAATATTGGCCTCCCATTTGCGGAAAAACCACATCTTGTTTGGGTCATGTTCCTTGGTCTCGCGGTCTTCATTCTCCTGGTCATTGCTATGATGAAGAATAGGAAATGGATATAGTAAAGAAATAATGAAATAAGAAATAAGGGGAATTATGAACTCCAGCTATATTGAACTGCCGAAGTTAGATGTATACAAGAATTCAAGAGAATATTCGAAAAAATCTTGGGAAATTTATTCAAGACTTAATTGGAAAGAACAAAAAATTATTGGAGATCAGATGATTCGGAGTGTAGATTCAGTTGTGGTAAATATCGCCGAAGGATTAAGAACAAATTCTATTACAATGCACGAGCTTCGCTTCTGGAATCAAGACACTGGCATAGTCTCATGTTTGAAAGAAAACAAATAAGCAAAGAAGAATTTACTATGCTAAAAACCCTAGCAAAGGAAATTGAGATCAGATTGAACAAACTTATAAAATCTCAATTAGCAAGAAAAAGTAAGGACTAAATCCCCTTATTTCTTATTTCTCTATTTCATTATTTCTTCTGTAAGATGATAAAACAGGCACTAAACGGCACAACAAAATCTATTACTGGCGCTGCCATCATCCTTGGGGCAGCATCTTTTTTGAGTCGCCTGATGGGAATCGTCCGAGACCGTATCTTCGCGCATTACTTTGGTGCCGGAGATGTGCTCGACGCATACTATGCAGCATTTAGAATACCTGACATGGTCTACAACCTCCTCATCGTCGGAGCATTGTCAGCTGGCTTCATCCCAGTCTTCATGAAGGTGGTAGCGAAAAATAAGGAGGAAGCATGGAAAGTGACAAATAGCATTCTCAATATTCTCGGCATTGGTCTCCTCATAGTATGCGGAATTCTTTTCATCTTTACGCCACAGGTCATGCAGCTCATTGTTCCAGGATTCAGTGGAGAGAAGATGGAGATGACGGTTATGCTCACTCGCATTATGTTTCTCTCCCCCATTCTTCTGGGAATCAGTAGCGTGGTGAGTGGTGTTCTCCAATCATTCAAGTCCTTTGCCATCTATTCCCTGACACCCATCATGTACAATTTGGGCATTATTATTGGTGCAGTCTTCTTCGTCCCTATCTGGAATGTGAAGGGACTTGCCTATGGCGTTCTCCTCGGTGCACTCCTCCATCTCCTCATCCAACTCCCAACTTTTTTCAAATACGGATTTAAATATAAACCTCTCATGGCTTTTCAGAACAAGCATGTTCGACAAATTGGAAAACTTATGATTCCGAGGACTCTTGGATTAGCTACGAGCCAGCTCAATCTTGTCGCAATAACAGCCATTGCCTCTACACTTGCCGTTGGTAGTGTTGCAGTTTTTAATTTTGCTAGCAATCTCCAATACTTCCCTATTGGCATTATCGGCATCTCCTTCGCAGTGGCAGCATTCCCAACACTCAGTGGACTCATTGCAGAAAAAAAACAAGATGAGATGATTGACCACCTCTCTCATACCATGAGACAAATTCTTTTCTTTATCGTTCCACTTACGATCCTCTTCCTCCTCCTCCGAGCTCAAATAGTCCGTGTTGTCCTTGGGACCGGCATGTTCGACTGGGAAGCAACGATTCTGACTGCTGATACACTCGCCTTCTTCTCTCTCTCACTCTTCGCCCAGTGCCTCATTCCACTCCTTGCCAGAGGATTCTATGCCGTAGAAGACACCTGGACACCATTCCTTGCAAGCCTGGTTGGGATGCTCGTAACTGTAATAGCTGCACTTCAGCTCAAAGATCTATATGGTATTGCAGGAATAGCCCTTGGATTCTCTATTGGTGTTATTCTCCAACTCTGTCTCCTCTGGATTATCCTCAGAAGTAAATTAGGGACACTTGGAGAGGCCAAAATTGTGAATACCCTATTAAAAATATCCGGTGCAGCACTTATCATGGCACTGACTGTACAGCTTCTGAAAGAACCACTTGCAAGCTTTGTAAATATGGAAAAATTCTGGGGTGTTGCCCTTCAAGGGACACTCAGTGGGCTTGCAGGGCTTATTGTCTACGCTGGATTATGTTATATTTTCAAAGTACAGGAAATGATTGAGTTTGGCAGAAGTTTCAAGAAGCGTTTTCTAAAATTGAAAGATTATCAAGGAGAAGTTGGGGATGCTGATAAAATCTAGATCACAAGACACGAGTCATGTATCACAAATCAAGAATTATCTTCTCAAGTTTATATCCATTCCCATGCCCCAATAGACCACGATACGATTGCAAGACCTCTTTTCTGATGTCCTTTTTAAGGTTCGCAAACATTCTTCTCTTTGTTACCTTTCGCAGTACTCTATGATCTACAAACTGTATCCACCCAAGAAAATCTACTCCGAATGAAATTGTTTTGAAGAATAGTTTATTTGGATGAAGAGTAAGTTTGAGTTTTTTCATGAGTGTGTCGATAATTTGTGGAATGAGATGTTCAAGATACTGCTTGCTGTTTGACAAAATAACAAAATCATCTGCATATCTGATGTAATGTTTTATTTTTAATTTGTGTTTGATAAATTGATCAAACTCATTCATGTACATATTGACGAAAAGCTGTGAAGTAAGATTACCGAGAGGAAGGCCCGAGTTTGGTTTGTCTTGAGTACTGAAACTTGTAATAATATCTTGTAGAAGTGAAATAATGTTTTTGTCAGGAATATAGTTTTTTAAAATAGCAAGGAGAATACTCTGATCAACACTGGCAAAAAATTTCTTAATGTCACATTTTAGCACCCAGCACGTCCGTGTGTGATTTTGACTAGCTTTGTACGTAAGTGATCTGAAACGATTCATAGCCTTATGTGTTCCTTTATTTTTTCTGCAAGAGTATGAGTCTGAAATAAATGTTTTGTCGAAGAATGGATAGAGTAGTCTATGAATTGCATGATGAAGAAGCCTGTCGCGGACACGCGCTTTGTGAATATGACGTCTCTTAGGATCATTGATGAAAAAACTATGATAGACACCATGTCTGTATGTATTATTTTTTAGATCCTCATGAAGTGATACAATGTTATCCATAAGGTTGAAACTAAATTCTTGCACATCACGCTTTTTTCTTTTTCCAATAATAAATTCCTGCCAGGCGCTAAGTAAGTTTTCTAGGCAGATAATATCTTTGCGCGTATGCGGCAATTGAATCTTCATACCAATGAAAGCCCCCCCCCGACGGAGTTTTGGCACACCTCTCATTATTGCATTAAAAGAAGTGTATAAAGTGTGGCATGGATATACGATCAACCTTCCAAAATTCTCTCGCCACACCCTTGGTGCAAAAATTGATGCATTATTTACCGACTGTCTCGCCTGTGCACTTGAAGCACAGTACGCACCAAAAGATAAAACACCCGAAAAACTGAAAGTGCTAAATACGAAGTTTGACTCTCTAAAATTCTTTGTACAACTCTTGTGGGAAATAGACATGATAGGAAATAAAAAATATATGGAAATCTCAAAAAAATTACAAGAGGTCGGACGAATGCTTGGGGGATGGATAAGAAGGTAGAAAGAAAACCCCGACAAAAAAATCGGGGAATGAAGAGATTTGCGAGGACGGACGAAGACCCAACGGTTGTTCGAATTCCAGACATTGTCAGGATTGCCGTAGTTGCTGTTCAGCCACAACTCACTGCCATAGTACCCAACGTGGAACACGGCCGGGTAGCCCTCCGAGTCGGAGATCGACTCCATCGCCACGAACAGCCACTCGCCGGCTGACTGATCCTTGTACTGCAGTCGCAGCGCTGGACCGACCTCGGGCGGACAAAGCTCGTAGCCCTGAGCCAAACCGGCCTCGTAGATCTGAACTCGCGTAGCACTCACAGCGAAGCCGAGGTCGTAGCCGGAGAGGAAAACGAGATCGATCTCCATTCCCTCAGAGACCTTGAACTCGTCATGATTGAGCATGTCGAGAGCCCAGTCGCTGACGCGACAACCAGCCTTCTTGAGCGCCTTGGCGTAAGCCTTGCCGCTCTTCGGGCCAGTGCCGAGCGCGATGGTCTTCCAGACCGTTGATTCGGCCAGCTTGGCGACTTCCACGTTGGGGTTGTCCAGGAAAGCCTGAAAGTTGGCCGAAGTTATCCGGCCTGCGTCGACCTGGCTCCAGAACTCCTTCATCTGTCTTGATGTTGGCTTGCTCACTGCAAGTCCTCCTTCACCCGCGAGCACACTCTATGAGCATCTGCACCCTGTAGACACCGACAAGAGATTTAACTTCGCGAGCAACATTAGCCAGGAGATATTCCCAGCCTTCTTTCTATCTTTTTCGCTAAAACAAGACAAAAAGAAAGCTGAAATATGACTGAGTACTATATCAGAATGTATCAATTTTGTCAAGACTCAGGCTTGCATATTTCGCTAGATTGAGATAAAATCCATACATCAAATAACTATATACATGGAGAATATTCGAAACTTTTGTATTATTGCACACATTGACCATGGAAAATCGACTCTTGCCGACCGATTTTTGGAACTCACAGGAACAGTAGAAAAGAGAAACATGAAAGCACAGCTGCTAGATACTATGGAATTGGAGCAAGAACGTGGCATTACCATAAAACTCCAACCGGTTCGCATGAACTATCAACTATCAACTGGCAACTATGAACTCAACCTTATCGACACACCAGGTCACGTCGACTTCACATATGAAGTCTCACGCTCCCTTGCTGCGGTCGAAGGTGCCATTCTCCTCGTTGATGCCAGCCAAGGTGTGCAAGCACAGACGATAGGAAACCTCTACCTCGCACTCGAGCAAGACCTCACCATTATTCCAGTGCTGAATAAAATTGATCTTCCAAATGCTGACGTAAAAAAAGCGAGTGCGGAAATCATTCATCTGCTCGGATGCAAAGAAGAAGATATTCTCACCTGTTCTGGAAAAACTGGAGAGGGTGTCGAAATACTTTTAGAAGAAGTTATCAAACGAATTCCACCTCCTGCTGAGCAAGTTGATCTTCCAACACGCGCCATGATTTTTGATTCTCTTTATGATGACTATCGCGGCGTGATTGCATCTGTCCGCATGGTGGACGGAAGTCTGAGAAAAGGTGACAAAATCATCATGATGCAGACAAAAGGCACGTCAGAAGTACTCGACATCGGGCACCACTCCCCTTCCCTTATTTCAGACCCACTCCTTGATAATGGCCAGATTGGCTTCGTGGTCACAGGACTCAAAGAACTCGGTGACGTCCGCGTTGGTGACACTATTACGATTGAAAAAAATCAGGCAACAAAAGCGCTTCCTGGATATAAGGAAGTAAAACCAATGGTCTTCGCAGGCATTTTTCCAAAAGAAGGCGATGGCTACTCTGGCCTACGCGAGGCTATGGACAGACTGAAGCTCAGTGACTCTGCACTTTTTTATGAACCAGAACAATCTCAGGCACTCGGCTTCGGCTTTCGTTGTGGATTCCTTGGCATGCTGCATCTAGAAATTTTTCAGGAAAGACTGAAGCGTGAATTCGGTTTACATATTATTGCGACTGTCCCAAGTGTGGCATATCATGTGTTCAAAACAAATGGAGAGGATATCATTGCAAAAAGCCCACAAGACCTTCCGGAACCACAGCACGTGAACCATGTAGAGGAACCATGGATGAATGTCGACATTATTACACCAGAAGACTATATTGGTAATGTGATGGGTCTGGTGTCAGAAAGAAAAGGAATTTACACAAACACAGAATATCTCAGTTCTGGAAACAGCCAAAGAGCCATGCTCCACTACGAGATGCCTCTGGCTTCACTCATCACAGACTTTTATGATAAACTAAAGACCGTTACTAGTGGCTATGCATCCCTCAATTATGAAATGAAAGATTATCGGAAGAGTGATGTAGTAAAGATGGATATTCTGATTGCAGAGGAAGCAGTTGAAGCGCTCTCTTCTCTCGTATGGCGAGAAGAAGCATTTCGTACAGGCAAAAAAATTGTAAAGTCTCTACGAGACACACTCCCAAAGCAACAATTCGTCATTAAAATCCAAGCAGCAATTGGAGGAAAAGTTATTGCCGGAGAACGTCTGAGCGCCCTTCGAAAAGATGTGACAGCAGGCCTCTATGGTGGAGATGTAACCAGAAAAAGAAAACTCCTTGAGAAACAGAAAAAAGGAAAAAAGAAGATGATGGCAAGAGGAAAAGGGAAAGTCGATATACCCACAGAAGCGTACTTGGCAGTTTTGAAGAGATAAATTCTCCTGTCATTGCGAGGAGTGATCCTGAGCAAAGCGAAGCGGAGTCGAAGGAGAACGACGTCGCAATCCCTTCGAACAAGCAGCACAAAATTAACACTGAGATTCCTACAGCCTAAGAAGGCCTCGGAATGATAGGAATAACTAATCTATGAAACAAAAACACAAAGATAAATTATGGATTGCTATTAGCGTTGTAGGCATTGTTGGTATGATCTTTTTCTCCATGGCACCAGCATTCTATTAAGACTATGCAAAAAAAAATGGGAAGTCCTCACTGATGCACCACTGTCATTTTTCGAAGAGCATCCAGAGCTACCAAAAACGGTAGCAAATTTATTGTATCACAGAGACATACGGACACAAAAGCAAATAGATGAATTTCTGAACCCAGACTACAGTCAGGATATTCACGATCCATTTCTTTTTCGAGATATGGAAAAAACTGTAAATAGACTTCTTGATGCAATTGAAAAAAATGAAAAAATAATCATCCATGGTGACTATGATGCAGATGGTGTGTCTGGATGCACAGTTCTTGCCACACTTTTTGAAGCACTCCATTTCACAAACTTTGATGTGTTTCTTCCTCACCGTGAAACTGATGGCTATGGGCTCAATGAAAAAAATATTCAGACCTTTATTGACGAAAAAGCCAACATTCTCATTACATGTGACTGTGGTATTAGCAACTTCGCAGAAATTGAAAAAGCAAATGAAGGAGGTATAGACGTTATCATTACAGATCACCACTCCATCCCAGAAACTGTTCCAAATGCTTTTGCGATTATTCACCCAAAAATTGAAGGTGAGACATACCCAGACAAAGGTCTCGCAGGCGGTGCGGTTGCGTTCAAACTCGCGCAGGGAATACTCAAAAAACATAAAGAAAACAATGTTGCACTTCCAAACGGAGCAGCACACGATGTGCATGAAAAATGGCTCCTCGACATGGTCGCAATCTCCAGTGTTGCTGATATGGTCCCACTCATTGGGGAATCTAGAACACTGACAAAGTATGGTCTGATTGTGCTCAATAAAACGAAACGAATTGGACTTCAAAAAATGTTTCTTGAAATTGGAATCAAGGAAGAAGATGGTTCGATGAAACGTGAGATCGATGCAGACACTATTGGATTCCGCATCGCACCACAGATCAATGCAGCAGGAAGACTGAACCATGCAAATGTTGCGTACAAACTCATGGTTACTCATGATCCGATCGAGGCAACCGATCTTGCATTCGAGCTAAACAGAGAAAATGACGAAAGGAGAAAACTGACAGAGCAGTATGTGAAAAAAGCAATAGAACGTATTGAAGCCCATCAAATGAACAATCCAATTCTATTTGCTTTTGACAAAGACTGGTCACCTGGCCTCGTTGGTCTGGTGTCAAGCAAACTGAAAGAGAAATATAACAAACCATGTATTGTGATGACAGAAAATGATGGACAGTTCATGGGGTCTGGAAGAAGTGTGGAAGGATTCAATGTCATAGAGGCAATTGGCGAGCTTTCTGACCTTTTTGAAAAATTTGGTGGACACCCTATGGCGTTTGGTTTTACACTGAAATCCACAGATCTAATGGAAGAATTCAAAGAAAAACTTATGGCGAAATATCATGAGAAAACAAAAGGGCTCGATATGTCACCAAAACTTGCGATTGACGCAAAAATACATCTCGATGATATTACCTGGGAACTTTATGACTCGCTCGAAAAATTCGCCCCATTTGGACAAGCAAACCCAAAACCAAAATACCTCGCTAAACATCTGACTGTGAGAGATATACAGCCCGTCGGAAAAGACAAGACACATCTCAAGATCATGATTGCCAGTGATAGTGGAAAAATTCGAAAGACTATTGGTTGGAGCCTCTGCAATAGTGGAGACCCTGACTGGTGCAGAATACTCAAAAAAGGAGATACGATTGATATGGTATTTGAAGTTGGTGTGAATGAATGGAATGGAAATCGAGAACTTCAACTCCTCATTGTTGATTTAAAGAAAAAATAGTATGCCAAAAAAAGTAATCATCTACTGTGATGGTGGATCACGCGGTAACCCTGGTCCGTCTGCTACTGGTATTGTTATAAAAGATGAAAAAGGAAACGTGCTGGAAGCATACGGAGAATTTCTGGGAAAACAAACAAATAATTTTGCAGAATATTCTGCAGTTATCTCTGGATTTAAAAAGGCACATGCACTTGGTGCTAATGAAGTTGTCTGCTACGTCGACAGCATGCTTGTAGAAAGACAGCTAAATAAACAATGGAAGGTAAAGCATCCGTCAATGCAAAAACTGTTTGTACAGTCATGGAATGCTATGCAAGAATTTAATAAAGTCACAATCAAGCATACTATGCGTGAAGGAAACAAAGAAGCTGATGCAGAAGTGAACAAAGTGCTAGACAAACATATGTAAAAAACTGCCAACTGGCGGTTTTTTCTTTTCCCGAATTTCTAATTTCCTATTTCATCTTCTTCCTGATATTCTTTCACCCCCCTCAATTCCTCTTGGTCAAATGACCTCATCTTCCCTTTCATTTTTTCCAATTCAGCCTTGAGATGATCCTTTACTTTGTCTATGGCTTTGTATTGATCCTCTGAGTCCTTTACGACACGAAGCTTCTTTCCAGGAACAAGCATATTCACTTCTGCATAAAACACCTTTCCTTTCTGATGATGCGTACTGTGCATTCCAAGATCGATATCAGCCCCTTGGATATTATCGAAATATTTTTCTAAGCTCCCAATTTTCTCAAGTGCATATTCTTTCACTGCATCAGTGAGTTCGATATTTGTCGACTTGATGTTGATATTCATATACTATGTGATTATTTTCTTATTCACCTCTCTATAACTATAGTACACTGTTTCTATGGCGGCATCAATTGTAGATCAGAAAAACCTGTGCATAAGACACAGGTTTATTCTTTTTACTTCAGAACTAAAGACTTTTGTCAATATTGATTGTTGAATTATTTATTTTGGCATTATATGGGCTAAAATCTGAAGCAGCATTGACTGAGTTCCCAATCTTATAATTCACAAAAAGAAAGTCTGGGACATCAATAATTTGACCTGCCCAAGACTTCCCAAAAAGGGCTGCAGCAACTTCTTCAGTCTTTATCCATCGCAATGCTCCCCCTTTATCCACTGCATATACTTTTGGATCTGTCGTAATCTTGATCAATTTGCCCGGTCGATAGGTAACATTTCCACCAATAAGAATATCTTCCATCTGTTTTTTTGACAACTCCTTAACACCAGAAAAACTAGTATACCAGCTCAAAAAAATGTTTTCATTGTAAAACACATACCGTTTCCCGTCTGCCCCAAGATAATATACGGAAGGATTTCCAACCATCTTTATCAAGTCACCTGATGAAGCTGTAATCGTTGGTGTTGGACTCGTAGTGCTTCCTACTGGTTCATCTGTACAGACCAGCCTCTTTGAATATACTTTTCCTTCATTTGTTGACCAAAAAAGAAATCCATTCGTAAGACTATAATTTGGATTAGATGACAATATTGAATCATCTTGATCCAAGTAGCAGGTAGCATCCATTGTTGCGTTATACCAATAGTAATAATTACTATCTGCTTTTTTTACTGACCAGAGCGCATCCGATCCTGTCCATGTTATATTTGTTGATTGAGAAAAATCCTCAATTTGTTTTGTCTCATTTCCTGTATTTGTATTGAGTACATACAAACCAGTTGATCTCCAAAATACAGCCCTATCCTTTTCTGACTTTCCATCTCGAAACATACCTGTAAATTGTATACCGCTTTTTACTGTTGTAGGAATTCCAAGTGGAACGATCTTTGTTCTCAGTTCGTCGTACGAATCACCAAACTGTGTAGGATGTCCTATAAGAACAATATGTTGACCCAAATAGGCAAGTTCATAAAACGAATCAGAGGCGGCATCTCCACTCTTCTTAAAAAACTCATTTGAATCTCCAAAGAGAGTACTTCCAGATCTTCCAGTAACTCCGAATGCTTGCTGTGTGTTGAAATCATACTGTTTTCTGTGTGTGGTTCCACTATTATCTCTGACTGAATATTCAAAAAAGAGCGGAGAAACCATTGTCCTGAGCCAAAATTCCTTTGCATCTTTTTCAATATCCTCTATCGTGGAAAGATCAAGCATCTGTTTCTTCACCTTTGTACTAATTTTGTATTCATACAACACAGAACCATCAACCCAATAAATACCATCCCAAAGTAAAGACAATCCTTTAAATTGAGTAATATCTTTTATTTCGGCTGTTGTACCCAGCGTAACATTTTTATACTTTATTGTGTTTGCTCCAGCATCAAACCAGATAACCCCAGATCCATTCGTATCCATAAACGGTACTGTTGTGATTGGAGAAAAAGAGCCAACGAACTCTTTTGACTCTGCATGTGCCTGAGGAATAGATACAAGAAATGAGCCTACAAACATGAAGACAGCACAAAGGCTATAAAAAAAACTCCTTACTTGGGGTTTTAATGTTGACATACTGATATATGTTTATTACATAAAATAGATTTCTTCTTGAATAGAAATACCAAAAGTAGTATACACTTTTTCTTTTACTTTTTCAATTACAGTGTGTACATCCTCTGCTGTCGCTTCTCCAAGATTTACAATAAAATTACCATGTTTTTCACTCACGCCTGCGTTGCCAATCCGAAAACCTCTCAAACCACATAGCTCAATAAGTCGACCAATCGGGACTTTATTATACTTTTCCATAGTTTCAAGAACTTTTGGGTCATCTGTTTTAGATTTAATAATTTCTTGTTCCTCTTTTGAGATAGGAAGATTCTTGAAAGTGCATCCAGCGCTTCCAAAACCCTGTGGCTGATTACACGCACGATATGATAAGTGCTCCATGGCCTCTTTCATAGCCTTCCCTGCATCACCTTTTTCGAGCTTGAGCCAAGCACGTAGAATAATTCCCCCACCATGTTTGAAAATGCTTTCTCGATATCCAAATTCACATTCTTCATTTGAAAGCTCGATGACTTCTCCATCTCGGTATACTTCGAGCTTCTCTACATGATCTTTCATCTCACTTCCCATAGCCCCTGCATTCCCACGGATCGCACCACCAATAGTTCCGGGAATCCCAACTCCCCATGCAAAATCGACAAAACCTGCTTTGATAGATTCCTGTGCAGCTCTTGCTGTAGGACATCCTGCTTCAACAAGAATTCCCGAATTTCGAATTTCAAGTTTCGAGTTTCTCGGATGAATCACCACACCTTTGTATCCAGCATCACCGACAAGCACATTGCTTCCTCCGGCTAGGATGATGTAATCTTGCCCAACACCATCTAAATACTTCAGAACTTCTGCAAAATTTTCTGATGTGTCCACTATCACAAAGCAATCAGCTGGTCCACCGATCTTGAATGTTGTGTACTTGGCAAGTGGCTCATTGAGCTTCACTTTGCCAAATTCTTTTAGTTTTTTATAATCCATAATATTACAAGACGTGTATCAATAAATGTTATTGCACAAGCCTAGGAAATAATGCATCACCTTTTTCAACTTTTTGACCACTTTGTAATTTTCCCCATTTTTTCTCAATCTTTAAATCTTCCAAGCTCCCCGCCTCAATTCCAAGCCCGAAGAGAATCTTTCCAGCACTTTGTGGAATAATTGGAAGCAAAGCCAATCCAATATGTCTGAGGCACTCAGCAAGCTGATATAGAAGTTCATCAATATTTTCTCCAGCCTTTTCTTTTTCCCATGGCTTTTGCTCTGAGATGACTCCGTCACAGAGTGCAACAAGTTTATTTATGTATCCAACAACATCCTCAAACTTATAGTTCTCAAAAGAAACTTCGTAATTATCCCAAAATGTTGGTGTGTCAAATATATCTTCTGAAATGGCCGGCACCTTTGATTCAGAATATTTTTCAAGCATTGTTAGAATTCTAGAAGTAAGGTTTCCGATGCCGTTCGCAAGATGGGCTGTATAGAATTCTTCAAATCGCTCTATTGAAAAATCTCCATCCTGAGCAGAAGAGATAGCTCCAAGGAGGTAAAACCGAACAGGGTCAATTCCGTACTTCTCTGTAACCTCGTATGGATCAATAGTATTTCCAAGTGACTTACTAATCTTCTCTCCCTCTACTGTCACATATCCATGTATGAATTCTTCTGTAGGAAGTGCAACACCCGCAGAAAGCAACATTGCTGGCCAATAAAGTACATGAAACTTCCCAATCCCCTTTCCAATAACATGAACTCTGTCTTCACACTCTTGCCAGTATTTTTTGAATCTCTCTCCATCCTCTGCATAGTCAAGCGCAGTGATATAGTTCGACAGTGCATCCACCCAGACATACATGATCTGCCCCTCGTCTCCAGGAACTGGAACTCCCCAACCATGTGCACGCTCATGCGATCTCGAAATACTAAAATCTTCAAGTCCTCGATCAATGAACGCCAGCCATTCGTTCTTTTTTGATTCTGGTAGAATCTTGATTTCATCTTTTTCTATGAGCTCCTTGATCTTCTCTTGATAATTGCTGAGTTTAAAAAACCAATTCTCTTCCTCTACCGTCTCTGGTTCTACTTTATGCTCTGGACATTTTCCATCAACGAGTTCTTCTTCTTTATAAAATGCTTCACACCCAATGCAATAGAGTCCTTTGTATAATCTCTTTTCCAAATCTTCTGGCTTGAAATTCGACCATAGCTTCTGGGCACCTTTGAAATGTATTCCCTCTGTCGTACGAATGAAGTCGTCAAAAGAAATGTTCAGTGCGTCTTTAAAATTATAAAAATAGGTGTAATGTTCATCAACAAATTCCTGAACACTCTTCCCAGCCTTTTCTGCAGCCTGAACATTTTTGAGTGAATTCTCATCGGTGCCAGACAAAAAGAATACATCCTTGCCGACGAGCCGCTGATACCGAGCAACAGCATCAGTTTGTATGTATTCCAAAGCATGCCCAATATGAGGCCTCGCATTCACATATGGAATGGCAGTTGAAATGTAAAATTGTTTTTTCATATGTTTATTAATCTCCTATCTTAAGAAGTAATCCATCTTTCATATATACTGGCAATTCCCAATCAGGATGATTTTGCCATGCACGATACAGCCATGTTTCCCCACCTTCAGTTTTTATAATACGATCTGGTTCATTAAAAGCCCCCTTTACCATTGTTTCGTCCCAGCCGATAGCTTTTTCATCACCAATATGTTTAATGAGCCTTGCGTATTTATGTTCTTCGACTAACTGCATTTCTTTCTCTTCTGAAATTGATCCGGTCCAAAATCCAATGTTCCATACATGCATTCGGACCGGTGGATTGTGCATTTCTCCAGGAATATAAGGATTCTCTCCAACGTCAATTTGTATGACTCTTTCAGAACTGTCTGCCATCCACATCATTGAACCCATACTAGCAATAAAAAACACATACATAAGCGGTAGATAGAGTATTCGAAGCAAATAACTTTTGTTCTTGTCAGTTTTCCCAAGGACAGTTCGTACGTAATATAAGAGTAGGCCTACCAAACACGCCAAAGAAAGCAAAAGAGGAATAAATACATTTCCAGCCTCTGTTGCACTACCCCATGCAACGAGAAAAAAGAATGAACTGCCTAACGTAAGAGGAAAGCCTAGCAGAATAAATTGTAATTCATTTCTTTTTTTACTATAGGCGATGAGAAAGGAAAACAGTATTACAAAAATAAGTATTGCTATAGGAGATGCATCTTTTATCCAAAAAGCTGGTGACTCCAGTAAAAACAATATACTCATACTTCTATTTTCTTACTAAAACAACAAACTCCCCTTTCTCCGGGATTTCCATTTCTAGAATCTCTTCAACCGTTCCACAATAGATACTCTCGAATTTCTTTGTTAATTCCCGGCAAACACACATCTCTCTATCTTTCTTTAGCACTTCTTCGAGCTCTTTCAGTGCTTTCTGTATTCTATGACTTGATTCATAAAACGCAACCGTATACTTGGCATCAGCAACTTCAGTAAAAAATTTCTTTCTTTTGTTCTTATGTGGAGGAAAGCCCATAAAGAAAAACTTGTCAGTTGGAAATCCAGAAATCGACAAAGCCGCAGTAACCGCGGAAGGACCTGGAATAGGAACTGCCCGAATTTCGAATTTCGAATTTCGAATTTCAGCCACAAGGTGGCCACCTGGATCCGAAATTCCCGGCGTACCGGCATCAGTCACCAGCGCAAGATCTTTTCCGTCTTGAAGCAGTTCAATAATTTCTTTCACTTTCTTGTCATCCGAATGCTGATGGTAGCTCATTGTCCGTGTGTCAATCTGATAATGCGACAAAAGTTTCTTTGTAACTCGTGTGTCTTCACACAAAACTAAATCAACTTTTTTCAAAGTCTCAACTGCCCGAAAAGTAATATCTTTGAGATTTCCAATTGGTGTTGCAACAATGTAGAGTACTCCAGTGTTCATATACCCACAGTTTATCTAAACTAAGACAAAAATGCAACTGTTCTCTTTTCCTCATTTCAGGCCTATGCTATACTAAACTCACTATGAAACAATCAACTTTCAGTCTAGTCGCAATTTTTGCAGTTCTTGCTCTTTTTATGCCAAGCATAGCCCTTTTTGCATCAGAATTCAATCCAAATTTTATCATTAGCGATGAAGAGCTCCAGGATGCCGACACCATGTCTCGTGCTGACATACAAGCATTCTTGAATGAAAAGAGTAGTTTTCTGAAGAGCTTCAAAGCAGAGGATGTGGATGGTATACCAAGACTTGCTGCAGACATTATCTCTAGAGCAGCCCAAGAACACACCATCAATCCAAAATATCTCCTCGTCAAACTCCAGAAGGAACAGAGTCTAATCACAGACCCAGATCCAACACAGAAGGCACTCGATGGTGCGACCGGCTATGGAATTTCAGATGGCTGTGGATGGGACTGTGATATGTATACGAAGAATAAAGGCTTTGGAAAACAAGTAGACAGTGCTGCTGGAATCATGCGCTGGTATTATGATCACATGGTGAACGAAACCTGGATTAAGACAGCACATAAGTCATACAATATTGATGGACAGATCATCACTCCACAGAGTGATGCAACAGGTTTTCTCTATACATACACACCGCATATTCAGGGCAATGAAAACTTTTGGAAGCTCTGGCAAAAATGGTTCGAGCAAGTATATCCAGATAGTACGCTCGTAAAAACAACAGATAGCCCAACGGTTTACGTCATTCAGGACGGAACAAAGAGATCTTTCGACAGCATGACCGCACTCATCTCCAGATTTGACCCAAAAATGATCATCACAGTTCCACCTTCTGAGCTTGCGCGGTATACCACAGGCAATTCTATTGCGCTTCCGAACTATGCAATACTTCAGAAAGGCGGATCATATTACCTCCTTGATTTCGACACCCTCAGACCTTTCGAAAGCTATGAGACAGTCAAACAACTTGGCTACCACCCGGATGAAATCATTCCTGTAACAGAAACTGATATTGACGAATACCGAATAGGCTCCACTATAAAGAGTGGGGAAGAAAATCCACTTGGAAAACTCGCCATGGTAAAAGAAAATGGATCCATCTATTATATTTCTAACGGCATATACCACCCAGTCCTTGACAAAGCAATCGCTAATATCAACTTTCCACACCTAACACTCGAAACAATTCGAGCTTCTGAACTCTCTGGGCTAGAGCGCGGGTCAAATATTCTCATTAAAAATGGAACACTTTTTGGAATTACTGGATCGAACAAAATCTATGCTGTAGAGCATAGCAAGAAAAGACATATTGTCTCAGAAAAAATATTTGACGGTCTCGGGTACAGCTGGGGAAATATTGTCTGGATGAATGACTTTGCTGGTATGGCGCACCAGACCGGTGAACCAATCTATCTCAAGTCAGAGGTAACAGACATTGTTAATCCCCCAAAGCCAGTTACTCCTCCTGTTATAGCCGAAACAAGCACTCCAGAACAGGTCGCCGGAATAAAAATTGAGAAAGAAGTAGCTGTCATGGTAACTACGCCAGAATCAGAAATCTCTTTTCTTGGAAAACAATTCAACACGCCGGTCGACGGATACATTGTTGCAGATTATGAAACTGGTGAAATTCTAGCTGGCAAGAACCTTGATACTGTCCGACCACTTGCTTCTCTTACTAAAGTTATGGGTGGATATGTTCTCTTTGATAAAGGACTCAATCTGCAATATATCTCTACTTATGACGAGAACAAACATCGAGCACAATATCACTATATCAAACTTGCAAACGGTGATATGGTCAGAAACAGAGACCTTATCAAAGACATGATGATTCGTTCGTATAACACCCCATCATACATGTTGGTTGATTCTATTGGTTTATCTCCAACAATATTTGTAAAAAATATGAATGAGCAGGCTAATGCATGGGGTCTTTCAAAGACATCATTTGTGGATCCGTATGGTGGAGGTGTGGACAATCAATCTACAATCAGGGAATACAACACACTCTTCGTGAATGCACTCAAAAATCAAGAAATTAAAACTCTTCTAGGTACGGTTGATTATGAATATACAGAAGTGAAGGATACTGATGACCAACCATACCACTACAAGAGACACACAAATAATCTGGTCCGAGAAGCAGACCTCTCGTTCAATATTATTGCGAGCAAGACTGGCTATATTGACGAAGCGGGTGCAAATCTGGCAATGTTAATAGAAAGGAAGACAGATGGGAAAAAATTTGTTACGATAACTATGGGAAATTCAGACTACTCAGGTCAATTCAATGAACCAGAAAAGCTCGCAGCCTGGACCATACAAACTTTTTGATATTAGCACTTCGTTCTTGACTATAAGCATATGTCACTCGTCTTCGCAGCCATCACACCACACCCACCCCTTCTCATAGAAAATATTGGGAAAGACAAGCTCGAAAAAATCGAAAAAACCAAATCAGCCATGGATGCCATGGAGCAAGAGCTCTATCTTGCAAAACCAAATGTTATCATGGTAATTTCGCCACACGGGAGCATCTTTGAGGATGCTTTTTCTGTAAATGCAGACACGAAACTCACTTCTTCATACGAAGAATTTGGTGACCTTGCAACCAAGGATGAATGGAGAGGCATCCCAGATATGGCGGCTATTATTTCTCACAAGAGTAATCCAAAAGATATTCCAGTTCAGCTCGTCAGTGAATCACGAATCGATCACGGAACAAGCATCCCGCTCCACTATCTCACACGCCATCTTCCAGAGGTGAAAGTGCTTCCAGTCGGCTTTAGTGGACTTGACCCAAAGAAGCATCTAGACTTTGGAGAACTCCTCAAGGACGTCATTATGGAGTCTGACAAGCGTGTCGCACTCATCGCCTCTGCAGATCTCTCCCACGCACTCACAGATGAATCTCCTGCGGGATTTCACATAGATGGAAAAATTTTTGATGAACAGGCCATAACACTTCTTGAAACACGCAATACTCTTGGCTTCGCAGAAATGGATCCCGAGCTTGTGAAAAATTCAGCGTGCTGTGGGTACAGGGCAATTCTTCTCACCCTTGGTGTTCTCAAGAACATGAACTATTCATTCAAAAACATGGCATACGAAGCACCATTTGGTGTCGGATATCTTACAGGCCATTTTGAATTCTAAAAAAACTGTGTACGCACACATCATTCCACTTAGGCGTCTCCCAAGGCACCTCGGCCTTTTTAGCTACAGCGTTCCAAAAGAATTTGAAAAAAACATTAAGCTAGGCCAACTTGTTACAATTCCATTTCAAAAGTCCGAAGAATTTGGACTTGTTTTTTCTATTAAAAAGAAAGATAGCAGTGAAGATCTAAAACTACTCGTCAATATTGTTCACGAAGTACCTCTTGTTTCAGAGCAATATCTCGAATTACTGTCTACCACAAGTTCCTGGTATGGCGTTTCTATTGCACAGATGGCAAAGATGTCAGTACTCCCAATACAAAAAAGAAAGATCAAAAAAATTGAACTAAAGAAAATAAAAAAACAGCGGCCAGTAAAAAAGAAAAAACCAGAGTATAGACTCTACTCGAGCCAAAATGAACATACGAGACTTTTTGAGAAGCTCCAAGCCCAAACGCTGATTCTTGTTCCAGAAGTCTACCTGATTGATGAAGTATATGATTCCCTTCCAGACGAAAAAAAAGATCGGGTAGTTTCTTGGCACAGCACATTATCAACAAAAGAAAAATTTTCACGATGGCTTGATATTCGAAATGGGAAAAAAGACATTATTATTGGAACCAGAAGTTCTGTTTTCCTTTCTTTTTTTAATCTAAAAAACATCGTGCTCGACTATGAACATGCAGAAAACCATAAGCACTGGGATCAGAATCCTCGATTTCATGCAAAAGACGTGGCGGAACTTCTTTCGTGGCAGACAGGAGCAACTCTCACCTACGCAAGTTTCTCTCCAAGTGTCGAAAGTTACTTTCACATACACAAAAAACAATACTCAGCAAAAAACTATGAACTAAGAACAAAGAACTACGCACTCATCGACATGTCAGAAGAAAGAAAAGCAAGAAACTACGATGTCTTTGGTGATCGAGTACAAAATGCGCTCCTGGAGGCGAAGGAGGATGTCTTCATATTTATAAATAGAAAAGGATATGCTACCTCTGTGGGATGCAATGACTGTGGATTCAAGGAAGTGTGTCCAACGTGTACACTGCCGTTAATCTTCCATAGCGAGACCAGAACACTCCACTGTCATTATTGTAAAAGTAACAAACCGATGACTACACAGTGTCCAGCATGCAAATCTACCATAGTAGAACTTCGTGGTATGGGCACAGAGCAGGTTGAGACAATACTCAGAAAAACTATTGGCCAAAATAGTCATGAGATCATTCGAATTGACAGCAATTCAAATCATGTGCTTCCAGACAGCGATAAGCCAAGGATTATTATTGGAACAGAAATGGCATTTTCTCAGATTAGGTGGAATAAAACAAAGCTCATTATTTTTATTGATATTGATAAGCAACTCATCCTCCCAGAATTTCGAGCTGCAGAACATGTCTGGCACCGAATCCAGGAAGTTATGTTTCGCAAAAATAATTTGAGTACATTTTTTATCCAGACCTTCAACCCAAAGCAGCTCACACTCAGGTCTCTCAATGAGCCAGACCGGATGTACCGAACTGATCTCAACATCAGACGCTCCCTGGGGTACCCACCATATGTGTATCTTACCAGATATTTCTTTGGTCACATGCAGAAGGATATAGCAGAAATCCAGGCAAAACGACTCTATTTCCTTCTCTCTGGAGAGTTGACAAAAGCGAAAAAAACCGCTATACTTGGCGATCCAATAGAAATGCATCCTATCTTTTATAGAAGAAAATACTGGTACAGCATTCTCATAAAACTGGATCAAAAAACCTGGCAAGAAGACCTTGTATGGATAAATGGATTTGTTCCAGGATCCTGGAAGATTGATCCAAATCCAATTTCAATACTCTCCCATTAATATATGTTCAAAATAGTTGCCCTACCAACAGAATCACTCCGCCAGCGTTCCACTGAAATTGATGAGGGTTTTTTGTCATCCAAAGAAATACAAACACTTATCAAAGACATGTATCCAACCATGCATGCCGCAGATGGTATCGGCCTGGCAGCACCACAGATTGAAAAAAATATTAGAATCTGTACCATTGGTAAAGACGCGATAGAAGATGATCATGAAATTTGGACACAGATCGAATCAGAAAAAAGAGATATCTGTCTTGTGAATCCAGTATGGGAGAGAACAAGCAGAAAGAAAACAACAGATGTCGAAGGCTGTCTCTCTGTCCCAGGAAAGACCGGAACAGTAAAACGATATAAATACATTCATGTAGAAGCTCTAAGTGGTACTGGGAAAATGCTTTCTTTTGGCGCCTCAGACTACTTTGCTCGCGTGATTCAGCACGAAGTAGACCACCTTGATGGCATTCTCTTTATCGATAAAGCAAAAGATATAGAGGAAATTTCTAATATTTAATTTCTAATTCACCTACTAAAATTTTAATACCTGGATACCCAGTCTTGTTTGAAAATTGGGTAAACTAAATAAATTTGAGATTTTTCATGAGCAATCAGCAAATAAAAACTTTCTTCTTTGGCACACACGACTTTGCCGTAACTATATTGCAAGGACTCATCGACAGTCCTCTTATTGAAGTTGTACTTGTCATCACCAGACCAGACAAACCAGTTGGTAGAAAAAAAAAGCTTCAAAAATCCCCTGTCAAAATCTTTGCAGAGCAGCACAACCTCCCAATCGATCAACCTGCTTCTCTAAAAACCCATGAACTAGATGCTGACGACTATCAACTAGGCATAACAGCACAGTATGGTGCGTTGATTCCAAAACACATCCTAGAAACACCAAAGTACGGTATTCTCAATGTCCATACTTCCCTCCTCCCAAAATACCGCGGTGCCTCCCCTATTCAGTCAGCTTTAATGAATGGAGAAACCGAGACAGGCGTGACGATCATGAAGATGGATGTAGGACTCGACACAGGATCGATTCTTCTTCAAAAATCAATTGAAATAGCGCCGGATGATACGTATCTCGATCTAGACAGAAAACTCGCAGAGATCGGCTCTGAGACGCTCCTGGAGGCTATTCCTACGTATACCTCGGGCAAACTTGAGCCTGCGGATCAAGATGATTCCAAGGCAACCACATGTAAACAGCTTTCCCGCGAAGACGGAAAGATAGATTGGAATCAATCTGCCCAAAAAATTTATAATCAATATCGTGGCATGACGCCATGGCCGGGAGTTTGGACAATGTGGAATGATAGGCGTCTAAAATTACTTAAAATAAAACCAGCGGAAAAACAAATAGAAGCTGGCAAGGTTCTGATTGAAGATGGTACAATGTATATAGGATGTTCTCATGACTCAATTGAGGTGCTAGAACTGCAACTCGAAGGAAAAAAGGTAATGGATGTAAAAACATTTGTGAAAGGGTATCACCATGTAGACAAAAATATTCTTATATAAATATTATGGATGACAAAAAATTCCTCAAAGCACAATCAAATTTTAAAAAAAGAATGAAAAAGTTGCGCTCAAGACAAACAGATATTATCAAGGTTTTTATTTCAAAAATTGATAAAAAAAGTATAGAAAATTTAAGAAAAAAAATATTAAAAAGTTAATAAATGTATAACTAAGAGTCCTGAATTACAACCAACAGGCGAGATTGAAAGCCACGAACCCCAAGAAGGGGCAAAAGAGCTAGGTTATAACGAAATGCTATCGCAAGCACGACAAGAGTATGATGATTTTATAGAGTCTGGTATTCCTGCCGCAGAGGCTATTGCAGAACAAAGAGATATTTCATTAGATGATCAGACCATACAAAATCTCCAAAAGGTCGAAGATGAGGCAGCAGATGCGTTGAGTGAGTTCGAGGAGGAAGGGAAAGAAAATCGTGAAGGCCTAACTGAAACACATGAGTATAGAGATGCTGAGGGAAATTTGATTTGCACTGCAGAGGTAGAATTTGAATCTCAAAAAATTGACATGGCTCTTGGGGTAATAAATGGTTTTGAATATAAAATAAATAGAGCTGCGATTGTAAAATCTGTTTTACTCAAGGGTGAGAAAGATGGTAAACCAACATCGGTGGATGTGGTAGAATTTGCACCAAAAGGATACAAAGTTATAAGCTCTCCTGAGATTTCTGACCTAACTCCTGGATACTCGGTAATCGACCATGCACAAAAAATTGTCTATGTGCCAAATTTTGAAAAACCTGAAAGTATATCATCACTTTTACATGAATTTGGACATGCTGAGCAAATTCAAGATCCAAATTTTACTATTCCAAAGGATAATTTTTCTCAGGAAAACGATGAAGATACTTCTTATGAAAGAGTGTATGTATCTCGTGTTGTGAAAGCAATCCCAGAAGCAAAAAAAATATTAAATGAATCTGCTATCAAAGAATTAGACAAATTAGACGACGACCTCAGAACAAAAGAAATGATATGTCAGGAACAAGGGCAGTTAATGATTGTTCTTATGAAAGGGGATATTGAAGCGGGTGCTGATTTAATAGAACAATACTTTCCCGGAATTGATAAGGAAAAAATATCTGGAGACAAAAAATTCAGAGATTCCCTCATACGTGCTGTGGCACAATCACTGCGACAAGACAGGGCCGAACAAAAAATACTTAAACAAACCAGGCAAAATAAATATACAGAAACAGGACTGAAAGAAGTAGCTCGGTTACCACTAAAAATTAAAGAACGCGATGCAACAAGACGGGCCTTTCAAAAACTTAATAAAATCAAAAAAATACAAGGGATTAATATTGTCGACCAAACAAGAGATTATTCTGTAGAATGTCTAGGCACGTATGGAGCCAAACATCATCCACTGGGAAAAAATAAGGACAAAAATAAGCGATAAAGATAACATGCAACACTTCCTCAAAACAAAATCAATCTTTGTAAATAAACAAACCTGGCAGCTGCTAGGAATTTTTATTGGTATCAGACTTCTCTCACTACTCCTCTTTGATCACGCACTCATTCAGGCAATTCTGATGTTTGGCACACTCATGGCCTTTGGCGTTATTTATTTCAAAAGTGTCGATCTAGCGTGGATGATAGTCTTGGGAGAGCTCTTTCTTGGTGGTGCAGGCCACTTTTTTGAATTCTTTGGACTATCCTTACGCTCCATGCTTGTGGCTACCTTCCTCATCCTATGGGTACTCCACCACTCCAGCATGAGAAACCTCCGCCACATGTTAAAGATAAAACACAAAATTTTCTATAACTTTATTCCACTTGCCGTATTTGTAATCATTGGTGTCATTGTTGGTATCACAAATAATCACGGACTTGTCGTGGTATTCCGTGACCTGATTCCGTTCAGCTTCCTCCTACTTATTCTCCCCTTTTACCACTACCTACAAAAGCCAACCACGCAAGAATATCTGATTCGACTCCTCCTCGTATTCATTATTGGAAGTGCTCTCTTTTCAATATTCACATTCATCTGGTACTCGGGTGGATTCGGAGCTCTCCAGGACACCTTCTACCATTGGTTTAGAGATGTTGCTATGGGGAAGATAACAGACATGAGCACAGGATTCTTCCGAATTGTTCTTCCAGAACATCTCCTCATCGTCCCAGGTGTCCTCCTCATCTGCTCCCTCCTCATGCGTGAGGAGAGTCATC
Organism: Candidatus Magasanikiibacteriota bacterium; assembly: GCA_043809645.1. GTDB lineage: Bacteria > Patescibacteriota > Patescibacteriia > Magasanikbacterales > UBA922 > JBDROX01. Next base: position 24,840 of record JBDROX010000028.1, on the reverse strand, counting down.
ACAAGCTTTGGAGATTCTTCCTCATCCTCTCTCTCATCATTCTGGTCCTTGACCTTTCCAGAACATACTTTCTCGCCCTCATCATCGGACTCATCTTTCTGAAGTATAAGCACAAGTGGTCCAGATGGCTTATTATTTCATCCACTACCCTTGTCCTCTTTATGGCAATCTTTGTGAGTTTCTCCATTGCGTCATCTAGCGGGAAGTCTCTCGGACTTGAACTCTTTGGTGTTCGTATTGGTAGTGTCCTTGCTCCAGAAACAGAGACAAGTACATACACACGCATGACACTCCTCGAACCAATACTTGAAACAATAAAAGCCCACCCACTGCTCGGTTCTGGACTCGGGGCATCACTAACCTTCTATGATCCAGTAAAATTCCAAAACGTGAGAACAACACAATTTGATTGGGGATACCTTGAACTCTTCGCAGAACTTGGCCTCTTTGGATTCCTCTCTTTCATCTCTATTCTCGGACTGATCCTGTACGAGCTTGTCATGAAGATAGAATCAATGAGCGACTACCATGATTTCTATGTGGGTATTTTGGGTGGTATCGTAGCCCTTGTCATTATGACGATTACATCCCCAGCACTCTTCCATGTGCTCGGGATATTCTATCTTGTTATGGCGTTGACCCTGGCAATGAAGCCTGTCACAATATTTGAAAAGATATTGCCAACATTATATAGGATATTCCATCGACTTGAGGAGAAACTTGGAGAAGAAAAAACATCCGCCTAAGCAGATGTTTTTAAATGATGTTTTTTCTGGACTACTCCCTTTGCCTCCTCATATTTTTCCACTTTCTTCTCAATCCCTGGAATCCATCTCCAGGGTTTTTTATATGCGAATGATGGAAGCCAGGAACTCATGGTTCCACCAGGAATAATTGTAAAAAGAAACTCTGGGACATGGACACCCTTCTTCCCCTGCTCGAGCATTGTGAGCCACAGATCCCAATCCTGAAAACGTTTTAGATTCTCATCAAACGGAACAACATCCTCACGATGAATAAGACTTGCTGTTGTAATATAATTATTTTTTTTCAATCTCTCCCCATCAAACCCCCCTGCTTTCATCTTCTTCTTTCCAAAATAAAAATCTGAATATGCATAGCTCACCTGGCTTTCTTGCTGTAGAGCTAGATACATCTTCTCCAGCATTTCTGGATATGCAATAATATCTGCATCCCAAAATATGACGTATTCCCCTTTTGATAATTCAAATCCCTTGTTCCTCGCAGCTGGGGCTCCTTTATTTTCTTGTCTATAAAGATGAAGTGGAATATCTTTACTAATTTTGAATTTTGAATTTTGAATTTCTTCTTCACTGCCGTCGTCTATTACAATAATCTCAATATTCTTATAGGTCTGATTCTCGATCGATAGCAAAGCAAGCTTAAACTTGTCTACCTGATTATAGACCGGAATAATGACACTGATGAGAGGTCGCATATTATTCATCCTGTAACCAAGGCTTAAGTTTATTGAGCTGATACTCCCAGACGAAATCACTTCTGATTCTATCCTTGGCTCTCTCTCCCACTTCTGCAAGCTCTTCTGGGTTATTGAGAAGCTCTGAGATCATAGCTGGAATATCTTTTGCTTGTGCACGCAGGTCCACAACAAGTCCTGTTTCCTTATCTTTCACAGCCTCTTCCACACCACCACTTCTCCCAGCAACTACAGGAAGACCTGCGGCCGCTGCTTCGAGGAAGACAAGACCAAGACCTTCTTCTCTTCCCTCGTCAGGATGTGTGAGGAGAACGAAGAGGTCTGCAAGATAATAATATTTCTTGATATCTTTATGAGGTGTTTCTCCAATGAACCGAATGACATTCTGAAGATTCATCTCCTGAATTTGTTTTATAAGATCATCTTTCTTTGGCCCATCTCCTACTATCATCCAAACAGTGTGTGGAGCTTTCTCCAGTACTTCGGGCATCATACGCAGTAGATGTGGAAATCCTTTCCCTTCGGCAAGTCTAGAAACAGACAGGATAACATTCTTCCCTTTGAGAGCATACCGAGCTTTGAGTGCATCAAGCTCTTTTGGGTCTGGTGACTGCAGGAAGGATGGATTCGGACACGGATAGAGCACTAGCGATTTCTCCTCAAACTGAGGAAGCACTCTGAGAAATCTTCTCTTGAGGGATTCACTATTGAATACAATCTGGTCTGCATGCTGAGAAACCATTGTTACCATTCTCTTCTTCCATTTGGTTGCGGTACCAGCAACAAGATCTGTTCCATGTGAGAAGAGAAGGAAAGGAATCTTTCCAAACTTCTTCCGAAGAATTGCCGCATATCCTGCAGGCAATACATGATGAACCATAATGAGCTCAATCTCTTCTTGCTTTACAATTTTCTTGACGTGCCGAACAAGCTTCCACCATCGTGGCCAAATGAACTTCGGCGAGAATAATTTTTTTCTCAAAATTTTGTAACGCTGTCTTCCATCAAACTGCTTTTGTTCCTTGTGTTCTGGTGTCAAAACAATGGTCTTTGACGGATCCATAGCATTGGCCATGTCATGGACATACGTTGCTATTCCCCCAACAGTTGGGGGAAACTCGAGTGTGACAATGAGTGTTTTTTTCATACTATTTTTTTATTAGAGCATATGCTTCCTGCAGTTGTGTTTTTGTTACTGCCCGAGTCACAAATAGCATAACAGGATACACAACAGCACCAGCTAGAATAGCGATGAGAAAGTGAGCAAGCCCATTGATAAACCAAACCATGAGACCCATAACTGCAGCAGAAATGACTACTTGTATTAGTGCTTTTCCAAGAAATTCATAGGATATCTTTGTAACCTTCGGTACGATAAAAATTCCAAGGAATGTTAAAAGGAAATTCCCAACCAGTGCAGCTATAGCTGCACCAACAATATCTATCCTAGGAATAAGGATGAGATTTAGTGTTACATTCACAACCAAAACAATACCCACAATAATTGTCTGTGTGACTTGCTTGTTACACGCATTAAGAAATCCACCAATTGGAAAACCAACAAAAGAAAAAATCAAACTCACAATTAAAATTCTGAGAGGGAGTACTGAACTGGCGTATTCTGGAGTGTATATGGTAAAGATAATATCCTTTGCCAGGACTGCAATTCCAATAGCAATCGGAAATGCGATAATCATGAGATACTTTATTCCCCGCTCAAAAATAAAAGCAAGACGCTTCCGGTCATGAACAAAGTATTCACTAAATCTCGGGTAGAGCGCTGCCAGGAGCCCAAGTGGGATAAATTGGAATGCAAATGTAATCTTGTATGGGATACTGTATAGCCCTACTGCCACATCTCCTGCAATTTTCGAAAGTATAAGTGAATCTGCGTATGAGTAGAGACGTGCGAACACGGCAGCAATAGCAAAAGGAATGGCAATCTTCCCAACATACATAAATGTTGGTTTATGGAATTTTGGAATGAGTTTTATGCCGTATTTCTTCCAAACGACAATAGCTGCGTATGAAGCATTCAAAAAACTTGGTATGGTGAATGCAACAATAAGGAAGATAAGCGGAAAACCAAGAAAAAGAAATATTGTACCCAAAATGAGTGTGAGTAGCTGTGATCCAATGATACCTCCTGCCTCCCACTTCAAGTCACCCATCGCCTGAAGTGTGGCATAGATAGTCAAATGAAGAGAGTCGAACAACATGGTAATAGCAGAAACGTAAACAAGATGCTTCGTCTCTGTAGGATACCCGAGCAAATTAATAGACACTACTGCAGCAATATAGGTCAATAAGCCGAGAAGGATCTTCACACTGATGACTGTTGAGAAATAGAGCTGGAGTTTATCCCTTGCCTTTGCTGCCTCACGGATGAGTACACGACTAAATCCTAGATCTATGAAGATGACGAAGACAGTTGTGAAGCTTAGAGCAAAAAAGTACTTTCCAGTACCCTCTACACCAATATTCCTTGCAATGACAGTAAAATAAACAAAAGATATTATCTTTTGTCCTACTGAGGCAGCTGTAAGAAATGCTGCATTTTTTGCAATCGATCTGCTCATAACAATCCTATTTTACGCTAAACATAGAAAAAAAACAATCCGCATTGGCGGATTGTTTGAAGGACTTTTTTAACGTTTCTTCCACTGATGTCCTCTTCGAGCTTTTCGTCTTCCATATTTCTTTCGCTCCTTTGCTCGAGAATCTCGAGTGAGATATCCTTCTGCTTTGAGCATTGGTTTGAGATCCTCATTCCACTTCACAAGTGCCCTGGCGATACCATGTCTCACAGCATCAGCCTGTCCATGGACACCACCACCAAGAACTTTTACACTCACATCCATATCATTCTCTCTTCCAGTCACCTTTAATGGTGATAATACTTTCTGCTGTAGAAGAAAGAGTGGAAAAAATTCTTTGAGACCCTTTCCGTTGACAGTAATCTCACCTTTTCCAGGCATAATTCTTGTGCGTGCAATGGCTGTCTTTCTTCTCCCTACGGCACGCTCCATAGATTGTTCTTTTTTTGCTATCATATCATTATCCTAAAATTATGCTTTAATAGTGAGACGCTTCATCATTTCATCTCGAAGCTTATTCTTTGGAAGCATACCGTATACGGCTCGTCTCAGGACTTCCCCTGGATCTTTTTGAAACACTTTCTTCATTGGTGTTCTCCTAAGTCCTCCTGGGTGCATCGTATGATGGAAATAATCTTTTTGCTCAAGCTTCTTTCCAGAAAACTTCACCTTTGTGATATTCTTGATTGCAACAAAATCACCGGCATCGATGTGAGGCTCAAAGGTTGGTTTATTCTTTCCTCGGAGGAGAAGCGCTACTTCTGTTGCAATACGACCAACAGCCCTATCTGTTGCGTCAATTTCGTGCTTTTCTCTTTTAATTTCTTGTGTAATACACTTCTATAATTAGACGAATTCAATACGGGCCATTTCAGCCGCATCATTCGATCGCGCCCCTATTTTGATAATACGTGTGTATCCACCATCCCTACCTACATACTGGGGGCCGACCTCTTTCATCAATTTATTTATTGCGTCATCAGTATAGAGCACCTTTCGGACAGCTCTTTGTGCTGTGAGATCACCCTTTCTTGCCTTGGTCACGAGCGGCTCAATGAATGTTCTAAGCGCTTTTGCCTTTGCAAGTGTAGTTTTGATATTTCCATGCAAAATCAAACTCTCTGCCAGGCTCCTCATAAGAGCCTCGCGCGGAGCCTTGGTTCTCCCTAATGTGCTTTTCTTTTGTTTATGACGCATATTCGTATTATCAAACGCTAGTCAATTATTCTTCTTCTTTCTCCTCTTTTGGTTCTTTTCCTGCTTCTTCAACTTGCTCAGAAGCTATATCTTCCACCTCTTCATCGAGAGTGGACACTGGGCTCTTTCCTTCTGCAGAGTCGAGAATCAATGAAAAATGACTCATCAAGATCTGTGTAGCCTGAATAATAGCTTCCTTTGCAGTCAGTGTTCCATTGGTTTCAATAGTCAGCACAAGCTTCTCATAGTCTGTCACATCACCAACACGAGTTGATTCTACATTGTAACCAATATCATTGATTGGAGTGTAAAGAGAATCAATGGCAATTCTTCCAAGATCGAGCCCTTTTGTGTCTTTCTGGCTCACTGGAACAAATCCTCTACCCTGTCCAATAGTCAGTTCCATCTCAAATGTTTTGGAATCATCAGATACATGAGCAATCACGAGATCTTTATTGATGACTTCCACATCTGCATTCTTTTCTATGTCAGATGCTTTTACAGGCCCTTTCCCTTTTTTTGTCAGTGTCAAAACGACTGGTTCATCACTATATGATCGGACTGCAAGTTGTTTGAGATTTAGAATGATCTCAATGACATCTTCTTCTACACCCTCGATACCAGAAAATTCATGCTGGACACCTTCTATCTTGATTGATTCTACGGCTGCTCCAGGAAGAGACGAGAGGAGAACACGTCTGAGCGCGTTGCCAATAGTTGTCCCATATCCCTGATGACATGGTGTGATCTCAATGCGACCGACGTTCTCGCTGTCAGTCTCCTGGAAGTCTATAGTTGATGGGAGAATAATATTTTCCATACACATGTATGTTTAGAGAGGATACCCAAAGGGACAGGCTCCTTTGAATTAACGAGAAGAATAGTACTCAATAATGAGCTTAACATCAAAAATTTTATCAAAATCTTTCTCATGTGGGACACTTGTGACCTCACCCGACTTCTTTGCACTGTCTACGCGGAGCCAAGATGGTAGATCCTGCTTTGAAAGTCGGTCAGAAATATCATGAAAGATTGTCTTGCTTTGTTTATTTTGTTTGAGTTCAACAGTATCCCCAATCTTTACAAGATGTGATGGAATATTCATCTTTTTTCCATTGACCAGGAACATATTATGACTAACAAACTGTCTAGCCTGAGCACGCGTCACAGCATACCCCATTCGGTAGATGACATTATCAAATCTTGTCTCGAGAATTTGTTGAAGATTGGTTCCAGAGTCACCTTCACGTCTACTTGCCTCATCTACATATCTTCGAAGCTGCTTCTCCCTTATGCCATAAACATACTTTGCTTTTTGTTTTTCCAAAAGCTGCTTTCCATAAGTAGAAACATTCCTTCGCATATTCTTGGTTCCATGAACACCCGGCTTTTGAGCCAAACGTCTTGCAACCTTTGTAGGATTTGTTTTGAGCCAGAGGTTTACCCCAAAACGTCGTGCAATTTTATTTTTCGGACCAATATATCTTCCCATAATGATTTCGTTCGTACGTAATGATTAAACTCTTCGTCTCTTTGGTGGGCGACATCCATTGTGTGGAATTGGTGTCACATCTCTGACAGCAACAACCTGAATTCCATTGTTGTTGAATGCACGAATAGCACCTTCTCTTCCACCACCAATACCTTTGACGAAAATACTTACTTCTTTTACGGCGTATGGCTTAACATCTTCCGCTACTTTCTTTACGACCTGTCCTGCAGCATATGGCGTTGCTTTCTTTGGTCCTTTGAACCCAACCACACCAGCACTGGCCCAACCAAGCACGTCTCCGTTCTGATCAGTAATAGTGACAATCGTGTTGTTGAAGGTGGCCTGAATATAAGCACGCCCATGACCAACAGGTTTTATTGTTTTCTTTTTTGAGCTTTTTCCTTTTTTTACCATACAAAATGATTGTTATCAGTGAGAATCCCTAATCCCATGAAATCTTATGTTTTCTGGGCGGTTAGTTTCTTTCCACTCGTTGCCTTGTTTCGAACATTACCACGGACAGTTCGGGAGTTTGTTTTGGTTCTCTGTCCTCTAGATGGAAGTTTACGCGAATGTCTTATGCCACGATAAGATTTAATATCTTTTAGGCGTTTGATATTACTTCCAACCTCTCGTCTCAGGTCGCCCTCTGTCTTGTGCTGCTTTTCTACAATATTTCTGATTCTGTCTTCCTGTTCCTGTGTAAGTTCATGTACACGAACACTTTCCTCAACATTAGCAATGTCTAGAATCTTCTTTGCAGTCACTGATCCAACACCATAAATATATGTCAGTCCAATAACGATTCTTTTGTCTTTTGGGAGGGTAATACCTGATACTCTCATATATACTTTTTTATATTCGAAATGGTGTGCAAGGCTTATGCAGCCCTCTTTCTTTGTTTTGTACCCTGTCGTTGCTTATGTCTAGTGTTTTCACAGATGTTATAAAGAACTCCTCGTCTGCGAGCAAGTTTACAATTTTCACATCTTTTTTTGACTGAAGCCTGAACTTTCATAGTGCGTGTCTTCAAGTAAACAAAAATACCAACCACTGCCGCGATATCAATGCTCTTCCTAATGACATGTCAGCCTTTTCGCAGGAAGATGCTCCACCGCACTGGTTGATATTCTTTTTATTGTTAGAAGCGATATACGATCCGACCTTTGGTCAAATCGTACGGCGTCATCTCGATCTTCACTTCGTCACCAACACCTAGTCTAATTCGATGCATACGCATCTTTCCAGACAAATGTGCAATGACTTCGTGCTCGTTTTCGAGAATAACACGGAACGTCGCACCAGGGAGGAGTTCCTCGATAGTACCACGAACTTCCAATACGTCTTTGTTTTTAGCCATTTCTAAACCAAAAATTAACCTGGCGTCATTTTACAGGATTCTCTTTTTCTTGTCAAGAATCTGAACTACCAGAATGAATATTAATTATTTGTGCTAATTATAGCAAAAAATATGAGAAAAACCAAGGAAACTGACCTGGCATGGGGATAAGTAGAAAATACCACTATTTATAGACCCAATACTTATAGAGCAAGAAATTCCAAAGAACCATAGCCATGACAGTTCCAAGCCGAACAAGTCTGTAGTCAAAATCAAATATTTCATTGAAAATGTACATCACAAGGACTCCCAAGAGATAGTTGAATGACGCCAAAACAGCATATCGAATAAGCTGTTTATGCGGAATATCCTTATTTCGAAAGGTCCAAAATTTATTGAGTACGAAGTTATAAACCAAAACAACAATCTGTGTCAGAACTACAGCAAGTGTTGGATTCAATAAAAACGTCTCTTTGACGAGAATCAGGAGTCCGAGATCAATAACAAAGCCAGAAACACCAACGATGGAGTACTTGGCGAACTGGCGCCTATGTGGACAGAGGAAATTCTTTACCTTTTGAAAAATCTTCATCATAAAATTACAAATCACAAAGTACAAACAAGAACCAAATCTCAATTTGGAATTTGAGATTTATTTGTTTCGTGGTGATTGTTTCCTTACTCAAGTGTTGCTTTAATTCTTCTTACTCCCGCGCTACTTGCCTCTTCTTTCTTTATTTTGAATGTTCCAAGTGAACCAGTATGATCAGCGTGAGGACCACCACAGATCTCCATACTAAACGTATCAGAAGACGGATCTGCGTTTGGTCCTCCATCTGGATTGCCAACTGAATAGACTTTTACTCTCTCTCCATACTTATCACCAAAGAGCCCGATCGCTCCTTTTTCTTTTGCCTCATCGACAGACATTTCTTGAAATGAAACAGGATAATCTTTTTGAATCGCCAGATTCACAAGGTCTTCTACTTGTTTCTTTTCCTCATCAGTCATTTTTTCTCCGTGTGAAAAATCAAATCGAAGTCTATCTGCTGTAATATTACTCCCCTTTTGCTCTACATGATCCCCAAGAACTTTTCGAAGAGCTGCATGGAGAAGATGTGTTGCAGTATGAAGTTTGGTTGTTTCTTCCCCAGAATCTGCAAGCCCCCCTTTGAACTTCTGTTCTGCCCCTTTTCGAGAGAGCTCTTGATGTGCTTTCATTTTCTTTTCAAAATCATCTCGATCAATAGTCTGTCCTTTTTCTTTTGCAAGCTCCTCTGTCAATTCGAACGGAAATCCATAGGTTGTAAAAAGAATAAATGGATCAGTCCCTTTTTCAAATTCTTTGATGCCTTGCTCAAGTGTTGCGCGAAACTTATTTTCTTCCTTCTCAAACTCTTTGGAAATAAAATCAATCTTTATTTCTAATTCTGGATATGCATCTTTGTACTCTTCTATATAGGCACGTGCAATATCTGGACAAAATGATTCTGTAATACCAATCTGCTGAGCAAATCTCACTGCCCTTCGGACAAGGCGACGGGTGAAGTAGCCTTGATCTTTATTCGACGGTACCGCACTGTCAGCAATAAGGAATGATGCAGCACGAATATGATCAAGAATGACACGGAATGCTTTTGTCTCTTCATCATTGTCTCCATATACTTTCCCTGACAACTCTTCGAGCTTCTTCCGAGCACTATCAAAAATGTCAATAAGAAATACGTCTGGCTTATCTAGCATAGCAAGCACCATGCGCTCGAGCCCACCACCAAAGTCAATATTCTTTTGTGTTAATTCCTCAAATCCGCGATCGGTCTTTATGTATTGCATGAACACATTGTTTCCAATTTCGACAAAACGACCACAATCACAGTTCACATGACAAACACTATCTCTCAACTCAGACTTTTCGTGAAGACCTAGCTTCTCTCCGAAATCCCAAAATATTTCTGCATCTGGTCCGCCCGGTTCGCCAACAGGCATATTCTCTGTAACCCCAGCTCTACTCCACCAGTTCTTCGTCTCATCATAAAAAAAGATTCGTCCTTCTTGCATGCCACTTACTTCAGCATTATCAACAATCTTTGCATCGATACCAAGGTGGTCAAATTTTTCTTTCCACTGATCGGCAGCTTCCTGATCTTTTGGAATACCAGCATCTTCCTTGCCACGAAAACATGTTATGTATATTCTCTTTGGATCAAGCCCAAGTTCTCTAGTCAGAAAATCAAACATCCAATCAATTTGTTCCTTCTTGAAATAGTCCCCAAGTGACCAATTTCCAAGCATTTCAAAAAATGTCATGTGCCGATTGTCACCAACCTCGTCCATATCAACTGCACGAAAACACTTTTGCGAATCGGCTATTCGTGATCCTTCTGGATGCTTCTCACCAAGCAGGTATGGAACCATTGGCTGCATCCCAGATCCGGTGAAGAGTGTTGTTGGATCATTCTCCGGAATCAGCGACGCGCTGGAAATAATCGCGTGCCCCTTGCTTTTGAAATAATCTAAATATTTTTCTCGGAGTTCTTGAGTGTTCATACTCTAGCAAATCATAAAGTGCTTAAATTGTTTATAATATCATGCCCCTTCTCTGCCCCAACATTAAATTCTCTCCACGAATCTCTCTCTTGATATATTTTTGTTTTAGTTGAAGTCTTATTACTAAGGTCTCTTACAGAAATACTGAATGTATGGCTACTATTTTCTTTTGATTTTGAAAGTGTAAATCCTCTTTCTTGAATCCTTACAAATTCTGGGAGAACATCAATTGAGAGATCATGGAGAAGATAATGCTCATCGAGCTCTTTGTTCTCATTAAGATACCGATCCACATTCTCTTTTACAATCACTCTATCTACATTTATTGTAGAAACGATTGTCAAAGCAAGAAGTCCAAGCATCATGCTTGTGTAGAGAAAATTTCGAAACTTCCACTTGATAACAATACTTACCACAGAGAGAGCAAGAATGAACACTGCGAAATATATAAACCATTCTACATAGAGTCTCTTTACTGTATACCCAAACTCATCCTGATACAGATTCATGCGAAAGAGAGCCGAAATAGCAATCACAATAACCTGAGCAATGAAGAACACTTTGAGAAACTTTAGAAAGGCATGACTACCGTGGTGCGACGCTGATCTGTAGAAGAACACAAGCATAAATGCAGAGAGTCCAATAACCCATGCGAGTTGGAAGAATCCACTTCGTGCATATTCTGCAAAGGTCAGATTTCTTTCAAAAACATATTCTGCGCCACCGAACAGATATGTGAATTGAATAATGACGAAAATAAGGAAAAGTACGTTGAGAAGCGCAAAAATAGTTCCAACCACAGTCCCGTCTAGCTTTCTCACGTCATTCTTCTTGTGTCCGAGAATATTATTCTTACTAATAAGTACATAGAACACACTGGAGATAAATAAAGTAAGGACGACAGTTCTGAAAACTCTCCAAATAGTAGACTCTTCTAAATTGAAATTAAATATATCTGCAATAAAATCTGCAAAGACTACATCTGCACCAGCGAAAAGCCCAGTAAAAATAATAAGGAGTGGAACGGAAATTATAATTCCAATAACAACCTTTCGGATAGTTGTTTTTCCTCCATCTGTCTTCCATCTGAAGAGATCATTCCACATTGTTGCCCACTTCAGGAACGTTGCCTCTATATTTCTAAGAATTGGAATCTGGGAAAAAGAAAACTCATATGAATTTGGATTCTGCAAGGTAAGGAGAATGCAAAAAAGAATCATAAGGATAAGAACAAACCAAGGGATACCTCGCGTTACCAGATCATTATTATAGAGCATTACGTCAAAACTCATGATGGAGATAGGTACCAGGAGAAAAAATGCTTTTTGCTCACGAATCTGTTTCGTTGCTGCAGAGAGAGTAACAAAACCGAGAGTAAACAAAATAACAAAGACAAGAAACCCAAGTCCGCGCTGGAGGTCCCAGAAAAAAACATCATAGAGGACTGCTGATACCAGTCCAAAGGCAATATATGCCAGCCGCCAACTTCTTTTGATGACGCCATGTGTGAAAAAATTTGTCATAGCATCTTGGGTTAATGAATAACTCCCCCTCCGAGACACTCTTTTTCTCTGTAAAACACTGCAAACTGTCCTGGAGTAACGGCTCTCTGAGGTGATTCAAAGACAACCTGAATTTCCCCAATTTCGAATTTCGAATTTCGAATTTCAGCTGCTTGCAGCTTTTGCCTATGACGTAGTCTTACCTTACATTGTAAAGGATACTGAGGAGCCTGTCCACTGATCCAATGAGGGTTTTCCACTACTATTTCCTTGGCCCAAAGCATTGAGCCATCTTCAAACCCAACAATGAGTTCATTCTTCTGACTATTCTTACCGACCACGTAGAGCGGCTTGCCATCTGCTTTTTGAATTTTGAATTTTGAATTCCCAAGTGACGCTGTCCAATAGTATAAAATGCAAGTCCATCATGCTTTCCAACCACGTCTCCACTAGAGGTCACAATATTTCCTTGTTTTTTCTCAATCCTTTCTTGAAGAAATTCCTTCATTGGAACTTCGCCCACGAAACAGATCCCCATACTCTCCTCTTTCTCTGCTGTTGGAAGCTCAAACTCACGGGCAAGTGACCGCACTTCATCTTTCGTATAGTCTCCAAGCGGAAATAAAGTATGAGCAAGCTGCTCCTGATTTAACTGATGCAAAAAATATGTCTGATCTTTGTTTCCATCCTTCGCCTGAATAAGATGATATGTTTTTATGTTTTTATGTTTTAAAATTTTAATGCTTGCGTAGTGCCCTGTTGCAATGGCATCAAAACCAAGCTCTCTCGCCTTCTCTATCCAGGCACCAAACTTTATTAACTTATTACAGAGTACATCCGGATTTGGCGTTCTTCCCTTTTTATATTCAGCGAACATGTGATCCAGCACCTGTTCTTTATAGTCTTTTGTAAAATCTAACTTAAGAAGAGGAATACCAAGTTTCGCAGCAACCCGAAGTGCATCCCTATAGTCGTTTCTCCAACATGATTCACCATTATCATAGTTCACCATGAACGCCCCAGTAACATCATATCCATCGTGTACCAAAAGAGCCGCAGCAACAGAAGAGTCAACACCACCTGACATACATACAAAAATTTTTTTGTCTTCTTCAGTCATATATTCCTTATCCTAGCAGAAAATATGTAAATTGCAATATGAGATTATTAAACAAAAAAAACACCTTTTGTAAATGGGTTTATCTATTGAAGAGGGTCCGAGGGCACCCTACTGAGATCTTGAATTATCGAGGCGGTGGAGAGCTGAGGTCTCCAAATCAGGAGGAATAACGTATGAAACCGCCACTTGTCGACTTGCGTCGATCTGTGTGGTGTGTCCCAGTACGCGAAGAACAAATCTACCATACATATTTTTGAAATCTTTGTCAAGGTTAGAATACAAAAAAACCGCCAAGTTGACGGTTTTTTTGTATTTGACTACTTTCTACAAACCTCTAAAAAGTGGGACTCCGTTGCTTGGATTCACAGGAACATATATAGTCCCTTCTCGATTTTCAAGACTCTGGATATAGAGATAATTGAGATAGTTTTGTGAAAGACTCTTGCTAATAATAGTTTGTGCATCTCGCTGTCCAGCAGCCTCAACTCTTTTTCTCTCAGCTTCCTTTTCTTCTCTCTGGAGAAGAAACTCATATCGTTGTGCTTCCTGTTCTGCCTGAAGCTTGAGCTCAATACTGTATGCAAGATCTTCTGGAAGCTCCACATGCCGAAGGAGAACTTCTTCTACCTCCATACCACGAGCCTCAACACTTGATTTCAATCTATCCAAGATCTTAAGTGTTGCTTCTTGTCTTTTTTCTGAATAGATATCCTTTGCTTCGAACTCTGCAATGACTTCTCTGATCACACTTCGTATCTGCGGACGAATAATTACCTCATTGTAATTAAGCCCAACATCACGATAAATATCTGATGCTCTTTCTTCTGAAATATGATAGAGCACAGTGATATCAAGGTCTACAGAAAGACCTTCTTTCGTCAGTGCAGTGATAGCATCCGGCGTTATCTTCTGTCCCTCACCATTCGAAATGCTCATGGTATAGTCCTGTGTTCGTATATTCATCTTCGTCACCTTCACAAGAGGGTTCTTGATATGAAAGCCAGAATGAAATTCTTCATCTTTCACCTTTCCAAAGAACGATTTCACACCTGTCTCCCCTGCCTCTACTACAACCCAAAATTTAGAAAGGAATGGAAGAACAACAAAAAGAGCAATAATTGCTATCCCAACATACTTCCACTTTTTAATTTTTTGTGGATTGATGATCTGCATAGATGTTTGTAAGTAAATAAAAAAACTGTACTACCAGCACTGTAGCACAATCTTTGATTATGTCAATTCTCTATTTTTTATCTACCTTGGCAGTGTACGTCTCATCGAATTCAAATCCGGCAAATGCAGTCAGTAGAATTGCTTCTACCATTCCAACCCACAATTTCCAATCTCCAAAAAATCCATAATCTTTTACAAAAAAAGGTACTGTAATAATGAGATCAAGGATGATTGCAATTACCAAACCAATAAGACCCAAAAACACTCCTTTTTTAAGTGTTGGAGGGTCAACTTTAAAATACCACTTTGCCAGCAGAAGCACCATTGGAATAAGAATAATCCAATGAATAATATGCTGCGTCATGATTTTATTCTCTAAAGATGGGATGAACATGACTGCAGACACTTCAATAAAAATTAAGACCCAAAGCATAACTCCAAATCCTATTGCTCTTTTTATATTCATAGAAACTCAATTAAGATGACTAGATAGTTATTAATTCTTTCTTGTCATATCATCTCCACCACCGTCACTTTTCTTCTTCCTTCTTCTTTTCTTTTTGTTTTGAGAATCACCACCAATATATGGCTGACCACTGCCTGAAGACTGTGGTTTGGTCGGGGTTAGATCAGAGAGAGAAACATCTTTCTTCTCATTCTTTTTTGTTTCAAACTTTTTCTTCTGCTGAGGTTTCTGTCCCTGTGGCTGATAATTTGGCTTCCTTTTTTCCTGCTGTGTCTGCCCACCCCCGCCTCTACCACCAACCACTTCATCTTCATCTGGATCCTCATCAAGACCACTCCATCTGTTAATCTTCTCTTCTATGCTACTTCGCGATTTTGCGTACCGCTCCCGAGACACACGGACGACTTTCTCAAAACTTCCTGTTGCGCTTCCAATTGGTGGCATAGTCGCAGCACTAAAAGGCTGTGAAGCCACACCGTTGATCATGAGTTTAAGAAAAACCTGAAACTTTGGAAGATTAACAATGTCTTCTTCCAAGAATGTTGGCGTAAATTCCTTCACAAGAAACTCTGCGTCCGCTCCACCAACACGGAATGTGACGATCGTGCCAACGTTTCCAAATACAGCATCAGCAACCAGTTCATCGATCTGTGCGACATATTGATGTGCCATAATGAGACTGAGTCGGTACTTTCGAGCCTCAGACAAAATATTTGCAAAGGATGGCGTGGCAAAATTCTGAAACTCATCAACATACAAGAAAAAATCCTTACGTTCTGCTTCTGGCGTATCTACGCGCGCCATAGCAGCCAGCCGAATCTCTGTGATGAGCATTCCACCCAAGAGTCGACTATTATCTTCTCCGATTCTCCCCTTGGAAAGATTCATGATCAAAATCTTCTTACTATCCATAATCTCTCTCACATTGATCGTTGACTTCACCTGTGCGACCATGTTCCTGATCACACTCGCAGAGAGAAACTGACCAATCTTATTTTGAATTGGAGCGACCGCCTCTGTAGCATAGCGCTCGTTATATTGCGCAAATTCATTCTGCCAAAATGCTTTGATGACTGGGTCTGTTAATTTTCTAACAACTTTTTTTCGATATTTTTTGTCACCAAGAAGTCTATTAATTCCAAGTAGTGTTGAACCGGGATAGTCGAGTAGTGCAAGAATGGTATTATTGAGAATATATTCCATTCGAGAACTCCATACATCTGGCCAAATCTTTTTAAATACTGCCATCAGCCCAGATGCTACCAAGTGCTTTTGTTCTTCGCTCTCAACTTCGAGAATATTAAATCCAATTGGAAAATTAATATCTGCAGGATTGAAGTAGACGACATCATTCACACGATTGCTCGGAATATAGTTAATGATCTTTTCTGCGAAGTCTCCATGAGGATCTACAACTCCAATACCATGACCCTTATAAATATCTTGCAATACCATGTTTTCCATCATTGTGGTCTTTCCCATGCCAGTCTTCCCAACTACATACATGTGCCTACGCCTATCATCTGTCTTGATCCCAAAACGTCGCATTTGATTGCGGTAATTTGTCTGCCCAAAAAGACATACATCTTCTTGTACTTCTTCCTTCTGTCCTGCTTTTTGGAGATGATGAGTAGGCATAAGTTTACAAGACACGAGTCACATAACACGACTCAATAGAAGTATAACACAAAACTACTAGGGTTGAGTACCTCCAGATCTTCAATTTTTAAGCCTCAAAATTGAGACAATATTATCCCCAATTTTAATATCTGTTTCCTTCCCACGAGTTGAATAATATTGGTGTTCGGTTTCAAGCCCTACTTCTCTGAATAGTTTTTCTAAATATTCAAATGTAAGTCTCCAATAATGTCTCCACCCATGAATCTTCTTATCACCAGTTTGAAATGGAATGTCAAAGTGATCACCATCTCTTTTCCAGTCTCCATCTCTCATCTTCCCTGCGACCCAGTCAGAATCTAAATTCCAGTTGGTCAAAATTACTCGCCCACCAGGCTTCAACACTCGTTTCATTTCTTCTAGTGAAGCTTTCCTCATTTCTTCATCCGGAAGATGGTGAAGTGTCGCAATGCAGTACACCACATCAAATTCACTATCGCCAAAAGGAACACTCGTCATTTCTGCTGGTAAAAATTCTCCCTTAGAATAGTCTTTTTTCGCAAATTTGAGCTGCCCTTCACTCTGGTCAATACCAGTATAACGGATGGACAAACCATCAAAAAGCTGGTACAATCGACCAGTTCCGCAGCCAACATCGAGCACCCTATCCCCTTCTTTGGTATACTGCTTCAGAGGAATCAGATCATCCCAAAGAATGAGCCGAGTGCTGGCAAATGGCTTTGAGATCTTATTATACGCATCCTTATTTTTCTGAATATAATCCATACGTGTGGAGAATGAAATAGAACAAATTATAGAAAAAATTATTGAAATGTCTCCAATAACGAAGGTTGATTTTGATAATGCAAAACGCAAAGTCTGTGGGAAGATCAAAACTCAGCAACCTTCGAACAGAGAACTCCTGAAAGCGTACCAGAGTTTAGTGAAAAAGAAAAGAATTGAACCAAACAAAAACTTCCTCCTTCTCATGCGCAAAGCTGATATCAGAACCCTCTCTGGGATTGCCGTCATCACATCACTAACAAAACCCTATGCCTGTCCAGGACAATGTGTCTACTGCCCTACAGAAGCCAGAATGCCAAAGAGCTACCTGGCCAGCGAACCTGCAGCAGCGCGTGCGTTGAGTCTCAAATTCGATCCATACTTCATGATGCAGCGAAGAATAAAAATGCTCGAGAGCAATGGACACCCATGCGACAAGATTGAATATATTATCAAAGGTGGAACATGGAATGCATATCCAATCAAATATCAGTACTGGTTTATTATCGAATCCTTCAAAGCATGCAATAACCTCTCTCGTAGGAAACAAGTGGGGTGCCTCGATGACTATAAAAACAAAACAATTGAAGAACTCCAGAAGCTTATTGATATTGAGCAGGAATATAACGATAAAAAAGCAATATACAAGATTATCGGTCTCACGCTCGAAACAAGACCGGATGCAGTCTCTGAAAAAACAATTCTTTATATGAGGAAACAAGGTTGTACACGAATCGAGCTAGGATTGCAGGCACCAGATGATCGAATACTACATCTAGTCAAACGTGGGCACACAGTTCAACAGTTCAAAGATGCAATGCTCCTCCTGCGAAGTGCTGGATTCAAGGTTGATCTCCACTTCATGCCAGACCTCCCCGGCACGACTCCAGAGCATGATGTAGAAATGTATGAATCACTTTTTGCAGACCCAGGCTTCAAGCCAGACATGGTGAAGATTTACCCAAACACAGTCATCAAGTCTGCAGTGCTTCATGAATGGCTCGAGGATGGTAGGTACAAGCCGTACGGAGATAAGGAACTTTTCAAAGCACTCCTTGCAATGAAACTTGCAACACCGCGCTACTGTCGAATATCTAGGCTAATTCGGGACATCCCAACAGATGAAATCTCTGCAGGAAATAAAATAACGAATCTTCGCGAAGCACTTGCCAAGGAATTACAAAAACAAGGGAAACAATGCCAGTGCCT
Source organism: Candidatus Magasanikiibacteriota bacterium (assembly GCA_043809645.1). Classification (GTDB taxonomy): domain Bacteria; phylum Patescibacteriota; class Patescibacteriia; order Magasanikbacterales; family UBA922; genus JBDROX01. The sequence continues at coordinate 6,339 of JBDROX010000028.1, read as the reverse complement.
ACGCTGCCGTGAAGTAGGTCACGTAAAATCAGAACGCTGCAACTCTAAAACTCTAAAACTTTTCACTGAACAATACAAAACAACCGGCGGAACAGAATACTTCCTCAGCTTCGAAGACGAAGGTAGAAACGCCGTCTTCGGTTTTCTTCGTTTACGATTACCATCAATACAATCCTTAATCTTTAATCTTCAATCTTTGGCATTCATTCGCGAACTTCACACCTACGGACAGCTCGTTGGGATTGGCAAACAAGACACATCGGCAAGTCAACACAAAGGTCTTGGAAAAAAGCTTGTCGCAGAAGCTGAGAGAATTGCAAAAACCCACGACTTTAAACATATTGCCGTGATTTCTGGCGTTGGTGTACGAGGATACTACCGAAAGCTTGCATACAGGAAGAAAGGGACGTACATGGTGAAAACAATTTAAAAAATATAATAAAATATGAGCTGTCAAAAATCCGACTTTTTTGCTCCATAGAGACAGAATGGGGACAAGTGGCTTGACACATTTTGCTGGCTATGGTCTACTAATTATGGATAATTGTGTCCACCACGCAAAGGAGGAAGGCTATGCCTCCGTACCTGCCCGACAAGGGCGATCAGGAGACGAAGGACGACCATTCCTTCACCTACGTGCCGATCAGGAGACGCATTCCTACCGAGGGTAGGGTCTGCTTCAACCCGTGCATCCGCACGGACGACGACGACAACAAGGACAAGCATCATGAGAGCTAGTCCTATCAAGATCGCTGTCGGCACCACGTGCCGTCGCTTCCACGGTTCACCCGAACCACTAACCCCAACAACAGGAGGAGGAAGCGACGGCACACCCCTTCATAAGAAAGCATATCGCTTTTCTTTTTTTTTATACAATGTATACTAAGTCTAGATTTTATATAAAAATAATATGTCACAATCAGAATTTGGAGGATCTCCACGAGAAATTGAGTCAACAAATCAGGAGATTCTTTCGCCAAAAGAATATACATTAGCATGCATAGAGGCGATTGAAGGTGAAGGTGAGGCACAAATTACTCCAATTGAAGAAGTGGCTGCAAAGGTAGAAGCACTGCGTGATCAGGACCCAAATCGTCAACACTTCTCTGATCAAGAGTATCAGATACTCCTTCATAGGCTCTCTTCTCGTGACTATCTCACTAGAGCAATGACAAGAGAAAAGATGAATGAAGAAATCGTACGCAGAATAATTAAGATGCGAGACAGGGACGGTGGGCTAAAGAAAAACGCAAGCAAGCTCGCACTCCTTTCCTTTGATGTGCGTGGTCTCAAAGCTGTTAATGACGCTACTAAATCCCACGCCAAAGGTGACGAATACCTGCGACGTGTCGCCCATATTGCACAAACAGAAGTAAGCAAGGCAATTCGAGAAGTATTAAAAAGGATAAGTGCTGTGCAGGGCCTAGAAAGGAAACCAGTCGTAGAAGTAAGTAGAGATGGTGGTGATGAATACAGCATCCTTATAGATTCAGATGTGGACCTCGAGCAAGTTATTCATGCCGACCAAATAGAACAACTTTTTGGAGATGAGGCTGCAACTATAACATTTTATCGAGAAAAATATGGTGCAAGTGAAAAACAAGGAACAAGGCTTATTGAACTTTTCAATGAATTGAATAACGATATTTTTGGAGAGGTAGATCACAAAGACTTATTATCTAGAGAGGAATTAGAACGTCATTTTAAAAGATTGACGGAGGATATCAATGATCTTGAAGATTCTGAGCAAGAGCAAATCCCTGAGGGATGGGAACTAAGATCATACGTTGCATCCGGAGGTGCCACACTTGGGGCGATCACGGATACGGATAGCCAACAAACTACAAACCCGGAGGAGCTATACAAAAACTTTGACACACCACCACAAAGCCCAATGGTCGCAGCATGGCAACTGATGGGTGCTCTCAGACGCGAGGCTGACATACGATCGTACAAATACAAAAAAGAACAGAACAAACGGTGGAGAGAATCCAGTAATCCAATTGATAATTTTCAAGAATTATTTCAAGCTAGAAACGAAGAAACCATTCGTATTATGCGTGAAAGAAATAAACTTAAATTAAGGAATAAAGAATTGGACCTGGCTCTACAGGCATGCAAAATGGAAATGGCGAAACTAAAAGGAGAATAAGAGAAGTAACGCATGTACCTCCCACCAAACACAATTATTGCATCAGAGCCAGTCATCATTGAAGACTGTAAAGTTCTGTTGAACAGAGAAAAGAAACCTCATGGTGAAACAATCTTCATGTTCCCTGGCGGTATGATTGAAGATTTTTCGCAGACACTTTAGGAAACATGCAAAAGAGAGGTTGTGGAAGAAATGGGGGTTTATCTTGAAATAATCAGACCACTTCGGACATTGGCTGTCAAAAGGCCACAAGCAGAAGACAAACTCGCAATCCTTGCACATTATCTTGCAAAAAGGATTGGAGAAGTGCGGCCTGGCGAGGAAGTGATCGAATGGGGCTGGTACGACATACACAACCTGCAAGAAAACTGTGCACCAAATGTCAGAGAGATAATCGAAGATTATATTAAAGAAAACGAATAACATGATTTTTGAGACACTTGAATTTCAATAGAACACGAATCTGACGGATTAAATGGGTTTAAACAAATTCGTTATTATTCGTTTAATTATTTTTATTCGTGTTCTATTTTATTTAAAAATATGACAAACCTACAGCAACAAGACCCCAAAATATATAACCTTATTCAAAAAGAAATTAAAAGACAAACAGAAGGACTCGAGATGATCCCATCAGAGAATCACACATCTCCCGCAGTCCTTGAAGCGCTTGGCAGTAGACTCACGGATAAATATTCCGAAGGGTATCCTGGCATGCGCTACTATGGCGGATGCGGGAATGTTGATGCAGTAGAAAATCTCGCACGTGATCGTGCAAAAGAACTTTTCCACGCCGACCATGCAAATGTCCAGCCTCACTCTGGCTGCCCTGCAAATTTTGCAATCTACTTTGCCCTTGTTGATCCAGGTGACACTGTCATGGGACTCAAACTCTTTCACGGCGGACACATGACACATGGACTCAAACTTAACTTTTCTGGAAAAATCTATAACTCAATTCAGTATGGCTGTCGAGAAGATGGTTTCATTGATGTAGATGAAATGAGGCGCCTTGCTCTAGAGCACAAACCAAAACTCATTGTCTCTGGTGGCAGTGCATATCCTCAGCAATACGAATGGGAAAAGTATCAGGAAATTGCTGATGAAGTTGGGGCATTTCATCTCGCAGACATGGCGCACGTCGCAGGTCTCGTTGCAGGAAATCAACACCCAAATCCTGTGGGAATAGCTGACGTTGTGACGACTACAACACACAAAACACTCCGTGGACCACGTGGTGCCATGATTCTGTGTAATGGAAATTCATCAACCCCACTCAAAGCGGTAGAGCGAAGAAAAGAAAATATTCCAACACTTGTTGACAGAGCGATCATCCCTGGAATTCAGGGCGGCCCACACAATCATCAGACAGCAGCCATCGCTGTAGCGCTGAAGGAGGCAATGCAACCTGAATTCAAAACCTATGCAGAGCAGATTGTGAAAAATGCAAAAGTTCTTGCAGATGAATTTCTGAGCCATGGATATGACCTAGTAACTGGTGGAACACAAACACATCTTCTCCTCATCAACCTTGGCAATAAAAACATGTCTGGGAAACAAGGAGAAGACGCTCTTGGAAAGGCGGGGATTACAGTCAATAAGAATACTGTTCCCCACGACACAAGAAAACCATTTGACCCATCTGGCATCAGAATGGGAACCCCAGCACTTACGACCCGCGGTATGAAAGAAAAAGAAATGAAAACTATTGCAAAATTTATTCACAATGCATTATCACATAACAACAATGAGAATCATCTCAAACAGATTAGAAGTGAAGTTGAAGAGATGTGCGGCTCGTTTCCTCTTCCATCATAGTATGAAAGGACGAACAACTTCCTCTGCAGAGGAAACAATGCAAGCGGCATCTGAATTTGCTTCCACACTTCGTGGCGGTGACATTGTTTTACTGCACGGAGATCTAGGTGCAGGAAAGACAACGTTTGTAAAAGGCCTAGCACAGGGCCTGAATATTAACGACGATATTACAAGTCCTACATTCTCTCTCATGAATGTATATGACGTAGAGCAAGCAAACATACAAAAGCTTGTTCATATCGACACATATCGACTAGAAAGTGAAAAAGATCTTACTGAAATTGGAATTGAAGATTATCTTGGAAACTCTAACACTGTCATTGTCATCGAATGGCCAGAAAAAATTGGGAAGCTTATAAAAAATAAGGAAACAAAAAACGTGTCTATAGAACACGTCACCAAATCTAAAAGAAGCATTATTATTAAAAAGTAAAGACTTACCTCCTACTCCAAATCCTCGCAAGCCGGAGCGCAAACCATTCTTTCATTTTCGAGATTTTTCCCCTTTTCTGATGATGTTTAAGATTAAACTTCTCCGCCTTCTTGATCCAGCCTAGCACAGTGAATTTTAGATTCCTCACAAACTTCTTATTTCGTACCCGTACATTGGCCTCGTAATTATCATAAAAACTGATCTGATCAATATTACTACTTCCAACCATCGCCCAGTCATCGTCAACTATCACACCCTTTCCATGCATCATGTTCTTTGACATATGGATGCTAACTCCGTGCTTGTAAAGCACTGAAAAAAGTCCATACGCGAGATAGGTCGCAATACGAAGATCTGTTCTATACGGAATGAGAAGATCAACGCGAATACCACGCTTCTTTGCAGCCCAGAGTGCTTTTAGAAATTCTCTATCCGGAAAATAATATGGAGAAAAAAGAATAACACGTTCTCGTGCTTTGAATAGGGCTTCAGTATAAATTTTTCTTGATTTAGATTTCTTACTACCACCATCATCATAGATAAATTCAAAATCTTCTTTGTCACGTGCAACACGAAATTTATATGTTAATAGATGTTTAACCTTTTTTTTACTTCCACCAGAGATAATATAATTTTTTGCAAAGGCTCGAAGCAGAGAATGTACCGCCTTCCCATCAAGACGTATAAGGAGGTCCGGCCAGTCCTGCATATCTTGTCTAATATTAACCCCGCCGATGAAACCTATATTCTCATCAATGATCAGAATCTTTCTGTGGGTTCTAGACAACAACATCTTCCAAAGCCCTCGATATTTCTTCTTTCTCTCGTTGAAAAAAATAAGTTCTACCCCTGCTTTCTTCATCGACTGAATTCTCCTTTTTGAAACCCAAAAACTTCCAAGCGCATCAACAACAAGTTTTACGTCCACTCCACTCTTTGACTTTTCCTCAAATTTATCATAAAATCTTTTTCCAGCGTCATCATCCATAAAAATATACATCTCCCAGTAAATTGATTCTTTTGCATCCGAAACTGCTCTGTACATTGCGTTCCAAGCTGATTTCGTTGTAGAATAGATTTTATACTGTTGATTTTTCATATATCTACTATAGTCAATGTGCGCGAATTTGTCCACGCTCTATGCACCCGATCATCGTTATTCCAACATACAATGAGAAAGAGAATATTGAAGACCTCATAAAACAAATCTTCGATCAAGGTATACAAAATCTTGAGATTATTGTTGTCGACGATAATTCACCTGATGGTACAGCTAATGTAGTTAATAGACTTTCAGATGTTTTTCCACTCACACTTTTAAAAAGGAAAGAGAAGCTTGGTATTGGAAGTGCCTACATAGTAGGCTTCAAGAAGGCATTCGAGATGGGAGCCTCACACATCTTTCAGATGGATGCAGACTTTTCTCATGACCCGAAGGATCTTTCGAAACTTCTAGATACCTGCTGTGACTCAGACGTTTCCATTGGTTCGAGAAAGATTTCAGGAGGAAAAATTATTGGCTGGGGACCCGTTCGAGAAATGATGAGCGGAGGAGCAATGTTACTGTCGAGAACACTCCTTGGACTAAAAACCAGAGATGTTACTGCAGGATTCAGGTGTTTAAAGAAAGAAGTGTTTGAAAAAATTGACCTGGGTACAATCAAAAGTAGTGGCTACGCATTTCAGGAAGAACTCCTGTACAGAATTCAAAAAGCAGGATGCAAAATAAAAGAAGTTCCAGTCACCTTTATTGACAGAAAAAAAGGTAAAACGAAACTTTCAAAAAAAGATATCATTGGTTTCTTCCTCACAATGATAAGACTAAAAATGAAAAAATAAACTACCTTCCAAGGTAGTTTCTTCCCCTGAGTTGTTCTGGAAGATACTCCTGCTCCACATCACCATCAAAATTTGGATTATACTTATACCCTTTTCC
>JBDROX010000027.1:0-4357 GCA_043809645.1 Candidatus Magasanikiibacteriota bacterium | reverse complement strand
TCACACCCTTCTCCTTTGCAATATCAAAACAACCAAAAGAAAGGTCCCCCATCTTCGGATCTGGCGGAACTACTAGCTCGATCTTATCAGCAACAATAACCTCGCTTAACATATCTCCAATTTGTTTTTTTATTTTCTGTATCATAGCCTTATAAAGTACAAATTGATTATACGATTCGAACAAAACCCCTCTTCCCTTTCTGTACTATATCTCCTGGCTGTATCGTTGCATCAATTGAATCAACCTTTTGATCATTGAGCTTTACTCCACCCTGTTCGATAGTTCTACGCGCATCAGTCTTGCTTGGACAAAGACCTGCTTCTACAAGGACGTCAACAAGATTTTGGGACTGTGCACGATGTTCTCTCATGTCAGAAGGTTTTTCTTTTCCTTGCACCACACTGCCAAAATGCTCTTGTCCTTTCATAGCGGCGTCTTCGTCCAAAAATGTTTTCACCACCTCAGACGCAAGCCTCATCTTAATATCTCTTGGATTTGCACCTGATTTCATTTCTTCGTTCATGACATCAATCTGATCTGTCGGCATCGCGGTACAGAGTTCAAAACCATTGATAATAGCCTCGTCTGTCCAACTCATGACCTTTCCATACATCTCTTCTGGAGAATCATCGAGGGATATCATATTCCCCTCTGTCTTCCCCATCTTTTTTCCAGAAGTGTCGGTAAGCAAACGCATAGCAACAACGAACTTTTCTTTGTTTTCCATATCTTTCATAAGCGTTCGTCCTGCAAGCATGTTGAATGTCTGATCGTTTCCGCCAACCTCTCCATCTACGTCCATCACTACACTGTCATATCCTTGCATGATTGGATAAAGAAACTCATGCAGATACACTGTCTTCTCCTGTCGAAGCCGTTCCTGAAACATGTCACGTTCTAAGAGTCGAGGGACAGTGAAATGAGAAGCAAGTTCTACCACGTCTTCAAATGTCATCTTTCTGAACCATTCACTATTATATTTGAGCTCAACAGAATTCTCTCCTACAAAATCAAGAACAGAAGCTGCCTGCCTCTGGTATTCCTTACAATTCTCCATAACCTGCTCACGAGTGAGCTTTTGTCTCACAGAAGATTTATCAGTTGGGTCACCTATCATTCCTGTGAAGTCGCCGATGAGCATGATGATCTTGTGACCAAGCTGTTGAAACTGTCTAAGTTTGAGCAATGTTATACCGTGACCAATATGAAGCGTCGGGCCGGTTGGGTCGTAACCAGTATAAATAGTAAGTTGTTCACCGCTTTTTAATCGTTTTTCAAGAAACTCGCGCGTTGGGTAAATAGCCTCAACCCCGCGGGAAAGAAGCTCTTCGATCTGCTTTGCATCGGTATTGATATTCATATTATCGAAAGACAAAATAGAGCACGACACCCATCACCAAGGCGTCGATAAGAATAATATAAGGAATCCACTGTTTTACTCTCGACTGTGCGTTTTCTTCCATGAGTTGCTGAAATGACAGGCCCTGTCCATTTGCCATCTGTTCTTTGAGTTTACTGACACGGACAAACTTTGCCATCAATTTCAACCTTCCTTTTCGAACCGTTCTATTCTGCTCATCCATAGGCTCACCCGTTTTTATACCAAGCTCTTCCGGCAAAATTCCATGCTCGAGAAAATCAGGAATATCATTTCCACTTGTATCACGAAGAAGGACTTCTTTCTGTTCGTCAGTCAAATTTTTGAGAAAATCTTCTTTCATATGACTATATGAGTTGAGAAATCTGTACCTCAAGCTTTGTGAGTTTTTCTTTTGCATCATCCAACTTCCTCTGTTCTTGTCCTACCACATCCGCCGGCGCCTTCTCTGTAAAATCTCCATCAAGCTTCTTTTCTAAGCTTACCATGTAAGGCTTTATGGTGTCGATTTCTTTTTGAAGACGCTGTTTTTCTTTTTCGATGTCGACAACTCCTGATAGATCAATAAAGACTTCGATACCGACATCTACAAAGCTTACCTCCCCCTCTTTCTTCTTCAAATCCTCTCCGATCTCTAGATCGTTCAACCTAGCTAAGCCTTTTATGACATCTCTGTTCTCCTCAAAAGAATGAACATATTTTCCAGCACTCATCCGAACATTCAATTTTTTCGCCGGCTCGATGTGATAATCCGCGCGGAGTGAACGAATACCCACGACAGCACTTTGCAACAAACTAAAGCCACTCACTGTCTCTGATGACCCACCGCCCATCTCAAGAATTGGCCACTGTTCCACCATGAGCACGGCATCTTCACCATACATTTCTTTCCAGATTACCTCTGTCACAAATGGTAAAAACGGATGCCACAGCATCATAAATCGATTCAATAAGTGATTCAGTATATCTCCCTTGTCTCCTTCAATTTTTGCAATCTCCAAATACCAATCTGCGAGTTCATCCCAGGTAAACGCACGCAGTCGCTCGGCCCCAGCAGAAAAATTATATCCCTTAAAATCTTCTTTAATATCCGCGGTGAGTTCATCAATCCGTCGCAAGATGGTTTGGTCAGAATCTGTCTTTGGCCCCGGTCTTTCAATATCTTTCTTCGGCTCGGGAATATTCATGAGCATAAACCGGCACATGTTCCAAAGCTTGTTCACGAGATGTTGGGCACCCTCTACTTTCTCGTCGTAAAAACGCATGTCATTTCCTGGAGAAATTCCTGACAGAAGACTATAGCGAAGTGCATCTGTCCCATATTTCTCAATAACATCTAGTGGGTCTGCAACATTTCCATCTGACTTAGAAAATTTCTTTCCATCCTTATTTCGAACTAATCCATGAATGTATACATCTTTGAATGGGATATCACCGAAATTATATGTAGACATGAGAATCATTCTTGCCATCCAAAAAAACAAAATCTCATATCCCATCTGCATCCAAGAAGTAGGATGGAAATTTGCAAGATCATTTTCTTTGCCCAGCTTGCCCGCCGTAGCCGTTTCGGCGTAGGTGGGCCAACCAAGGGTTGAAAACGTCCAAAGACCACTGCTAAACCAGGTATCGAGTGTGTCAGGATCTTGAACAATTTTGTCTTCTTTATTACAGCCACAAACAGGACAACTCTCCGGTCTATCTCCAACAGCAATCGGCTTTGCGCCTTTCATTATTAAAAAAGGAACAACTTCATAAATATTTTCAGAATTTGTTTTTTTGAAAAGATTGACATTATCTTTTTCATCCTCACACATTAAACAAAACCATGCTGGAATCCTGTGCCCCCACCACACTTGTCGTGAAATACACCAGTCTCGCAGATTATCTATCCAGTTGTAATAAATCTTTTCAAACCGCTTTGGTGTGATGGTAACTTGTTTCTCCTTATCACTACTCAACCCTGTCTCGACCGCTTCTTTCATCAATTCTTTGAGCGTCTTGTCTCGCCCTGGAATCTTCTTGTTCACTGCAACAAACCACTGTGTCATTGGAATTGCCTCCACCACATCACCAAATCTGTCCGACGTCCCAACATTTTGATCGATTTCTTCTTCAGAAACAAGAAGTCCGTCTTTTTTTAGACACTCGACAACCTTCTCTCTTGCCTCATCAACTGGCAAGCCTGAAAAATCATCCCCAGCTTTATCAGTCATTCTGCCATCTTCACCAATAACTTGTATCAACTCAATTTCATCCCCAGCAGCTTTTTGTTTTTCAAACATCTCAAAATCTGTTCCACTGTGTGCTGGCGTCACACCAAGAGCACCAGTCCCGAACTCAGGATCAACATGTTCATCCGTGATTACTTTAAGCTTCAAATTTACTCCGCAAAAAGTAACTGGGAATTCTTTTCCAATATATTCCTTGTATCTCTCATCTTCTGGATGAACAGCAACAGCAGTATCACCAAGCTTTGTCTCTGGTCGAGTTGTCGCAATGGTAAAAGGAAAATCTTTGGAGTATTTGAACGTATACATCTTTGCCTTTCGATCGACATATACCAATTCATCATCACTACATGTGGACTGGCCCTTCACAGACCAGTTTACCACCCTATATCCTCGATAAATAAGTCCATCGTTAAACATCTTTTTGAATACCTCATTCACTGCCTTGCTTCTTTCCCCATCAAATGTATATGCCAACCGACCCCAGTCACAACTGGTTCCCATTTTTCTTACTTGTTTCAAAATCGTCGCCTTCGACTCTTCTGCATATTCACGAATTTTTTCAAGAAGACCTTCACGACCAAAGTGTTCTCTTGGCTTTTCAATTCCCTCTGCAATCAAATTCTTTTCAACTCGTGCCTGCGTTGCAACAGCCGCATGATCTGTTCCAGGAAGAAGTAAGACTTTCTTTCCATTCATTCTCTGATACCGCACCATCACATCCATGAGACTATTTTCGAGTGCATG
>JBDROX010000026.1:0-4568 GCA_043809645.1 Candidatus Magasanikiibacteriota bacterium | reverse complement strand
AAATAGGTATTTGATATATACAAAAATGGCTTATTTAAGCTACGCATGATACTATTTGACCTGTCTAGTAACTACTTGACAAATATACAGATATATGCTATAATAGTTGTAGATTTAGCCAAATAGCAAGTATTGTGTGATTGAACTAGTAAGAGAGGAAGTGGATATTTTGGCTAAAATAAAGGCAAAATGGAGAATAGAGATTAGGGATTGTGCTACACACGTATACTCTTCTATAGCAATTCAATCTCCAGTCTCTAGTATTCCATTCTCCAATCTCCAATCTCCAACCCCCTATGTACACAGACTTCCACCAACTTGATATTTGGAAAATTGGGTATGAAATATTGATGAAAATCTACAGCTTAAGTGACACATTCCCAGAAACTGAAAAATACGGCCTAACGAGCCAAATTCGAAGATCTGCTAACTCTGTTATTGCAAATATTGCAGAGTCGCATGGAAGATATCATTATCAAGACAAGAAGAGAGTTCTCTATATCTCTCGTGGAGAAATATTTGAAACAAGAAGTCATCTAGCCGTTGTATATGGTCAAAAACTAATAAGCAAAGAGGAATTTGAACATCTTAATAAGAAGTACGAAGAACTCACCAAACGACTCAATTCATACATCAACCACCTCAAAAAATAACTAATCTCCATTCTCTAATCTCCAACATATGCCCCCTATACACGAAACCCTCATAGACGCTGGCCTCGAGCCAGTAGTCGCAGAGATCTACCTCATACTCGTAGAAAATGGTGAATCTACGGTTCCTCAGGTTCTTCAGCACACCACCCTCTCCCGCGCGAGTGTCTATGATGCTCTCGCAGACCTTCTTTCTAGAGAGTATGTGGAATACCGCAAGGAAGGACGCAATGCATTCTATAGACCTGTCCACCCAAACAAACTCTTTGGACTGCTCGAAGAAAAAAAGCGCGAAGTTGCACTTCTAGAAGGAGAGATGGGAGAGACAGTACGGAGTCTCATTGGGAGTTACAATCTAGCGCAGAACAAGGCTGGCGTGAGATTCTTTGAAGGAGAGGATGGTATGCAGGCTATACTCGAAGATTCTCTCACTTCAAAAGAAACAATCCTCACATTTGCTGACATAGAAGCTATTACAAAACATATCAATGAGGTGAATAAGGCGTATGTCAAAAAACGAGATAATCTTGGAATAAAAAAAAGAGCGATCATTGCTGATACTCCCTTTGCAAGAGACTATTTGAAAACGTATCATGTTGATACCACAGACATCCGATTCATCGGAGGAGAGGCACATCCATTCAAGAATGTGATGCAGATCTATGATGGAAAAGTTTCATATCTCACACTCACAAAAGAAAAAATGGTTGGGGTGATTATCCAAGACCAGGAAGTGTATGACATGCACAGATCACTCTTTGAATATATCTGGGGCACTCTCAAATCATATTAATCAGTCTGCTTCTCCCTGAATTTCATCTTTCTTTACTGCAAGCTCACCATAGTATCGATCTCCTTTTTTATAATATCCAGAAAAAACCGTGCCAGGGTTTACGCTCATATAATCCATGGCTCGCTCTGCAGCCTCCTCTAGACTCCCGAGGTCGATATTAGCGCGAAGCACATCATACTCTGCCCTGTCATCTCGCTCTATTGAAAAAACATAATGACCCGTTCCTTTGTACTCCTGCGCACCAGTGATAACGAAGCCGGCCTTCTGCACATAGTACGGACAAATCGGACTTGTTGGGTCAGTATCGGCAACGATGGTATGGTTCTTCGCCTGCCTATCAAGAGTCTCTCGCATCATTGCTGTTCCAATCGATGACTGCTGGAGGTGTGGGTCTGTATTAAACGATGCGAACTCTACGAGAGTTCGACCATACTGATCTTGTCCATTTTTTTCCTCAAACCGATCGAATGAGATGACTTTGTCATCTTTTTTTAAGATATAAAATGTATTGTCTGGATTTTCCATAGCACTCTGGAATCCCTTGAGAACACCACCGAGAAGTGGCGATCCTTCATAGTTTCTCTTGATAATATCTTCCATTTCTATGCGATAGGCAGAAACATCATCCGTGCTTTCAAGCTCGAGACCTCTCACATCTTCAAAAGAAAGATCTTTTTGACCTCGATAGGCGGACTTAAAAATAGAAGCAAAAGTAATAATATCTTCCTTGATTTCATCTAGTTCTTTTACAAAATCTGCAATCTTTCTGTCCTTTGTCTGACCTTTTTTTGAATATTCAGTGAGAATCCTACCAGCACGCTTCATTATTTCTTCTGTAACTCTTGGCTTGTCTAGTTCCTGCGCTTTTTCTGGCATTTCAAAAAAACTCTCAAGTTCTATATCAACGTTTTCAGCCAAACCTACAATATCTGAATATTTTTCAAATATAACAGCAGCCTCTGGAATTTCAAACTTTCTATTTATATTCAAGATTTTCTTTGCTGCACCAATATCGTATTGTAGTGCCAAAAATATTCTAAGTCCGCGTTTCTGAAAAATACTTACAAACCAATAGAGCTCTTCTTTTGTATCTTCGTCAGCCCCCATAAAAAACTGCAAGAATTCTCCTTGCTCTCTTGGTGACAAACCCTCAAGTGACACCCCTGTCTTTTGGACAAGCTCTTGCTTTGCTTTGATAAGTTCAGAAAAACTATTTGCAGCTGCTCTATTTTGAAATTCTTCCTCTGTCTCTCCCTCTCTTTTTTCAAGGAACAAATTATCTCCTTGCTCTTCATAGGGAAATATCTCAAGCCCAGAACGTTTACCGAACTTTCGCTGGGCTTTCGAATCTTTGCCAACATACACACGTGTATCATCTGGATCAACCAGAGAAAATGTATGGGTCAGTGCTTCATCATTTCCCCGCTCATCTACACTGACAATACCAGCAATGTCCTCGTCTATCTTATGTACACGAAACCTTCCTTTATTTCTACCGAATTGTGAACCAAGCACATACTGCACTCGGTCAATAGTCGCTGAGCCAATCCTCTTTCCACACACATCATTCCACTGACCAAATATTTTGCTGGCCTCAGACTTTCCATATGAAAAAAAATCAGTCGGGCGAACTAAGTCATGCGACTGTAATTCTGGAAAATTTCCTTTCAAAAGATACTCTCTTGGTGAAGAATAAAAACCACCACTTTCTTTGTATTTTCTTTCACCAGAAAAACCACTATCTCGCATGAACCAATCACCTGTGATTGGTTTTCTCTCCCCGTCCCGAAATGTGACCTGAAGCCTTCCTTATTCATCTCTCTCTCCATCGCCGTGTTCTGGGTGATAGACAAGCGCTGCAAATGATGCCTCAACGAACGAAACCTCCTTACCTTCTATTGGATATGTTTCTGGTTTTTCGCCTTTTATATTCCAGAGACCAATATGAAATTTGCTTTCCTTTATCTCCTCAGGATCAAATGCAGCATCTTTTGACTTTGGTTTATAAAATACAGGTTTCTCTTCTGGTGCCTCTCCCTCTCGTCCGTTCTCTTCCCAAGCCTCCCATTCATTCTTGTCAACCACATCAACCCCGTCAAATGTATTCATGAGGAACGTTGCCAAATTTCTCACCCCATCCTTCTTGTAAAATTCTGGATAATTTTTGTATATATCCTTGAATGCCTCAACAATATATCCATATTTATTACCAAGATACCTCTGCCCCTTCTTGTCATAGGCAATCGCAGAAGGTTGGATTGATAACAGTTTCTCAACATCCAAGACGACAGCCTCATTCTCAAAATGAAGGATGTCATTATCTTCGAGAAATCTTAGAGCATCTATTTGGAAACTCTCCTTTCGTTCTCTTTGCTCAAGCATGCTGTCAAGCTTTTCATCTCCATACGCATCTGCAAGCCGTCTATATATCTCGGCCTGCCTCTGCTGTTCTTCTTTTTTTTTCAGCATTTATTTCTTTCCTTTCCTTTGTGGTATCTCGATCAAAACTGGCAAAAAAACCACCCCTCATTTCAGACGGCGAGATAGATATGCCTTCTTTGAAATACAGTGTTGTCATATATTTCTGGGGATTACTCTTCTATTTTCTCACAATTTTAACTTTTCTGCCACCCCCACCTCCTTCCCACACCTCTACTTTTCTGTTAAAATAGAACAAAATAATTAAACATCTATGTCTCGACGCGGAAGACAGTCTTATAGTTCACTCGACCCTACACTCTCTCGGGGAATTATATCCATTGTCCTTGTTATTATTGCTTCTATTGTCGCCCTCAGTTTCTTCGGAAAGGCAGGTGCACTGGGAGAAATGATCAATGAGTGGCTCCTCTCTATCCTCTTTGGTTCCATGAGATTTGCTGTCCCCATTGTGATCCTTGTTTTCGCTTGGTATGTACTGAAGGACATGGACTACAGCTACAGACCAACACATGGCATTGGTGCAGTCCTTCTCTTCGTCGCACTCTCGAGCCTCTTTCATATTGGATTTGAACCACATGTCATGTGGACTCAAGCACTGGAAGGAAATGGTGGTGGTATTTTTGGCATGTTTGCTTGGGTATTAAAAAATTATCTTGGTGTTATTGCTGGAGCACTCATCCTGGTAG
>JBDROX010000025.1:0-13515 GCA_043809645.1 Candidatus Magasanikiibacteriota bacterium | reverse complement strand
CTTCTGCTGGAGCTTCTCGTTCTCGGTGCGGAGTTTCTCGTTCTCGTTCTCGAGTTTCTTGCTCGGAGTCGAGTTAGATCCCTTTACCGCATCTCCACTGGCGAGCTTCTTGAGCTCTCGCTTGCAGGCCATTGCCTTGTGATACCACCCCATCTTCTTGGCACGCTCTCGCTTGAGTGCAGTCTCATTCACGGCAATGGCGATAGCGACCTGGTGTGCTGACTGGCCCTCGGCCAAGTGCTGGACACGCGTATCAGCCCGGAGAAGCTGATCCTTGGCGTGCTGAACCCTCCGACCCGTGGACGCAGCATAGCGGTACATGTACCGCGTACGCTTTGTGTCGATCGTGCCACGCTTCGCCTGGTTATGAATCCGCTTAGCCTGATGGCCCAGCGAAATTAGCCGACGACGACGCTCCTCGGATACGTTCTTCGCGGCCACGACCTGCTCACGCAGGGCGCTGATCAATTCGGCCTGCTGCCCAGCCGGAGTGGTTGCCTGAAGCGAGGCAATCTTCTTGTCTCTGCTCGCGATGTCGGAAAGCAGTTGCCTGTTCTCCCCCATGGCCTTAACGAGAAGCTTGTTCTTCTCAGCGAGCTCACGCCTGATCCTCTGAAGCTCACCGCCGCTGTCTTGAGTGGCTGTCACCTTGCTCTTTTGAGTCTTGAGCTGAGCAAGGAGCCGTTTCTTCTCGCCCTCGAACTCCAAAAAGCGGTCGTTGTTCTGACGGATGATCTCCGTCTTCATCTCGAGCTTTGCCCTGGTGTCAACCAGCTGCTTCTTCAACTCTTGGTCAGAACTGCCACAGGCAGCCCCGACCAGGAATCCCAATACCACTCCTGACAACAGGAGCATCTTGAACTTTTTCATTTTACCCTCTCTGCCTGCTTTTGCAGGATTTTACTCAGACAACCTGTGTATTTCACAGATCACCTTTTGTGACTTCGCCCAAAAATGACCCCCATGTATTTTCATGAGAACCAATTATCGGCGAAGTCTATAAAATGAACGAATATACGCAGAAACACACACTACATCTGTAGTATTCTTTACTTTTTCTGCATATGTTACCTAAAAAAGATAACGTTGTATCCTCTCATATTGTAACAACCTTGTCAAGTAAGACTTATCAAAAATATGACTATCTAATAGAAAAAACTAACAATCAGTCTATTGCGAAAAAATAACTCATTTAAGCAAAAAAATTAAGTACAAAAAAAGCTCAATCAATTTTGAGCCTCTTTAGTGTAGCGCCGGAGTAACCTCAATGCCTATGGTAATATGAAGGCCTCCTGCACGCTACAGCGCCTATTATAGCAAACGAGAAAAAATATGCAAGATAATAAATAAGAAAACTCCGGTCTTACGACTGGAGTTTTCTTTTGGCGCTAAGATCTTTTACCTTCAATATTACCGATATCAATATAACATAATAGGCGTGCTCTGTCAAGACTTACAAGTCAAACCTTGTCATTCCATGCAACCTAAGATACTATAGATACATGTCAAAATCAAAAGAAACAATTGAAGGGCTCCTAAGGAAAATTTCTGTCTATCACAAGACAGCTGACTTGGATATGGTTCAGCTTGCATACGACTTTGCAAATGATGCACATGGTGGACAGATACGAAAATCTGGGGAACCCTACATTGTGCACCCACTCACAGCTGCCCACATTCTCGCAAATATGAAAATCGACCCTGTGATTATCTGTGCAACACTTCTCCACGATGTCCCAGAGGATACCTCAAAAACACTAGAGGATGTAGAGGAAAATTTTGGAGTGGAGATTGCCTCTATGGTTCGAGGTATTACGAAACTCGGGAAGCTAAAGTATCGTGGCGTTGAAAGGTATATTGAAAACCTCAGAAAAATGTTTGTTGCTATGGCAGAGGATGTAAGAGTTATGATTATCAAATTTGCAGATCGAATTCACAATCTTCAGACATTAGACGCTCTTCCACCACAAAAACAATACCGAATAGCTCTGGAGAGTCTTGAAATCTATGCGCCTATTGCAAATAGACTTGGCATGGGTGAGATGAAGGGTGAGTTAGAGGATCTTTCCTTTCAATTTGTGTACCCAAAGGAATTTACTCGAATCAAAAAACTAAGAGATGAACGACTGAAAGGAAAAGAGAGAAATATACAGTATATGCAGAAGACTGCTCGTGACGCACTCGCTGAGGCTGGGGTAGAAATTGTTGTTGTACACGGCAGAAACAAGCGTCTATATAGCCTGTACAAGAAAATGTTGCGTAAAGAGAATCAGATTGCAAAGATCCATGATGTGGTTGCAATTCGAATTATTGTAAAATCTGTTGCAGACTGCTATGCAACCCTAGGTATTCTTCATACAGTCTGGAAACCAGTGAAGGGTAGAATCAAAGACTATATTTCTCAACCGAAACCAAATGGGTATCAATCACTACACACATCTGTATTTGGTGAAGATGGAGAGATCGTAGAATTTCAGATTCGAACAGCAGAAATGCATGAGGAAGCTGAGTTCGGCGTGGCTGCGCATTGGCATTATGATGAATATGGCGCTCGACTTCCAAAAAAAGAAATCAAGTGGGCAAAGGAGCTTGCTGAGATTCAAAAAGATATATTGAATAAACTGTCTGATTTAGAAGAAATGAAGGTTGATTTTCTTCAGTCACGTATTTTTGTGTTCACACCGCATGGAGATGTTATCGATCTTCCAGAAAAAGCCTCTCCTGTCGACTTTGCATACCACATCCACACTGAAATCGGAGACAAATGCAGTGGCGCACTCATCAATGACAAGATGGCAAGTCTAGATACTGAACTGCATAATGGTGATGTTGTAGAAATTATCACTGATAAAAATAGAAAGGGACCTAGTCAGGACTGGCTCAAATTTGCAAAAACACATACTGCAAAAATACATATCAAGCAACAGCAAAAGAAAAAACTTACAAGCTGGCTCAAATCAGTTCTTCCAAAAAAATAATCCGCCAGATGGCGGATTATTTTTACTTTTATATGAACAATTACGTGAGCTCGTCAATGAGTCGTTTCAATTCCTCATTTGAGTAGTAGTGTATTGTGATAGTTCCTTTGTCCCCCTTTTTACTAATTTGGACTTTAGAACCAAGGCGTTCTTCTATCATTTCTTCTTGGGCAAGAATATTTGGATCTCGACGCACTGAACCCTTTCTTGAGGCCCCCCCACTCTGTGCAACAGAACGCTCAACATCTCGGACAGTGACTTGTTCGCCTGTCATTTCTTTGAATACTCTGAGCTGCTCTATCTCATCTTTCAACCCAAGTATAGCTCGTGCCTTTCCAACATTTATCTTTCCATCAATGAGTGCTTTTTGAATTGGATCTGGTAAGTCAAGCAATCTCATAAGATTGGCAACTTGTGAACGACTCTTCCCTACCCCGTCTGCGACCTCTTGTTGTGTGAGACCGAACTCATCCATGAGGCGTTTGTATGCGAACCCTTCTTCTATTGGATTCAAATCTTGTCTTTGAATATTTTCAATGAGAGCGAGCTCAAGCATTTCCTGCCTCGAAGCACTTCTCACTGTGGCAGGCACTGTCGCCAAGCCTGCAACTTCTGCAGCCCGAAATCTTCTTTCTCCCGCAATGAGCTCATATCCACCATCTTCTTTTTCTGTAACTGTGATAGGTTGAATAATCCCATGCTTTTTTATTGAAGAAACAAGATCCTCAAGATCTTGATGGGCAAATTCCTTTCTTGGCTGATGCTCATTCGGGACTATCTCTGTCAGCGGAATATGCCAAATCTGGTCAACTCTATGCGGAGGAGCAGACATTTCTTTTTTTAACCGACGATATATTTTCTGTTGTGGGATGAGAGAACCAAGACCTTTGCCAAGAGCCATAGAAAATCATTATAAGTTAGATCTGATGCTTTTCCAGCACCTCACGAGCAAGACGCTCATATGCACGTGCACCCTTTCCACGAGGATCATAATGAAAAATTGATTGACCGAAGCTTGGGGCCTCAGCAAGCCGGACTGTTCGTGGAATCACGCTACGAAATATAGTATTTGGAAAAAATTGATAGAGTTCATTCATGACGTCCTCAGAAAGCCGAGTCCTCTTATCATACATAGTGATAACTGCACCAAGCACTGAAAGATTTGGCTTGATGTGTTCTCTGATGAGTCCAATAGTCTGCATGAGCTGTCCCAACCCCTCGAGCGCATAGTATTCTGCCTGAACTGGAATGAGAAGCTCGTCTGCTGCCACTAAACTATTGAGTGTGAGAAGCCCAAGAGATGGTGGACAATCGATAATAATATAATCATATGCATGCTTGGCCTCTTCGAGAATGTCTGACAGCTGAAACTCTCTACGATCTACCTGCACCAGCTCAACATTTGCCCCTGCAAGATTTGGTGTTGCAGGTACAAGCCGAAGACCCTCATGGGCAGTGTTCCGAATCACATCATGAAATCGCTTCTGGCTAGAGAGCACTTCATAAATGCCATACGGAACCTGTTCTTTTGGAAATCCCAAACCACTTGTTGCATTTCCCTGAGGATCCATATCTACGAGGAGTACAAATTTTCCCATTTCAGATAAAAAAGCAGCAACATTCATGGCAGTGGTTGTCTTTCCTACCCCACCCTTTTGATTTACTATTGCAATAACACGTGACATATGAAATCGTGTATAGTATACCCCAGATTGACATGCGCCGCAATAATCGCTATACTGTGCATGTTTTTCTATGAAAAAAAGACAAAAGCCGAAGTGGCGGAACTGGTAGACGCGCGTGACTCAAAATCACGTTCCCGCAAGGGAGTGAGGGTTCAAGTCCCTCCTTCGGCACTATGAAACTTTTTTTTGACCTCCTCATTTGCATTGGCTTAGTTGCAACTGCTATTCCTGCGGCTGTTTTGTTGTATCATAGATCAAGAGACAAAAAGAGCTGGGAATATAGTCATAAAAAAATTACTCTTTTCATCTCCTCCCTGCTTCTCTTCGGGGCACTCATACTCGTATACGGAAGCTTTATTGAACCACACCTTCTCATCGTTCAGAGAAAAACTATTGATATTGATCACATAGAATCTCCTATTAGAATTGCACTGGTATCAGATTTTCAGGTTGGAAAATACAAACAAGAAAAACACGTGAATGATGTGGTGGAAAAAATCTTAAAAGAACAGCCAGACATCGTTCTAATTGCCGGTGACCAAGTGGATAATACAACCATGGATGAGGATGGATCAATCTATCTAAAGCCACTTGAGCGCCTCGCATCAAAAATTCCAACATATGCGATCCACGGAAATCATGAATATGGTATTGGTGGTGGAAAAGCAATTACTGAAGCAAAGTATCGAGTCGGAAATGTGACGACACAGACAAAATCAAGATTGGAAGATCTCGGTGTACGTCACCTCCAAAATGAAATTGAATTAGTAACATCTACCCCATCACCATTTTATCTTTTTGGTGGCGACGAATTCTGGTCACTTAACCTAGATTACTTAGCTTTAAATAGAAGAGAAAAAGAGAATATTCCTACTATTGCACTGATCCACAACCCAGCAGCCACATGGCAAACCAGTAAACAAAATATCGATCTCATGGTTTCTGGCCACACACATGGTGGACAAATCAGACTTCCCTTCATTGGCCCCCTTGGAAGAGTTGATGATGTTACGCCAAAGCAGTGGTACCAGGGACTGAATGAGCACAATGACATGAAACTTTTCGTTACAAGTGGCTCTGGTGAGACTGGCACACGAGCCAGACTTTTCAATCCTCCAGAAATTGTAATACTTACCCTGGAATAAAAATGAGCATACAACAAAAAGACCTGTAGGCAGGTCTTTTTATATCCTCAAAAAATAAGTCTGAATGTTCCCCCAGCAAACAATGTAAGCAGTGTTACTATTGTCGCAGCAAGACAGACACCAATGGCGATGAGTGGAAATGCTTTTCTAAAAGGAATATTGAAAATAAATGCGGCAAGAGATCCAGTCCAAGCCCCAGTGAAAGGAAGTGGAATTCCAACAAACAGAATGAGTGCAATTGAACCATACTTTGAATATTTGCCTGAAAAATATTTTTCTGCGCCTTCGAGCTTTTTTCGAAAAAAGTTCCCGACAAACTTCTGTCTCAGTATCCAATCGTGTGCATGAGGAATAATAAGAAGAATAAAAATTGTTGGCAACATGTTACCAAGAACAGCGATGATCCAGGTTTCCATTGGTGAAATTCCATAGACACCAATACCAATCGGGATCGAAGCTCTGAGCTCTGTGATTGGAATCATAGAAAGAAAAAAAACTGCCCATTCAGGTGGAAAACTTGCGAACCATTCTACTGGATGAATACCAAACATAATTTAAAAAAGCTGAAACGCTTGGGTAAAACCGAAAGCAGCAATTGTATTGAAAATAATATTCCCAAGAAATATGACAGTCATAACTTTCCACATTCTGTACCCCAAAAAAGCAAGTGGGATTACGACTAGTTCATTTGGAATTGGCATGAATGCAGCATAAAAAAACATAAAAACAAGTGGAAGGAGTGAATGCTTCTCTCTCATGTCCTCAAGCCGCTTGAGTATCTTTCCTTCCTTTGGCTTTATGACTTCACGCCCAGCACTGCCAATCAAAAATCCAAAAAAATCTCCAACTGACATCCCAAACGCAATAACAAGCACTGCAATGATTGGATGAAAGCCTAATTCCATGAAAAAAGGAAAGAAGGCAATAATTGGTACTGGAACAACGACATTAAAACCACTAATAACGGCAGTAAACAGAATACCAGTGTAGCCGAAAGTCGAGACAATATTCTTGATGACACCATTATCGAACGCGAATTTATTTACCCAAAAAATGAGAAAAATAAAAAGGCAGACAAACAATATCTTGAGTAGTGTTTTCGCCATCCCCTTTTTCATATCGAATCAATATTCTATACTTCACCTTCGAATGTTGGCACCTCTTTTTGTTGATCTGGCCAGACATATACGTCAAACACTGCTGTTACAACATCACGCGCCTCTGTGAAGCGGGCTTCATGAGCGGCTGCACCAAGAACAACAACATCAACGGTATGTCCCTCAGCATCTGCAACTTCCATAGTAAAATTATACCCAGCTGCTGGAATGTACCCTGTCTTTCCGCCTCTCATCTCATAAAACTGATGAGGTACCCAGTTTAGTAAAATCCAATTTGTATTCCATATATGGCGCTGCTTCTCACTATCCACTGTCGTGAGATAATATTCATCAGAGAGAAGTGTCTGTCTGATCTCATTGACACCCATCACTTCATGAAGAAGCAGTGAAATATCTGCTGCAGTCGAAATATTCCTCGCATCAAGACCAGTTGGATCCTCGAAGTGTGTATTCGTCATTCCAAGTTCCACCGCCTTTTGATTCATTCGTTCGAGGAATGCTGCTCTCGGCCACCCAGTAGCATCGACCAGTGAAATAACTGCTTTATTTGATGAACCTACGAGCGCCGCCCTCCACAATGCCTCTATAGTGTAGACTTCTCCAGCATACATATGGGTGTCTACTACGTCATCATCGGAAACAGGAACATGCTCGTCCCAATCCAGACTCTTCTCGAGAAGAACCAGTGCACTCATGAGCTTGGTAATACTCGCTATAGCGCGCTCATCATATTCATTCTTTGCATAGAGCACCATACCACTTTCAGCATCTTTGACAATCATACCTTTCGCTGTAAAGTCTGAAGCAATAGGAAGCTCACCCTCTAAAATTGGAAGTTTTGGAGCAATACCCTCTTCTGCCTCTTTAGGTGTAACAGTCCCTACAAAATTTACTTTTTCTTGTACATCTTTTTCAAAAACATTTTCAGCAAGTTTTGGAAGTGAGGCAGCCTGTGCATCAGATTTTTCAAAAACTGTAAAAGGAATATTGTAATATGAAGAAATACCCCAGCCAGTAACGAAAAATAAAAAAATAGAAGCCACAATATTGCGCCACCTATTTGATGTATCTTGAGATTGTTCTATTTCAAGAAAATTGTTTGCCATGTGTATTGTAATGATTTAGCCCTCCCTTTCCTCTGTATTTAGATGCTCATGCGTATGCAGGGTATCATACTCTGGCAACTTTGTCACCTCTTGCACCCCAAGATGAGAAAGAGCTTCTAGTGATAGTGAATAAACAGGAAGAAGCTTCTCCATATCCTCTTCCTCTATGATAAGACCTCTTATCAAAAGATTTCTAAGAATAACAGCACAGTTCACGCCACGAATCTGCTCGAGCTCTGGTCTGGTCACAGGACTCCGATAGGCTACCACTGTCAGTGTCTCTAGCTGCGCCTTTGTGAGTTCACTAACTGCTTCTTGCTTGATAAAATCCTCTAATATAGAAGCATTTTCTGGATTTGTCGACATCCGAACAGACTCCTCACTCCGAAGGATATGTATACCAGAATCGTCATGATTGTATTTCATCACAAGAGTCTCGATTGTTTCTTCCACTTTTGAAATAGATGTGCCCAGAGATTTTGCAATATGTTTTGGCGCGAGCGGCTTAGATGCCACAAAGAGAATAGACTCTATATGTGATTCTAAATTCATATTTTATGTATCAAAATGTCATGAAATGAATGATCCTGACGTAAAACAACCTTTTTTTGCTTCGCAAGTTCAAGGAGTGCAAGAAAACTCACAATAATTTCTGTTTTACTCTCTGCGGAATCCAAAATATCCTTGAATTGAAGCTTGTTCTTACTTTTCAAAAGAGCCCATACACGATTTATTTTCTCTTTGACAGAGATAGTCCGGTCTATATGTGTTTTTGGAAGCGGCTTCGGTGGCTGGAGACGATATACAAGTGCAAGTATACTTTCATGGAGACTGTCTGTATAGAAATTATCTGGCGGACAAAACTCCTCAGGTCTTTTTGTAGGCTCTACTCGGAAAAAAGCATTCTCTTTCGCAGTCCAGAGGACATCAATTTCTCTGCTGGCTTCTTGAAATCGCTGGTATAGTTTCAATTGATCCTGAAAACTTGACCCATCAACTTCCTCCTCTGCTGCAAACTGAGGAAGCAGTGAGCGAGACTTCATCAAAAGTAGCTTCGTCGCAACAAGCAGAAAATCAGCGAGCTGTTCCTCTCTCCCATCATCAATACTATTCAAGTATTCAATATATTGTTGAGTAACGCTAGAAAGTGCAATTTCAGAAATATCAAATTTATTCTCACCCAAAAGAGAAAGAAGCAGGTCAAAAGGCCCTGAAAAATTTTCTCCACCAGTGGTAGATACTGAGGTTAGTTCAAACGTGTTTCGCATACAATATCATGGTCATATACTTTCTTGAATATTCCTTCCGAAAAATAGACAAATACAATGTGCTTACCCTTCTTATCAATTGACTCTAGTGCGAACTCATTCAGGGCCGCAAATATTCCCAGTCCTGAGTGGTCAAAAGCTCTGAAATCAGTGAGGAGAAACTCACCGTACGTATGTGCTTCATTCGGTAAACCTGTAAAAAGTCTGCAGTCTTCGCATGTGCTTTTGAACATATAAACACCGTCGCACGACTTCTCAAGCTCAATAATATTTTGATTATAATTCTGCCGACTTAGCCGCGACAGCATGAACACCCTCTCAGCCTCAAGAAAATCAAAACCCTTTTCTATCTTGAATGCTTCTACAATACCATTTCGAAATAGCTGTGCACCGTTCAGTGTATCTGGAAGACCTAGAAAATAAACAATATCATTTTCTTTCAGAAAATCATCAGACATTACAGAAAAAGCATTTTGCGCAAGTTCTGTCGTCTTCTGCCAATCACCCACCTTCTTATTCATGATATCAAATGATAGGAGACTAAGCAAAGCAATTATAAATATAAAAAGAGACGCACTAAATCGGATCTTCCGAAGTAGTGAATAGAGAAAGAGAATAAAAGCAATAACAAAAAAGGTTGAGGTAAGATACGTATACCGTTCCCCCTCATTACTATGCATATTAAACCCTAGGCGCAAGAAAGGAATGATAAGTATCAAATATCCAAAGAGAACTCCAACCATCATCTTCCTTTCATCACTTTTCGCAAAATGAATGACAGTATATATGATACCTGCCACACCAAGCATCACAAGTCCAATATACGGTGATAGCCAACTCATAACAAGTTGACGATACGGATGCGGAAGGAACATGCTCACAGAGAATTCTATGAAAGAACGAATCCAGGGAAGCACATGGAACCCAAATCCAGATGCTGCATAAAATCCAGTACTCGATCCTGTTGTGTAATTTCGTAATAATATGTAGATAACAAAGAGGAGCATAAATGGAGCAAGATGACAAAAAGCACGCTTAAAAAATTGCAACGGATTTTTTATGCGCTGTCCAAAAAGAATTTCAAGAAAGAACAGAAATGGTAAGAATATAATTGTAATTTCTTTTGTAAATATCGATGTGCTGAAAGAAAGTAAAGATAACCAAAAAAATTTTCTCTGTTTTTCTTCGAGAAAACGAATGTGTAAAAAAATTCCAAGGAGAAAGAAAAAAGTGGCAATAAGATGTGGCTGTGCAGACACCCAGGCAATCACAGACGTGTGACTTTGGAGAGTGAGAAAGAGAAGGGCTGCAGAAATACCAACGAGTTCCCTCTTCCCAAATTTCTTTCCAAGAAGATATACAAGAAAAACATTTCCAGCATGGAATAGAAGGGATACGAAATGAAAACCAAAAGCCTTGAGCCCAAAAAGACTATGTTGCAAAGTAAAGAGTATATTAAAAATTGGCCCATAAGAATGACCGCCTCGCTGGCCAATCAAGTTTGTAAGAAAATACCCAAAAACATTTCCTTGATTCTGAGTAATGTAGAGCATGTGATAGTCATCACTCACAAATCCAAATGCAAGTACTTTGTAATAGAGCACAAGTGTGCTAACTACACACAACACAAGTACAATATAGTTCTGGTGCTTACGTACTTTTGTAAATCCCCCTCTTTTCATACATGTGAATTTTTAAAATGTCTCTTATAATTTTACATCCGTGGTTTGAGAATCGAATCGCACCGTTTCCAACACAACTTGGTTTTATCTGCACAGGAATTTCATGAATTCCAGAATCCGCATGTTTCGCAGCTAGTAGTATTTCCAAATCAAATACCCACCGGTTCGTCTGTACCTTCTGAAATAACTCTCTTGCCACCTCTGTTCGAAATACTTTTAAACCTGACTGCGTATCACTAAAGGATCTCAGTTGCTTTGGCAAAAAAAGCCGAAAACACTTCTTTGCAAATCCTCTATATCCAGAATACTGTCTGTTTCCACTCCCCACTCCCTTTCTTTTTCCAATAACTACTCCCACATTCTGATACACTTCAAGATAATTCACTGACTCCATAAGAACCTCTAGTCCATACGGAAGTTCGACATCAGTAAATCCAACATATGGCGCCCTTATATTTCCTAGGACTGCTTTTCTGAGCGCATACCCCTTTCCCATATTCTCGTCATGACTCAAAATTTGAACAGTGAATGTTGCATCGAATATTTCCAAATTCTGCAAAAGAGATTTCGTATTATCTAGACTTCCATCATTTACAAAAATGACTTCATTCAAGAAAGCATGTCCTTTTCCAAAATCGAGGAGCTCTTTCCACATATTTGGAATATACTCTCCGCCATTATAAATTGGAATGACAAGCGTAAACATAATTATATTCTCCTATCCCATACAATGAATTCTCCATTCTCAAACACAGTCTCGAAATACATATTCGATATCAAATCTTTTGGAACTCTCATAATTACATCCTTGGCGCCATGAGGAAAATTGTCCAAATGAAAGTACAATGGATAATAATCAAGATCTTCTTTCTTGAAAAGAATATATCGATCAATAGATCCAAACCAGGCATTGGTACTGAGACCATAGAACTCTTTTGCGTTGGAGGAACGTGAAAGCTGATGAACAAATGCATATCTCTCTGAAAAAAGAGCTGCGGGATGAGAATTATGCTGATTGAAATAAATATACGCATTCATCGGCACATAGGCATGGAGCTCGGAAATCCCTGCATGCAATGTTCTGACCTGCCGACCCCGCATTCCATCGTTCTGAAGAAATGTGACAAGTTCTGCAACAGTCTCTCTAGACCCACGAGACTGGACTCTCCTAATCTGGACGAGTGGATCATCAATGAAAAATCCAAATATCATGTGTGTACTCAAAAAAACGAGCGCAACCGTGAGTGCCGGCCGCTGCCAGTTGAATGTATATTTTTTATTTTCTAAAAAATTCCAAAGCCATACTAAACCGTACGCAAGTCCACACGCAAGAGCAGTCCTCCCAAGAATATAAAAACCTTTTGATTCCTGTATTGGTGTTGCCGAGAAAAATATTGTTGCAAAACCCATTGCCTGCCATACATATGTTGCTAGGAAAATGAGGAGTGCTGTTCGAATGAATTCTTTCTTCCAAAAAAAGATAAGGCTCACAAATCCCACAAACATAAGAAAGCCTCTCCAGGATATGACAGAAAACATTTCTGCATGATAGCTAATACTCTTGGCATACATCAGAATGAACTGCCAATTCTCACTCCCATTCACGTGATATGTCCAGACGAGCGGTCCGAGGTATGGAAGTGAAAAGAAAAGAACGAGTCCACCAACCATCATGAGTCTACTGTAAAAAAACCACACCTCCTTCTTCGATACCCAGAGCCCACGAAGTGCAATAGCAATGCCAACGAAGATCATCCAGAGATAGTACGTCATGAAGATGAGCCCTCCGCTACATCCATACGCGAGGACTCTCTTCCATGACAATGTTTTTCTCGTAAAATCCCGAATCAGGAAGTACATCCAGAGCACAGAAAAAGGTCCAGTAGCTACCTCATATGGCTTCAAAATCATGGCATCCCAGTCTATGAATATCCATATGATGAGTGGAATAAGCATCCAAAGAATTGGAGAAGATACAATAGATTCTTTCTTCTTTTCATATTTCCAATAGAGCGACTGAGCACCATAAACAATAAGTGGAAACAAAAAGATAGATACGAGCGAGCCAACCTTCGCCATCTGGATTCCATTCCAATCAAACATTCTACCTGGGATGGCAAATATCCAGAAAAACAACGGCGGATAAAATGCAGGGAAATCTGCATAGGCAAAATCTGTAAAAAATCCACCATGAGCAAAACTCTCATACATCGCAGCAATGGTAATTTCATCCCCCGCAAGCCCCCAAAACATGAGCCCAAGATTATCAACAAAAATAGCATAACTTGCGGCTGCCAGAGTAGAAGTAAGTAAAAGAAACCAAATTGGCTTCAGTTTCTTCCAAATAATGCCAAGCCCACAAAGCAGAAAAAGGATGAGACATCCTTTGACTGCGAGAATATGATTTATGTCTGATAATGTGAATCCGTCCGGCATATCTATTTCCTAATCTCCTAAACTATAAACCAAGCTTTTTTCTGGCTAGAGAAATATATTGATCAACCATATTTCTTTGAAGATTAATTTTCTTTCT
>JBDROX010000024.1:0-34556 GCA_043809645.1 Candidatus Magasanikiibacteriota bacterium | reverse complement strand
GCGAGAATATGATTTATGTCTGATAATGTGAATCCGTCCGGCATATCTATTTCCTAATCTCCTAAACTATAAACCAAGCTTTTTTCTGGCTAGAGAAATATATTGATCAACCATATTTCTTTGAAGATTAATTTTCTTTCTACCTATACTTTCGCCATCCAATACCCCCACTTTACCGTAGAACCCGTCTACTCTATCTATTATGCGCTTGAATACTTCTCGATCTGCTTCTGATTGTACTCCCTCCTCACTGAGGTCTTTGAAAAAATCCATAAATGAGTCTTCCATTTCTGTAATCATTTCTGGAGTTGATCGCCTCGTTGCAATTGTTCCTTCTTGAACGCCAAAATTGATATTGTACTTCTTGATAATTTCATCTGTAACACTTTTGAAGGAGGATTCACTCACTTCTGGAGCTTCCCCGACTCTTCTCTCAATTTCTTGTATTTCATCTTCAAGTTCTTCGATTTTTTGATCTATTCGATCCATGCGTTTCTGCAACACTCTCATATCTCTTTTTGCTGCAAGAAGTTCTGGATCATTTTGTGGACCCTGCCAATCTTCTACCTTTTTTGCAATGCCATCGTATCGTTCGTTCATATCAATAAACTGAGTATCGAGAACCTCTATTTGGTCTCGTAACTCCACAACACCATCTTCCTCTTCTTCTTGAAATTTTTTCTCTTCTAAAATTTTTCCGTCACTCTCAGAAAAAAACTGATCTACTCCGCCCTCTGCCTGAAGTTGCTTCTCTGCATTAAAAAGTAAACCTTCATACATGGTTGTTTCTCCCTTATACTTGGGATCCATCTGGGAAAGGGCGTCATATGCGCCAGTAACGCGCTTGAGTGCTAATATTCTCTCTTGAGGTGTTTTTGCCTGTGTCCAGGCAATTTCAGCCTTCTTGGCTTCTTCCAAGAGATGACTTGAATCCATTCTTGTCTCTGATGATTGCATACTTTTATCATTAAGAAACTACTTTTTTGATTTGAAGACCAAGTTCGGATAGTTGCTCCTCGCTCACCTCTGCAGGACTTGCCATCATTGGTTCCTGAGCTTTTTGGTTCTTTGGAAATGGAACGACTGCACGAATATTCTTCTCTCCTGTGAGGAGCATAGCAAGACGTTCAATTCCTGGAGCAAATCCGCAATGGGGCGGTGCACCAAATTCAAAGGCTTTGATCATGTGTCCAAATTTTGCATCGACTTGTTCCTTTGAGTATCCTGCTATCTCAAAGGCTTTGTACATAATTTCAGGATCTTTGTTTCTCACTGCTCCGGAAGACAGCTCGAGACCATTGGCGATGATGTCATACTGATATGCAAGAATATTCAAAGGATCTTTGTTTTCTAGTGCTTCCATACCTCCCTGTGGCATAGAGAATGGATTATGCCCAAAGTCGATTTTTCCTGTTTCCTTGTCCTTTTCATACATTGGAAAGTCTACGATCCAGGCCCAAGCGATCTTACCCTCATCGATCATATTCATCTTCTCTGCAACCATAGATCGTACAGCACCGAGTGCAAGACAACTCACCTCCCACTCATCTGCAACGAAAAAGAGAGCGGCGTTCTGTTTTAGTTGTACTAATTGCTGAAGTTGTTCTAATTCTTCCTCACTAAAAAACTTGGTAATTGGTCCGTCAAAAGAACCCTCCAGAAACTTCATCCAAGCAAGACCTTTTGCATGTGATCTCTTTGCAACATCTTCTAGCTCATCAATTTCTTTTCGAGAAAACTCATGTCCATCAAGAACTACAAGCACCTTCACGTGCTCTGCACCAGAAAACACCTTAAAGTCTGTTGCTTTTGCCCAGTCTGTAATATCCGAAAGATGTAACTCATATCTTAGGTCTGGTCGATCAGAACCATACATATCCATTGCTTCTTGAAATGGAATTCTTGGAAACGGCTTACTTACGACTTTCTTGTCAGTTAAGTTTTCTGTGAGCTCGATGAAGAGTGGTTCCATAAGTTCAAAAAATTCATCCTGTGTCATAAAACTGACCTCGCAGTCAAGCTGATAAAACTCTCCTGGCGACCTATCCGCACGTGGATCTTCATCTCGCATACACGCAGCAATCTGATAATAGCGATCAAACCCAGCAACCATAGAGAGCTGCTTGTACTGCTGCGGCGCCTGTGGCAGGGCATAGAATTTTCCAGGATGAATTCTACTTGGAACCAGAAAATCTCGCGCTCCTTCTGGAGAACTGACCGTTAGGATTGGCGTTGCAATATTCACGAAGTCTCTCTCCTCCATATAATTTCTAATGTATGCTTCCATGCGACTTCGAAACAATATATTATCTCGAAGCTTCTCTCTGCGAAGTTCTAAAAATCTATGTTTGAGTCTGAGTTCTTCATCTTCCTCTTCCTTGTGAGCATCAAAAATCTCAAATGGCATGGTCTTTGCCTTGGAAAGAATTTCAATAGTGCTCGCCTGAACTTCTATCTCTCCAGTAGGAAGATCCTTGTTTATCGTTTTCTTTTCTCTCTTTGATACTGTCCCAGAAACTTTGATAATAAACTCATACTTCAGACTCTCCACAATGGCAAACTCAGAAACAGTGTCTGGATGAAAGACGATTTGTGTTATGCCATACCTATCTCTCAGGTCGACAAAAATGAGACCACCGAGATCTCTTCTCTTGTGTACCCAACCAGAGAGAGTAACCTCTTTTCCAACATTCTTTTTTGTAAGTTCCCCGCAGGTGTGTGTTCGATACTGCATAAAAAAATTGACTAAATATAGGGATATTGTAGCAATTGAGAAGCGAAATAGCAAGAGTGTCTCTGAGTCAAAAAAACCGCTACATGCGGCTTTTTTCTGTAACAAAAATTTTTATTTTGCATACCACCAAAGCCCTTTGTCGAGGACAAACGTATAACTCCTTGTTCCCCCATCATTTCTGAGCTCACATGTAATAGCCTTTTCAAAGGTTCTTGGATATTCTTTGTTCCCTTTCCAATTGGTTTGGAGTACAAAATTATTCACTTCAATAAACTGATTTGTAATATCATCTCCAGAATAAATTGATTCATACTCATCAACAAAATCACTTTTTCTTTCTGTTGGCAGAATATCTGGGTGTTTTTTCTCAAATATCTGACTTATTCTTCCACGGGATTCTAGGTCAACAATATCTACCATTACATTGTATAGTCCTGCATCAAAATAAACATCCATCTTTTCTTTGGGTGCTAGCAGTACTATTTTTCTCTTCAGCAGTGGATGTGTCATCTCAATACCCTCTTCTGAGTAGACAGACCCAAACTGATAAAAACCGCCCTCCTGCGTCCGAACACGGGTATCCCCAACAGAAAGATCAACACCAACCACACCTTTTTCTAAAATTGGATCAATCACTGAGCCAGAAAGTTTGTGTGGTTTCTGCATTACTTCTTCCACCTTTTTTCCAAAATTAAATATAGACGACCCAGGAATTCTGTGTGGTTCACGACTCATGAGGACGAAAGCATAGATAGCAAAAATGATAAGCACGGTTGCCACAATAATCGCTGTGAGTGTATATTGATGTTCTTTTTCTTCTTCTGAATCTAAACCAAGTCTCCGATGTTCTTTTTTTTCTTTCTCTTCCTTGTCTGCATACATACCCAGACGAACTGTATATAACACAAGAATAAGAAATAGGAAGCAAAAAAGAATAGCGCCATACCAAAATAAATCAGGGAGTGTTTTGGAAAATCCACTCTGTTTTGCATTCAATTCCCCTTCCTCTACCACCTCGAATAAAACAGCCTCTCGTTCTCCACTATCAGAAATGAAGCGTGCAGCATGAATACCCTCGCTTAGATCATTATCAATGGTTTTTTCCCAATGACCTGATTCATCAACAGAAATATAATATGTTGTTGCGTTCCCTTCCATATACTAATAAATAATCATAGTAACCGTTGTGTTTGGTTCTGCAAATCCATAGAATCGTATGGTTGGTTCTCGACTCGAGACTCGCATCATCCGATTATCAAATGTATCATATGGACCTCCTTGAAACTGTGTGAGTACGAGCCCCGGTATACCGCGAGAAACCCTATCTGCAGGACCGAGGAGACAGACCTGAATAGGAACCTCTCTGTAGACTTCTTTATATACAATTCTCCCTGGTGCCGGCTCACAGACTGGACATAGAGAGGCATCATACACAAACGTTCCGTCATCGGATACTTCTGGGGCAGTACATTCTTGTCTTTCAACAACTATCTTTTCCTCTATGACATTTTGCTCCATAATCTGTGTTGCAAACACTGGAGCCATCTGTACCTCTATCCCAAAAAGTTCATGTCCTTCCATAATAGAAACAGGCTTAAAGTAATATTTTTGTCCAGGAGAAAGCCCATCGATGGTTACAGCATGATACACTGCGTTATCATCGTACTCCTCAGTAGAATATGCAAAGTCATAATTCGGGGCATCTGTATAAATTTCACTCACATCATCATGGGAAATAATATCATAGAGTACTCTGGCAGTTCCTGGCTTGTTCGTAAACCAAGAGACAAGCACGCTGTTTTCATCAATCTGTACAACACTAACTGTCTCTTCTCGAATCTCTGGATATATCATAGGCCCCCCGGCTCCCCCAGAACCAGACCCACCACCAGTTCCAACACACTGGCCACCAGTGTATGTTGTATTCGAACCGCAATACGTTGAACCGTCCGAGCAGCTCGAACCACCACCCACCACTACTGCATAGACATCTCTTTCCATAATATTCCCAGAGGTATCCTGAGCATAGATAATAACTGGAATAGCCTCTCCAGCAACAAAATCTGTTTCCGGATCAATTGTAATGGTGTAATCATAGGAATTTCCAGAAACACTTGTTGTATCCCCCCCATAGTTACTGCCATTAAAATCATAACTACTTGCATATGTAATACGTGTCCCATTGGTTGTTACAGACCCAGAACCTCCCCCATCAGTCCAATATTCACCATTTACATAGATCACAGCGTCTGCGAGATCAAGTCCACCTGCATCATCTTTGACGTGGAATGATACTGTCCCGTTCTGATCTATGCCAGCATCATTATCTGGAAGTCGATCCTCCACATATGGAGCATCTGTGTCAGCTGTGGTAAATGTATAATTATCTGTTGTCATGATATTTGATGCGAGATCAGTACAGTCGTACACACTCACCGAGACTGTCTCATTCTGCCCAAAATCAGAAGATGGATCAATGATAAATCGATACCCATAGTCTATTGCCGAGGCAGTCACATTGGCATGTCCCTGGGTATATGTGGTAAGTGTAAAAGAAGCAGAACTAACATTGATCCGACAAGTCGAAGCATCTACCCCAGTACCAGATGGGCCGCTTGGATATGTTTTTCTATCTGTCACTTCAACAATAATATTTGTTGATACACTGTTTCCACTACTTCCTCTGGCGGGCGATTCACTCGTCACACGAGGGGCCACAGTATCTGCCTCTGTTGTAAACGTATAAACCTTTGTGTCCATTGTATTCGGTCCATTTGTGTCACCCAGTTGATCCTGGCTACCAGAAGCCAAATCTCGAAATCCCCCAATGGTCACACTATAAGAAGTACTGTATTTCCAATTTCTACTATCCCCGGGGATTCCAAGCGGACTTCCCGGGTTCACTGTAGTCGCACAGTAATTTGTTCCCCAGATACCTGTGCATGCAAATGAATCATACGGTGTATAATCTATGTCTCCTCCACCATCATTAAATCGAATAAATCCTGGCGGTTCGGTCGTGTCAACACCAGTTCCAACACCTGTATTATCTCCCTCTCCGTTCTTTGTATCTCTGAGATCAAATAAATAATTAGCATCCACCGCGACTCCCGTCCCTGCACTCGTAGGACTTGGGTTTTCAGCAAACGGTTTCTTGGTATCTGCCCAAATATGTATTTGAAAGTCTTCTTCATCATCGAGGAGATCAACTCCTGAAAGAGATATATTGCTTTCAGTTGTGAGACCAATGGTGCCGACGTTGATATCGAGTATCTCTGGGGTTGATTCGCCATAATTCGCAGCAGACGGTCTATTCATCAGCCAAGAAATGGATCCGAAATTCCCAGATCCAGTAGATTGAGACACAGGAATATTTGCTCCTGTTGAATAAATCCTTCCAAGCCCAGCACCTCTTGCATTTGCATTGATCGTCTGCCCGCTCCATGTGGTGAAGTAACTTCCAGTCGAGAGCCCACTTGCAGTAGCAGTAACAGAATTATAATCGATCCAAATATTCGCAGCAGATGTTCCTCCAGACACAATTTCAAACGTTGTATTAAAAGACTGGCCAACATAGTAATAGTTGAGATCACCCGATGCTCCTGTTCCACCATCTCCAGTATTGTCTCCCCCAGTCACTCTGTTGGTCAGAAGCTGAAATGTATCTGCCCCACTCGGGTTTCCAGCATGCACGACCTGAAACATAAACAATCCCAATACAATGAGAGAGAGAAATGTAATAATTTTTGGAAATTGAAAATTTAACATTTGAAAATTTCTAATTGTCTCCTTCGAGATCAAGATTATCAATCATGATCGAGAGATCAACAGAATTTACTACAATATCTTGATTTAAATTTGACCGAATATCATTTCCTGTAGGATCATCATCATCGAGAACACCAAGGAGAATGGAAAGATCTACAGAATTAATGACATCATCACCAAGTGTTGCAGGGCTTGTACCATCTCCACTCACGTCCCCTGCTATGAGCACCTCTGGTCCTTTTGGCGAAGAATTATCTGTCTGAGAGAAGTTCAGTGTGTTTGTCCCAGAAACAAGTGTCACATCATCCACGATCTTGGTAATATGCGCGGCACCCTTGAAACCAAAATCATAGGTCCCAATAGCCACACCGAGTGGAATGACAGTAAGATATGTTCCAGATATTGTGGTGGTGACCAAGGAATCTTGTGTATAAAGAATGGTATCATCGGTGTCTTCTGGCGTTCGCACAGTGAGAAAAAAAACGGCATCGTCATTTGTCTCGGGCGCACCGACACGAAGCTGTGGCACAGCCCACTGTACGACTGCTTCGGCCC
Source organism: Candidatus Magasanikiibacteriota bacterium (assembly GCA_043809645.1). GTDB lineage: Bacteria > Patescibacteriota > Patescibacteriia > Magasanikbacterales > UBA922 > JBDROX01. Next base: position 27,499 of record JBDROX010000024.1, on the reverse strand, counting down.
CACCAAGGATGGTAACAGATGTCTGAACAGTATTATCTGCGAGTGCTTTTCCAAACAAACCAAAAGAAACAACAAAAATTATTATGATTGTTGTCACGACTATTCTTTTCCGCCAAGGCTGTAGTTTCATGTTGGCGAACACTATTAAATCTTTCCTTCATTATACCCGAAAAACGACAAAAGACCAAGAAGGTCTTTTGTATATTTGTATATATGTTGACAATTACTAGGGCTTCACCCGGTTCACCAATCTCGGAAATGGTATACACTCTCTGATATGCTCTATTCCAGCCATCCAACGAACCATGCGCTCCACTCCCATCCCAAATCCACTATGTAGTACACTTCCATATTTACGAGTATCCAGATACCACCCATACTCCTCTACTGATAATCCTTCTTCCAGAATTCTAGAACGAAGGAGTTCATAGTCATCTTCACGCTGGGACCCGCCAATAATCTCCCCTGCTCCTTCGGTTGCTATCAAATCATTATTGAGCACATGTGCAGGATCATGTGGATTGAGTTTCATATAGAATGGTTTGATCGTCTTTGGCCATTTTTCTATAAAAATTGGGACATCGCTATCTTTTGTGAGGAGCCCTTCATCATCATTACCAAGGTCTTCGCCGAACTTAATGTCTGAGCCAAGTTCTTGAAGTCTTTTGATGGTTTCTTCGTATGACAGACGGGTAAACGGTTTTTCAACTACTTTTTTGAGCGGCTCGACATCGCGCTCCAGCACCTCAAATTCTTTTGTGCATTTTTCAAGACATCTATTGATGATATGCTTGACGAGCCCCTCTTGAATATCCATATTTTCATCATGCTCAACAAATGCAGCCTCTGCATCCATCATCCAAAATTCTGTCAGATGCCGCTTGGTGACAGATTTTTCCGCGCGAAAGGTTGGTCCAAAATCATAACACCGCCCGACAGAACCAATCAGTGCTTCCAAATACAATTGACCGGATTGGGAAAGATAGGCCTCTCCAAGTTCAAAATATGGAACACCAAAGAGTGTCGTCGTCCCCTCACACGCGTTTGGTGTAAAAATGGGAGAATCTGTCCGAACAAAATTTTGATTGTGCAGATATTCATTGATCGCGGATTCAACCACATCGCGGATACGCAAAATTGCCCATTGCTTTTTTGATCGAAGCCACAGATGCCTATGTTCGAGAAGAAAATCCGGACCGTGTTCTTTCTTTGTAATAGGAAATTCATTTCCTGAAGCTTTCAATGTGTAGCCCGTAACATGTAGCTCGAATACTCCCTCTTGTTTTGGGTGCTTGACAACCTTTCCAACAATCTCAAGCGAAGACTCTTGTGTTGATTCTTCAATCTGATTCCACGCTTCTTCCGAGAGGTCATTTTTTGAAGCAACCGCTTGGATAAAACCAGAGCCATCACGAATTTCAAGAAACGCAAGTTTCCCGGACGAACGTTTGTTGTAGAGCCAGCCTCGGAGTGTAACTTCCTCACCAACGTATTTTGAAATATCTTTGATACATGTTTGCATATTGTTTTGTATTACCTGCCTGCCGACAGGCAGGTGTGACTTGTGTCTTGTGATGTATAGCTTATAGCTTATCGCTGAGTTATGCAAGTATAAAAAAAACTCTCCAAAGAGAGCTCATCCTGATCACATCACAATCTACGCTTCTGCGAATCCAACCAAAGGCTTGATAGTCTGAATATCTTTTATATTCTTTTCAGCCTTTTCCTCCACCCTCTCCACTCTCTGCCCAAGCATTGTCATTTCTTGATCTTGCTTCTGTACAATTTCTTTTATCTCATCCAAAAGTCCGATCACTTGCTCATGATCTTTTTTTGTGACCATTGTTTCCTTAATCTTTTCAATCCCTTCTCTATTCTCTAATACGGCTTGAATTATTTTATCTTCATTCATATATGAAAGTATAACCCAGCTCATTGATGACGTCAATTCTGACAATATGTAAGCACTTTCTCTTGAAGTCCATATGTATTTCCATGTCCCAACAACCCCAGATATGATTGCAAGACTTCTTCTCTGTACTCTTTTTGTATCCTGGCAAACATTCGCCTTCGCGTCGTTCTTCTGAGCACTCTATGATCCGAGAATTGTACCCAACCGAGAAAGTCTACGCCCGACGCAATTGTTTTAATGGATACTTTATTTGGATGAAGTGTAAGATTGAGATTCGTCTGTAGGAAATTTCTCACCTGAGGGATAAGCTGTTCGAGATAATCCTTACTTTGCGAAAGAATCACGAAATCATCTGCATACCTGACGTAGTGTTTCACCTTGAGTTTGTGCTTCACAAATTGATCAAACTCATTCATGTAGATATTGATAAACAGTTGAGATGTAAGATTGCCGAGAGGGAGACCTGTATTTGACCTGTTTGGGGTGTGGAAGCTGGTAATAATATGTTTGAGAAGTGAAAGAATCTCTTTGTCAGGAATATACGTTTGGAGAATATTGAGAAGAATACCGTGGTTAACACTTGCAAAAAATTTCTTTACGTCACATTTGAGTACCCAGCACATACGTGTGTGATTGTTGCTGACTTTGTACCCAAGAGATCTGAAGCGGTCTACAGCGTTATGTGTTCCTTTGTTTTTTCTGCAAGAATATGAGTCGGAAATAAATGTCTTTTCGAAGAATGGATAGAGCAGTCTATGGACCGCGTGATGGAGGAATCTGTCGCGCACACTTGCTTTATGAATATGTCTTCGCTTTGGATCATTGATGTGGAAACTGTGATACCTTCCGTGTTTGTAAGTGTCATTTGAAAGATCTTCATGAAGTGATAATATGTGGTCCATCAGATGTAAGCTGAATTCCTGGACATCCCGTTTCTTTCTTTTCCCAATAATAAATTCCTGCCATGCACTCAGTAAATTCTCCAGGCAGATAATATCCTCATACGTATGCGGCAATTGAATTTTCATACCAATGAAAGCCCCCCCCCGACGGAGTTTTATGAGAGAGGTTCCTATGTTGACTGAATTGAACATAACCTACCAGATCTGGCACGACGTATTAAAGCATATCCCCAAACCAACACGCTATACGTTGGGCACAAAAGTTGATAATCTTTTTACTGATCTCATTGGATGTATCCTGACTGCTCGCTATGCAAAAGGAAGTGAAACGCGAGCGATACTACTGCGCGGCAGTAGAACACTTGATCTTCTCAAGTATTTCATGACTCTGCTTTGGCAGATACACGTACTCAAACATAATACGTATGCTCAGCTTGCGGACAAACTTTCTCATATAGGTAACATGCTAGGAAAATGGATTGCTCGTTTTCCTCAGGAAAAAAGAAACCCCGACATAACCGGGGAATGAAAAGACTGGCGGACGGCGAGAAACCGATAGACCTCGTGCCAGCCGTACTCGAACCAATGGAGGTCCAGATCCCGCTCGTCGCCGTACCTACCCAGATACGGCACGTAGCGAAAGCCATCGGGGTCGCGCCAGGACGAACCCAGCGCCAGGATCGGGAACTGCCGCTGAAGCTCTGGATGTGCAGCACCCAGCGCCAGAAGCTCCTGAAGGGTCGCGGCGCGCAACCCTTGGCGGTCGAGCTCCCGAAGCACTTCCTCGCTCTTGACCACCTTGTTCAGGTGAACGAGCACGACTTCGATCTCGACCTGGCCACTTCCCTGGGACTGGAATTTCGTCTCGATGATGTTCGAGTTGACCCAGTCGTAGGAGCCGGCCTCGATCATCTGCGCGAGGCTCTGGTCGTAGTCGACGGTGAGCGGGTAGACCTCCTGGGCGACCTGGCCCAGTCCCGCGTCGGGATTGTCCAAGAACGCCTCGAAGTTGGCTGAATCGATCCGGCCGGTTCTCATATGCTTCCAGAACTCTCTCATCTCTCCGTCAATTGGCTTTCCCAAACTGATTCTCCTTTACCCGCAAGTACTCTCTCCCAGCATCTGCGCCTTGCAGAGACCAAAAAGAAATTCACATTGCGAGCGATGACCAGGAGTTATTCCCAGCCTTCTTCCTATTTTTTTTTACTAAAACAAGACAAAAAGAAAGCTAGATACTGACGAAACATAATAACACACATTCTGCTGTGTGTCAAGGCTCTTGATTTCATGATTTCAAATTTTTATGCTTTCATGATCCGCTGCCAATCCACCACTTTCTTTTCACTATGATACCGAGCAAATTCTAGAACAAGAGTGTGAAGCGACTTCTGCCCACCCTCCTCAAGCTGAAATGCATCCACTCTGTGCCAATCTGCATGGAGAAGCATTTCCATCTGAGAAATCTCTTTGAGCCCACACACTGCGATCTGCTCTTCTATCATTTCTTTCTTCACTCTGCAGTCATGACAGATCAGTCCCCCACCTGCGAAATAAAATCCTGGCTTTTTCCCAACACCAATATCTTCATGAACTATGTCCTTATATTCTTTCCCACACACAACACACTCTAAAAGAATCGGGCTAAAGCCAAGGAGGTGAAACAGCTTCACGACAAAGGAATCTATGAGAAGATTACTCGAAATCTCACTTGTTTCAAGAAACTGGAGAAAAGATTTTAGAAGTTCGAATACGCGAACGTCATCTTCTCCAACACAGATAAGCCTGTCTGCAATTGAACACATCTGTTGTGCAATAATACTTTTCTTCAAATCCTTTCGGATATTTCGAAATGGCTTCACTGGCTGCACCTTGATCAAATGATCAATTTCTTTCCCCGGAACCATCTCTGCAAAAACGAAAGAAAACGGCTCGAGATGAGCCGCATTTTTGCTTGTAATTTTCTTCACACCCCGCGAGAGAAGTTCGAGTTTTCCTTTGTCTTTTGTATAGAGAGAAATAATCTGATCGTATTCTCTGAAATCTCGACGAGATAAAATAATTGATAGCATATACGTTCACTGATCGCTGTTCACTGTTTTTCCAAATAACCTTGCAAAATAAGCATAGCAGCCTTCTCATCTGCAGAAGCATCTCCCCCCATTCTATTCGCCTCTGCTGTTGTAAATCGTTCATCCTCGAATTCTATTGGAATATCGATCTCATGTTTCAAATCTTCTACAAACTTCCTCACCCGCTCTGTATTCTCATTCTCCTTCCCATCCAGCCCGATCGGCAACCCAACAATAATCTTGTCAATCTTTTCATCTCGAACGAGTGTTGCAAGTTTGTTCGTTGTTCGTTGTTCGTTGTTCACTGCCCCAAAGGGCAGCACAACATCGAGCCCAAGCTGGACCCAGGCTAAGCCAATTCTTTTTTTTCCAAAATCAATTCCGAGAATGTTCATACCAATTATATCTTGTGACTAGAATACTTCGGACTCACCTTCACGTCCTGCAACCATTTCACCTTCTTCTTCGCAAAACTAAATGCATAGTTGAAAAGCATATACGTAAGGCATATTCCAATCGCCATCAGTCCACGCTCTTTCCATACAACCGGCACAAGTCCTGTCCATACTTCTGCTGGTAGATTCATGACCCATAGGAAGAGAACTGAACCAACACTATGTGCGGTAAACGTCGTTCCAAGTGCACGAGCAAAAAGATATTTTTTGTAGAAGATATATGACACAAACGGAATGAGCCAGTACAGTGCATAATACCATGCCGCTCTCCCTTCTGGATGAGCCCAGAACGCGATCATTGCAACACCAGGGACGACGAGTATCCATTTTGACTGCTTTGTGAAATAAAGCACCGCAAAAAGCATTGGAAGAAACCTGATAAGCGTTGCGCTATCCATTGCAAATCCCTGCACCACCCAGTTGGACAACTGCATTATAGCAACCACAGTAAGACCCCAAACTGAACCAATAAATGCTCCAGCGATCGATCCATAAAAATCAAACAGGCTAAACTTCAGCCCCTCTGCACCCACGATCTGACTAAATGGTACCTGCATAGCCAGGAAACCGAGCGCGATGAACAGCAGCGCTGGAATCACCTTCTTATTCTTTAGAAACTTCATTTGACATTTTATTAGGTGAATTAGAAATTTGGAATTTTCTAGATTCTATCACCGCACACCAGCCTCGTCAACCACTTCACTAAATCGCGTGGCGATCTCTTCCATCTCCCCTGAAGCAAACCCATGATACTCCTCGAACTTCGGATCCAGTACTTTTCCAGACCGAAATGTCTGTACAAAGAATCGTTTTGATCCCTGTAATAATTCTTTCATTTCTGACAGAACCTCGTCGCTATGAATTTCGCGGACAAGCGTGGCGCGAAATTCATAGTCGACTCCGCTCTCGCGGATGATGTCCATACTCTTCTTGATATGTTCTGGCTTTGCCTGAGAACCTACAAGTTCTGTATATCTAGGAAGTGATGTCTTCACATCCATAGCAACATAATCAAGCAGATTACTTTTAAAAAGGTCTTCGAGTACCCCTGGTCGATTCCCATTACTATCGAGTTTGACAAGAAATCCAAGATCTCTGACGCGGATAATGAAATCCTTGAGATCTGGCATAAGGGTAGGCTCGCCGCCGGTAATGACAACACCGTCGAGAAGACCACGACGCTTTTCGAGAAATCCAAAAACAGCCTCGTCTGGTATCATCGACCCACGGAGCTCTTTAATCTGCTCTGGGAGAACAAACTCAGGGTTATGGCAATATCCGCATCGGAAATTGCAACCCGGAGTAAAGATAATACATGCTGCTTTTTCTGGATAATCGAGGAGTGTGAACTTTTGTATACCACTTATAAGCATACATATCTGCCACTGCCATCTCGAGCGAAGTCAAGAGATCCCTGCCTACTGGCAGGCAGGTCTCCACTCCATTTACTCGAAGACTCGCTCTTTGCGCCCGAGATGACAAAATAATAAAATTATTCCACCTGCTCCTAACTTGCACTCACTGGAATCTGTGCACTATACATGTTCGTGAAATCTGCATTGGCTGCCTTGCACTCGACGAAATGCTTTCGCCCATAGTGTTCTGCTTTCTTTCCAGTGTTAAAGTGTGACACTGGTCTGTGATATCCCATGACGCGTGTCCACACCTCGCACCGTGTGCGCTGAGATTCGAGGTCCTGCTTATTTTCGTTTTCCATAGTATTTGTCATCCTGAGGGGTCCGCGACGAAGGATCCCTGCCGGCAGGCAGGTTTCGAAGCCTGCCTCAATGGATGTATTAATAAAATCTAAATAATAAAAAAGAGTGGTTTAATTATTTTGTGCTTCTGGCATCTGCCTCACCACATTCCCTGTATCAGAAAATGTCTTTCTGTATGCCTTATCGAGCCTCTCCCCTCCAATAATACCAAGCGCCTCATCACACCTTGGGCAATAGTCATATTCACCAGAAAGATATCCATGCTTTGGACAGATTGAGAATGTTGGCGTCATGGTGATATATGGGAGCTTGTAATTCGAGAGTATTTTCTTTACAAGCGTACTGCACATTTTCGGACTACTAATTCGTTCATTCATATAACAGTGGAAGACCGTTCCACCAGTATACTTGGATTGGAGCTCGTGCTGAAGTTCAAGCGCTTCGAATACATCATCTGTATATCCCACTGGAAGTTGAGAAGAGTTTGTATAGTACGGTGCCTCCTCAGTTCCAGATTGAATGATATCTGGAAAGCGCTTCTTGTCTTCCTTTGCCAGTCTGTAGGTTGTTCCTTCTGCTGGTGTTGCCTCGAGATTATAGAGATTTCCTGTCTCCTTTTGATATACCTTCAGCATGTCTCGCATAAAGTCGAGTGTATCTTTGGCAAATTGTTGACCAAACTCTGTGCTAATATCTTCCTGTCCATAAGTAAAATTCTGAATTGCTTCATTGAGTCCATTAATACCAATGGTAGAAAAATGATTGTTGAGGTGTCCAAGATATCGCTTGGTATATGGAAAAAGCCCTCGATCCATCCATTTCTGAATTTCTTTTCGTTTTATTTCAAGTGAGGTTTTGGCGAGCTCCATGAGGTGTGAAATACGTCTGAAAAACTCACTTCTACTTCCTCGATAGAGATATCCAATGCGCGCTGCGTTAATTGTTACCACCCCAATAGATCCGGTCATCTCTGCAGAACCAAAAAGTCCACCACCACGTTTCCTCAGTTCCTTGAGATCAAGCTGTAGCCTGCAACACATCGAACGGACATCCCCTGGATTGAGATCAGAATTGATGAAATTCTGGAAGTACGGTGTTCCATACTTTGCAGTCATTTCAAAGAGTGCCTCATGCTTTGGATTGTCCCAGTCAAAATCCTTTGTAATATTGTATGTTGGAATTGGGAAGGTAAAGGTACGGCCCTTGGCATCCCCTTTGATCATGACTTCAACAAAAGCCCTATTAATCATATCCATTTCTTTCTGAAGCTGATCGTATGAATATTCAAAGAGTTTTCCACCCAGGAGCAGCTTCTTTCCTTTTAAATCCTCTGGGCAGTGGAGGTCAAGTGTAATATTGGTAAATGGCGTTTGTGTTCCCCACCTGGATGGGATATTGAGATTGAATACAAAGGACTGAATACATTGATAGACATATCTATAGGTCTTTTTATCAATAAATTCTTTCCTCTTTTCTTCGAATGGAAAAGAGATTCCATTCTCCTCAATATCTTTCTCGATCTCCATAGAGTACTTCTTCACCAGTGGCGCCATATATGTATCAAAACTCGAGAATGCCTGCGCACCTGCCCACTCATTCTGCAGTGTTCCGAGAAAATTCACCATTTGCGCGACAGCACTAGAGAGGTGGCCTGGTGGCCCAGACTCAATTTTATTTGATACGCCATTGAAGCCTTCTTCCAGAAGTGCCCGAATACTCCAACCTGCGCAATACCCAGAAAGCATGTCGAGATCATGTACATGCATGTCTGCATTTCTATGTGCATCACCAATAGCCTGCGGATAGATATGAGAAAGCCAATAGTTCGCAGTAACCTTGCCAGCAGTATTTAAAATCATGCCACCAAGCGAGTACCCCTGATTGGAATTGGCATTCACGCGCCAGTCGAGCTTCTCCAGATATTCTGTAATTGTTTTATCAACCTCGATAACTACGTTTTTCTTGTCTCGCACCTCTCTCCGCTTTTCTCTATACAAAATATATGACTTGGCAATATCAGCATACCCGAATTGAACCAAAACTTCCTCAACCACATCCTGCGTTCCCTCTACACTTGGCACATCGTCCTGAAACTGCTCCTCCATGCGGATATGTGCTTCCTTTGCAAGAGTAAATGGGATAGCCGCATCTGTGTTTCCCACAGACTTCGCAGCCGCAGCAATTGCTTTCTCAATCTTCTTCAGATCAAAATCTACAATAGTTCCATTACGTTTCTGTATTTTGTATATTGGCATAGTGGGATAAAGAATTAATGGATTAAAGAGATAATGGGTAAGAGGCAACTTACTTCTCTCCCACCACGAGGGAAAAGTTGGCATCCTGGCGAAGCACATGATGCTAGGGGGGTTTCATAGTATTAAACACACAGGACAAAAAAAGGTGTCAAAAGACATCTCAACATATGTGGAAACCCTACCCACCCAGCACATCCTTGAGCTTCTTCCTAGACCTCGAGAGATATAGCTTCACTGCATTCTCTGTTTTCTGAAGGACCATGGCGATCTCGAGGATAGACATATCATCCCTATACTTCATTTCGAGAATATCCTGTTCGATCGAGGAAAGACTTTCGGCCTTTTTCCAAAGGTCTTCCTTCCTCATCACACTATCTATCAACTCATCATGATCTGTTTCATCAATTAGCTGGTTTACCTCGTCGAGTGGCTGCACTTCCTTGCGACGATAATGATTCACGAGAAGATTGTGTGCAATTCTTTGCAAATACGTAAAATACGATGCATTGCTAGGCCTGAAGTGAGAGAGATATCGAAGTGCACGGAAAAACGTCTCCTGTGTGAGATCTGCTGCCACTGTTGCCTGTCCAGAAAGACGGTGAAGAAAATAGTTGAAGACACTCTTCTCATACTTCTCATAGAGCTGTTTGAATACATCTGGATTCTGCTGCGCCTCTAAAACAAGCTGCATATCTGCCATGCGCGCTGAATACTGCTGTTGCGTTGGGCTGACTAAATGCGCAAAAAAATATTCATGAAGACTCACATCAATATCACGCTGAAGACCTATCTTTTCTTTGAGCCACCTCTTAAACTTGTCTTCTTTTGACGACACGGAAAGAAATTCTCCAGAAAATACCCTCTGATCCCTCTCCTCTTCAAAAATTGGGTTGAAGGCAACATAGTAGTTCTGTTCTCCATGAATCACAGACACATGAATATTTTCTTGATGTGCAGAACCGTCCTTTCTTCTATTATAGACTTGTCCGACAAATGGATTTCCACTCTCTAGCACACTCCACATTCCTGTGTAGTACAGTCGATCCATATATCCGCCCCAGAGGTCTCCTGGACGCTTCCCGATCACTTCTGCAGTGCTATATCCAGTACTATCCTCAATGCCCTTACTTGTATAGACAATCGTCTCTTTTTCATCAGTCAGAAAAAAAGAACCAGGCATCATATCGAATTGGTTCTTTATAGTGTTTTGAGATGATGAAATAGCCATACTTGCAGTGGTTCAATGTCAGTATAGCAGACTATTTCAAATGGGAAAAATGGGGATAAATTGTACTTATTTCTTCGCCCGAAGACCAAGCCCTGAAAAGATTACTAGAAGTAAATACATGAAGAATCCGTATACACACGCTGGATACCCAAAAATACTTCCAGGCGCACCAGGCGCTGGACAGCCAAGGTCACAGGTACCAAATAGTTCTCCGTAAGAAAGATAGCCCGAGAAGAGAAGGCCAGCAATCGCGATAATGAAAATAATTTGTAATGATTTTTTTCTTGTCATAGACATGATAATAAATTCACAAAAAAATTTGATATTGTTTAGACGACCTTGAGACTCTCTTTGAATAACTCGAGGACTTCCTTCTTTCCAGCCTTGGTTCGATTTCCAAAGATAAAATTTGGCTCAACCCCATGTAACCCTCTATTAAGTTCATTGAGAAAAATATTCTTGAAGCGTTCATGGATGGCAACCGTCAAAAGCTTGAATTCATGCGCCTCCCAAATCTCAGCAGTTCTTTCTACTATTTGTTTGAAGTTGTGTTCAGTTTCTTCTTTCTTTTGTGCATTCATGATATCTGGTTCTCCGCTTCCACGGCCAAAACCGCCTTCATGATCTTCAAATGTATCTTTCTCATCAGTGTATGAAGCAAGTTGCTCTACGTTGTTTTCTTTGACACGATACCAAAGTGCATCGTGAACATTGAGAAGGAGAAAAAGAGACGGATAGTGAGACTGTGTATTCATAAAAGAATCTAACTATGATGACTTATGCGTGTAGTATAGCAGTCACCCATGATTCTTCCAACCTTATCCCAAACCGAGCATCAATACCATGATACCAACACCGAGAAGAAACGCAATAAATTGTGGAAAGGATTTTCTAATAGCAACCTCTTTATGAAGCTCTGGAATGAGATCCGCAGTTGCAATATAAATAAATGAACCTGCAGAAAATGGAACCAGAAAAATGGTGAGGTGTTCAGTCGAAGAACTCAGAATGAGCGCAAAGATGGTTCCCACGACAGCAGCAAGTGCGGTGATAAAGTTGAAAAAAAGCGCTCGATTCCTTGAGTACCCACCGTGAATGAGAACACCAAAATCACTAATCTCTTGTGGAATCTCATGGAGAATAACGGCAATAGTTGTTGCAATACCAACTGGGATACTTACCAGATAGCTCGCCCCAATGATCAGTCCATCGATCACATTGTGCGCAGTATCCCCTAGGAGATTCATGACTGCGTATGAGTGCACATGCTGTTTGTCCATTGGGATGTGGCAATGTCGCCATCGAACAACTTTTTCTATGAGAAACATGACCGCAATACCCGAAAGGAGATAGATAGAAATGGAAAGGGTAAAGCCATTCTCCTCGACGATCTCTGGGAGAAGATGAATGAAGGCATCACCAAGGAGTGCCCCAGCAGCAAAACTCACGAGGAGAAAAAGAACCTTGCGAATTTTTTCTATATCAATAGAAAACGTTACAATTCCAATAAGTGAGATAAGACTTACCAGGAGCACACTTCCAATGGCATAGAGCCAAATAGTTGTCATATTTTTTTTGTTTTAGCTGCGCACGATGTACACAAACCAGTAAAAATAATTGAATGATGAATATGCCCAAATCCTTTTATATCCCTCTTTGGTACATCACAAGAGATACACGCTGTCTTCTCACACATGGAGCAAACAATATGGTGATGATGTTTTTTCCCATGTACTTCGTAATGTACTTCTCCGTGAAGACTGGTCACTGTATGAATAATATCAAGATCTTCGAACAGCTCGAGGGTTCTATACACTGACACCTTATCAAGATGAGAGAGATCTTTCCGAAGTTCTTTGGCAGAAAAAATTCCTTTTCGAGAGCAAACCCAATCTGCCACGTCTTCGCGCAGTGGCGTGGTCTGGAGATTTGCCTCTTGTATTTTCTCTTCCATCCAATCTTTCATAATGCAACTGAGTTGCAGTATAGGGTATTGGTCACTGTTTGTCAAGCCAAAAAGCAAAACCGCCCAGATGGGCAGTTTTTATTGGATTATTTTTTTCTTACGTACTTGTTGGTGTCTCTTCCATGCCGCTTCCTTCTTCTTTCGTAACATCACCATCCATCATCATTGCACCATCTATGTTCTTGAGAAATGTCTTCAGTGTATCTTCGAAAGGACCATAATACACATCGCCGTCTACTGTCTGCTCATAGAGATAGAATGTTTGATCACCCTCTTCCTGGTCCCAGTCTGTTGCTGCGAATACATGGACAGATCGATCACATGTTTCTTCTGTTTCTTCCGAGCAGCCTGGCAACTTTACTGTGGCAGAATATGCATTCACAAAATTTGAAAGATCAACAATTGAATACTTCATTCGGTTATCAAGATATTCTTGAAACGTTTTTCCTTTGAGTTCAGAAGGTCCTTTTTCCATTTCCACTTTCATCTCCTCAATTGTTTTGTCCCGTTCTGCTATCACCACATCTTTTGATGAAATCATGATTTCTCTCTCCTCTAGCTGACTCTTTTGTTCTGTGATCATCCCTTCCATGACTTCTGTAGATTCTTTTGCACTGTCTTCCCAGACCATCTTCTGCCAAAAATAAACACCAACACCTACGGCAGCGGCCGTAACAATTACAGAAAGAAGGACAGGGACTAAGGCGCTATGTGTTTTTGGTGGCATTGGTCGCTGTATTGTTTGCATTGGCGCAGGAAACTGTTGAATTGGTGCGCCTGGGGTAGGCGGAGGTACTGGTGGAACAAAATTTTGTGGACTCATACGTTGAAGTTAATTTATGTACTGTTATAGTATATCAAAAAATCGCAATAGTTGCGATTTTTTTGTGAACAAATTGTCAGCCTCAACCACTTCTTACTAGAAAAAATGATAGTCAGCTGGAGGTCGTAGATGCGTGACCCTCCTGTGTCATGCATGTAGTTTACGACCTCCCTGCTCCTTGAGTTCGTGATTACCTTGCCGAATGAACTAGCATGAGGATTGGTATCCCGAGCTCCCGCTTCACTGGTGTGAACATCATGTCGAGTTGTGCCCGGATGACCTCACGAGTCAATTTTGTACTCTTTGAAAAAGGCGTCACAGAGGTTACTTTCCGTTTCCTAAACCGCTCCTCACAGCGTTGTGTTGCTTGGGCTTTCCGCACCAGACGATCCAGCATCTCGCCGTACCGCTCGGGTCGGATGTCACCACCATCGTCCTGGATCAGCGACCAGAACACAGGGGTGTAGGTGTCCCAATCTTTTGGATGGACTTCCTGGTGTACTTCGACGAAGACCTGTACCAACCTCGTGGCTCTACTCGCCTTGAACACCTTGATGAACTCGTTGCCAAAGGCACGTTGTGCCTCTGGAAAGATGACGGTCAGTTCAGCCGAAGAGCTAGAAATAACTGTAACGGCCTCTCGCATTGCAGCGGTGAGTGCCTCTGCCATGAGATTGCTCACGTTTGACGGTGGTTCATACCAGCCATGCACGTTCATACTCATGGCCCAGACCTCGAACGAGGAACTTTCATACCTAGTCTAGTTCTCTTCAGCCGACGCGAGAGATCCTCCCGGTCAGAATAGCAGATGGCACCAGCACGCTGGATTGGTGTGACAGTCGTGACACCCTCGACTGTTGCCCCAGAAAAATCGGTTCTATAGAAATGAGCACCGCGGAAGAGCGGCATCCGTAACGTTGCATCTCGAAAGTCTGTATCCGTGAGATCTGTCCCTTGGAAGTCAGGACTTTCGAGCACTGCCCCACGGAAAGACGTTCCACGCAGGGACGGGCGGACGAATAATTCCCGAACGATGCGATTCTCTACCGGTGCCGGCCGTGCCAATCGCCCTCCCAACTTCTCTGAGCAGGAGAAAGAGACGTCTCTGAGATGAGCTCCGTGGAAGCTAGCCTTAGACATATCACAACACCTCATCGACACGTCGGTGAGAACTGCTTTATCGAACACAGAACCACGTAGGATCGCATAATCCAAATTGATTCTTTCCATCTCCAGACCTTGTGCTTGCATCCAGCTGAGGTCTGACCATCGCATGTCGACCTCCTTCATGTTCGCTTTGCGAACCACGAGGCCCGTAGCATCTGCGCCCCAAAAGCTGACGCTTCTGAGATACGCCTCTTCGAAGAACATCGGCGATGGTGTCCAGACCTGCCTGAATGAGGTAGCGACAATGCGCGCGCTGTGCATCGAGGTGAAGGTGAATCGAGATCCTGTGAAGTTCGCAAGGCACAGTCCTGCACCCTTCAGACGAAGGTGCAAAAACCGGCGCCCTCGCAGATCCCAGAACCATCGGAGGAGGAGCTCCTTCGGAACCCCTGAAGCCACGAGTACTGTGGCAGCATGGCGCGTGCTGCCTCTGTACTCAATAACCTTCTATATTTCTTTTTCATGACGCTCCCTGGCCATATTGGCCAATGTGAAAATGTGGATTGGTTGTGCCCACAGACATATATCTGCAGACAAAACCAATCCACACCTTTTGAGCGATATATCACTATATCGCAAATAAAAAACCCTGTCAACCCTGCAAAAAACAGGTGACAGGGAATGTTATGCTTTTGGCATTTATTGTTCTGTCCCAAAAGACTCCCAAGCAGGATCGGAAAATAGCTGCTCGAAAATAAGCTGAATTGCTTTGACAAACTGATTGCCGATCATCTCTTGCCGCATCACGCGCACATCCTGGCGCAGTCGCAACGGGAGCTCGTCTTCCACTTCTTGCCATTCTCCATCTTCTACATAGTACACCGTATCATCCCCTTCTTCCTGGACAAGCATACCGTCGTGTGGAATTGCCAATGGAATCTCCTCTTCTTCTGCCACATAATTTGACCAGAAAAAATCGTCGATGTCGCGAACAAGGCTTCCCCAATTCTCACCATACAGATCGTGTACAACACCAGCATCCCGAAGTCGTGCCCGCGCATTGCCCGGGAGTATAGCAAAAACGCTTGGAGATCCAATGCGCTTGATCAGTCGAGCACCCGGACGATAGTTCACGCCAAATGGCGGACCTGATGGAATTGGATAGTCGTCGAAGCAATGAGCGCCAATTTCATGAACATCGGAATAATCCTCATACCAGGTATGATACACATCTGAATTTGGAAAATACAATCGCTTTTTATCTTTATTGAGAAGATACACTGCATTCTGACCATTCACCTTGAATAATTGCCCAGCCTCTAGCTCTGGACACTTTTGATACATTGGAGCAATAACTAACTCCTCCTGCGCCTTTGACACAACTGGCATGTTTGTCAGTGCTGCAGAAGTAATCTCCATAAGTCGTGCACCAGTCCAGCCTGTCCTTCCTTCTGGTGTACGAACTTTGTACCACCCATCTGTCTCGCCTATGACCTCGATAACAGTTCCACCTGAAACAGTCTCGATGATCGATGTCCCATCCATGCATGCATTATCACGGACAAAAGCAGCCTGGATATATCGTCCATGCCAATTTCGTTCATAGATAGGATCTTCATAACACCCACCAGCTCGAGCCTCTGTAGGAGAAAGCAGGAAGGTCAGAAGCATAACAAGAGCCCCCCCTACAAACAACATTGTTTTTCTCATAGAAAAAATAAGTTAATAAATACTTTATATACTATACGTAATTTTTTAAAAAATGTGACGCACCTCTCATTCTTTTATATAGAGAATAACACCATTCTCCCTCTTCTCTTCTTTCCATCCTGGAATATGAAATGCATTGGACACCACGCGGGCACCAGGCTGCAATTCCTTCTCCAATTTCTCACGCAGCCGCTCCATCATATGTGTAATTCCAAACAGAATAACAACATCAAATCCAGAAAAATCTTCCTTCCAAAAATTCTTTTTTTGAAAAAAAGCTTTTCCTGAAAATGCCATCTTCTTCGCCTTCCTCCTCGAATACCAGACAAGAAAAGGATTCCATTCATATCCATACGCCTCGGCTCCAGCCTCTGCCAGTGCAAGGACGATTCTCCCCTCTCCAGAACCCAGATCCACAGCTCGCGTCCCATCCCGAATATCTGCAAAAGAAACAATGGTTCCAAGCTTCTTCCGATCACTGGCAACAAATGGCGCACCCTGAATGACGGGGATCACGAATGAAAAAACAATTGCAACGCCGATGAGAGATAAGGCGAGGAGAAATAGGAGGATGTAGAAGATGATTTGTTCCATAGAAAGTGATGTATCTTATTGTACCACACTCTGCACTACTTCTCTGTATGCACAATAGTCACCAGTCTCCGCCCTTCGGGCTACGCCTGGTAAACGCTAGATACTCTCTAAAACTTCACCAACAGCTTTTCTATAACTACAGTAGTCACAGTCATCACCCGGATCCGGTAATTCATCGCTCAGCAAACATGTGTGTGCCTTCACAATTGTCTTCTCTACCCAGCTATCGTCGCCTGTATAGTCTATCAGCGTGATATCGAATTCTATCTTTCCATCAAATGCCTCGAGATCAGTCCGACCATTGCAATAGACGAAGTAGCCGACATTCGAAACCTTATAACCTTTCTGGCGAAGGAGCCACTGATACACTTCCATCTGCCGTTTGTACCCATCCTGCCAATCCTGATCGAGCGCGGTAATCTCTGCGTCCTTCGACGTTGCCTTGTAATCCACGACAATATATTCATCTTTTGAATTGATCCACAGACCGTCTATCGCACCAGAAATCGTCATGCCTGTTTTCTTGTGCAACACTTGAATCCCCTGAAAATTCTCCCGCCATGCATCCAGTTCCTCGTGAGCAACAGGAGCCGCGTCAATCTTGTATTTTTTCTGCAGAGGGTGTTGTTTATTTTTCGCGCGAAGAATATCGAATTCTTTTTTGAGCAGGGTGTCGACTGTCGTGTTGAGATTGAATGGAAATCCAGGCGGACGCTTGGTCCCAAGCCGGTTATCGATATAGAAACAGCGCGGGCAAGATACAAACAAATCAATCTTTGATCGAGATAGTTTCCAGTTTTTTCCGCCGAAGTTGTAGGATTCTCCGCGGTGGGGGTTCTAGTATTGTGATATACTTTTTATATTATTTTCTTGGATTGCCTGCCAGCCTTGGGCGAGTAGTATTGGGACATATATTATACATTCTTCAAGTATATCTTTATCCCCTCCCAATCTTCCCGCACTTTATCACCTTTGAAGTACAACTCAATAAATTCTACACCAATAAACTCTACATCGCCACTCTCTTCATAATACGCATAGACAATCCGAAGACTGTTTCGCTTCAGACTTCTGCAAAACAATCTTGCTTTGATAATTTCAACACCATTTTCTTTTGTAAGAACTGAAAAATTTTTATTTGCCATGACATCCCCCAAAAACATAAACTTCTTAAATTTTTCCAAATCTTTTTTCAGTGATGGATACTTTTTTCCAAGCTTTTTGAGATCACGCTCAAACTCTTTTGTCTGCTTAAAGTTCGTCGACATATTCCCTCACTGAATATTTATCGTCCCGATAAAAAACACTCTCATAATCCAAGACTTCGCCCATCTCGTGTGCCTTCCACGGTAGATCCCCATGAGAATAATTGCTGAAATCTACCGCATTCTTATCAGAAAGGCGGTTGAGCACATAATCAATAAGCGCGAGCTCCTGTGCAGACAAAACTTTCAGATTCGGAGACCTTTTTGGAAGATATTTTTTTTGTTTGTACTTAAAATAACTACTTCTGACTTTTTCGATTTCCCCTTTCTTTTCCATATCCTCGATAATTTTCTTGAAAGCGACCGGCGTCGGACCATAGTGATTCTTTATATATCTAGCACCAATCAGCTGTTCCTCATACTTCTCGTAATAATCAAAATCAATAAAGTACAGCAATTTATAAATCGCCGTCTCTCCAATATTCGGTTTTGCGCCAACTTTCTCCAAAATATATAAAAGTACTTCTTTGAACTTCCCCACTCGTTCCCGTGGAACACTATCCCTTTCTTCCGAGACTTTTTCCTTTTTCTTTTCTCCCATCTCCACCACATACTCATCCGGCTTTCCCCCTGCCAAAAATCTTTCGAGTGACATATCAAAAAAAGCGGCGAGCTTTTCCGCTTCCGAAATAGTCAAATCGCGTTCCCCTTTTTCTATTTCTATGTATGTTGGCCTAGACATACCTAGAACCTCGGAGGCACACTCCTGGGAAAAACCAGACTTCTTTCGAAGCTGGACAATGTGTTGTGCAAGTTTTTTAGACATACAATTTATTTAGGTATACATAGTATATCATATATTACTATATTTAGCAATATAGTATGTCGATAATCTTTACAATCCCTCCGATCTGTGCCACACTACCCTTGTCATCACACACCCTCATGGTTGTCGTGGATACAGAGGATGTGCTAACAGTCGAGATGGTCATTTAATTCACAAGACAAGAAATAATATATGCCGAGGGGTAGAAAAACCAGCAAAAAAGCTGGAAAAGTAGCAGGCAAGGTGCTTAAAAGTAAAAACAAAAGCAAAAACTCAAAATCACCAACCACCGCTTTCATCGAGAAAAATGTGCACCATATTTGGGACAATAGCCCCACCTGTTACACAATCCCGCCCAGCGCTTTGATTGTTTTTTCAACCAGATTGACACAGCCGGCAAGATCGCGATCAATCTCTCTGCCGGAAAACCGCAGGATGATCCAGCCCAGACGTAAAAGGAGGCTGTCCCGCCTTCTGTCGTTCTGCTGAGCCTCCAGCCCCATATGATATGCTTCTCCGTCGCATTCGATATCAATATGGCCACGTTGACACAGTACACAAAGATCAAGAAAATATGATGTACCTTCCGTCGCCTTCACATAATATTGCCGGTCGGCCGAAATTCCCCTCCGCCTGAACTCGCTGTACATGTGCTCTTCCAAAGTGCTCAGCAAAAACAGATCATTCACATTGTCTGCATCGCGCAATCTTCCCAAGGTCGTCAGAATATGAATGACACGCCGGGGACATGGAATTGTTTTTGTGAGCGTCCGTATATCATCCAATAAAAATTTGAGGTACATCTGCTCTGCCCGTTCATGTTCCGGCTCATCCGGAAACAAGGTGATCCGCTTGGCTACTTCCACTGCGCGCACCCGCGCATAGTGCGAAATGCGATCCCGAAGCGATACATCAAAATCATGCGGAAAATAAAACGCAACCCAGTGTGCCTCAAGCGCACCCTCCGGGGTGTGCGCCACCGGAACATGATACCAGTTTTCCCTGCAAATACGTGGCCAAAGATTTGGCCGAGGTACGATGCCGACGAGTGCGACGGTATCCTGTTCCGCAATGATGCCCGGAAGCGTTAGGTTGGATAGCATACAATCACTATTGCGTTATATTATGAAGTTAATAAAGTTTTTTTTATTTATTTCACCAACTCCTGCACTCTCCCAACCTCTCCACTTTCCAGCCGTACTTTGATACCATGTGGATGAAAATCTGAATTCGTCAAAATATCCTCCACGATTCCGCGAGTGAGTTCTCCGGTTGGCTGATCGGCTTTCTGAACGATATCAACTTCCAGTCCTGGTTTTATTTCTGTGCGGTTTTGGATGGGCATAGTTTTATTATGTTAGATAATGCTGCAAAGTATATACCAAATCTTCATTTTGATCACTGCTCTTTTTTTGCGTCTCACTCCCATGTAACCATTGCAAATATGATTGATCCTCTTCCCCAATTTCTTTGAACGTACGGCCTTTGTATTTACCAAAGACAAATGTCTCTAATAATACAGGCGTGTTGGTAAGATAGAGTAACTTGTCTACCACTGCTTCTTGGTTTTGCAACGCAAATTCTGACTCTACCACGGAGAACAAATGAAAAAATAACGCCTCTAGGACAGCCACATCTCCAGCAGCATCATGCGCTACAGCATCAACTCCGAGGTCCAGAAAATATCGGAGGAACTGCAGTGTATACTGCTCCGCATCAATCACATGCCTTGATACTCGTAGTGTGTCTATGTAGTTTGTAATTTCTACTCCCTCATGTTTGAGCACACGAATATCAAAGAGGGCATTGTGTGCTACAGCAATAGCGCTTTCTAGATTCGAGAGGAGTTTTTTGTGCGCTTCGCTTCCTTTGAACGCTGACTTGTCTTCCACCATTTCATTTGTTATGTGATGAATCGCCATAGATCCAAAAGAGATTGGAATTGGTGGTTTGAAATATTCACATAACTCTTCTTCTGTTGAAGTATTTTTGTATGCCAACTGAACCAATCGAGCATCATCGAGATCTGTTGTTTCTGTGTCAAAAAATAATAGGTTCATTGGCGTAAGCATATTTTCTTAGTATAGTCTCTTCAAAAATTCATAAATCCTCACCATTGCCATTGTATCCAATTTGCAATACTCAAGCAAATCTTTTTCTATTGCTTTCTTTTCATCTGGATGAATATCTCCAAAGACCATTTTTTCCCAACGCTCTACAGCCTGATCCCCTTTTTGAATACCAAGTGCTTTGTATGTGAGTTCTGGTACGATGACTGGAAGTACGTTCTTTATACTCGCACTTCCTTTGAACGCTGCATCCACATAATAATCTTTGGAAAATATTGTCATGAGGTCGAACATGCGGTCATTGAGTCCGATTAGAAAATCTGCATCGCTTGGATGAAGTTCTGCCAACTTGTCATTCCTCTGTGATTCATAGGACTTGTACCAAGATATAACACTTCCTTCATCACCAAAATCCTCTTTCATTCTTTCGACAAGTGGCAATGTAAGATCACGTTCTGGCTCTGTGATCAGATATTCTTTGTGTTCCAGTGTCCCATCTTCGCTCAGAATATGAAGAGAATATTGAAATGGTACTTGTTCGTATGCACCGAAGTTATCAAAGCGTGGGATAGCACTAGAGTATCCTTCGTAGTCAAAAAAATGAATAGGAAAAGTTAATTCTCCAAGCACTTCTGCAATCTTCTCTCTGTTTATCAGAGGCTTCCCAGCTGTATATGCATCGTATTGAAACTTTTTTGATCCCTTGAGCTTTTCTGGATTATCAATGTCTTCTAGCGCAAATATTCCTCTATCTATCCAATCATAAAAAAGTTTCTTACTCGCACCTATCCTATTGATATCATGAACAGAATATTCCGGTACATCAGGATTGGAATATGCAAATGTCGTGCATTGTGCGTTTCTGCCACGATACAGACACTCACATCCTTTTTCTTCCTTCATACCCATGTAGGTATGGATATCCTCCATCTGACCCCGCACCAGTTCCTGTGCTTCCAGCACTTCGTCAGTCAGCTCTGCAATGATGAACAGATCATCATAATTCACCTTTCCACGTTGCCTATATTCACCATTCAGATGGATCACTCCTGCCTTTACGATATTCAGTCCATCGTTTTCTATGACAATTTTCTGGAACGCAAGATCATTCACATGATGATGAGGAATGATTCGTTTCACATCATTTGTTGCCTTCACTTCGTAGAGTTCCCAGCCTTTCAGAATATCATTGTATCGGAGGATATCTGCCTGGACGAAAAAATCGTTATATTGAAATGCACCCTGAAACAACACTGTTGGTTTTTTTTCTAAAACTTTTTTTGTGACTGGCACAGCATTGACACCAACGATGCTAATCAATTCTCCATCTGGAAACAGGTTTCTCGCTGCCTCGTCTGCAATATTTCCCTCTTCAATAATTTTCTTTTCAAATTCAGAAAGTTCGATGCCTTCAAAAAGCTCTGGCTTATATTTCTTGAGCCAGAGGTTCTTTTTGCAATAGGTATATTCTAGGTAGTCGGTTTTTGTGAGGTGCATAAATTTTTTAGGGGATATGTGGATAGATATTTTGCTAAAATAAAGTAAAAACGACTAGTTTGAGGTTGACAATGTGTATAATGATGTTATACTTATTTTACAAGAAGTAAGTCCTCCTGTGTTGGGATACCGTAAGGCGTCCCGTCAAAGCAGGAGGTTTTCTTATTTATGGAAACAACAATCTTTCCTCAATAATCTTATCTTTGATAATATCATAAAATTCATAATCCCCTCTTTCATATTTTCTAAAAATCGCCCAAGAAATAAAATCTACAGCTTGTAAACATTTCTCTGTATGAGAAGGTTTTACGAGCATAGTAATATTATCATTTTTCCAACCATCTAATTTCTTTGTTAAATAATTCTCAAAATTATCTTCAATAAATTTATTAGTATATTTCTGATCAATACATAATTTTATAACTTCATTTTCTGAAACAATATCCTTATTATGTAATCTGTCGAGTATTATATTGGCAGTATAATTATATAAATAATTATTTTGATTCTGTAAATCGAGATACACTTTCTTTTTGTTTAGAAGTACACACAATATATTTACATCTTCCAATTCAGATAATTTTTTCAACATCCTTTTTTTCGTGATGTCATCAGAATGATAGGCGTGCAATTCCCCAACATTTTTGTACTTCTTCCTTAGACCTTTATGGACTTTTTTTACCACTTTTTCAACACGTCGATGCTTCTTGGTCAAAAGAATAGTAAACAAAAACCATTCGCTTGATCCTTTACTAAATCCCAAATCTCCACTCTCATCAAGAAATATGTGCGCCATAATTTATTATTTCTTAAAAGACATCACAACGCCTCCTCCAGCTCTATCGCCTCTTCCTCATCAAGGCCATATTCATCCATAATATCTCGCACGCTCTCTGCAGTGTCAGTGTCAAGATCGTACTCAGTCACAAGTTCTTGAACGTCTTCGTCTGGAGGTCCGTTGTTGTTTTGTTTTTGTTTCATATCTCCACGATTCCGCGAGTGAGTTCTCCGGTTGATTGATCTGCTTTCTGAACGATATCAACTTCGAGACCGGGTTTGATGTCTGTGCGGTTTTGGGTGGACATTGGATTTTTTTAATTTGGATACTAGGTAGGGGGCGAACCCCTACAACCCCCTTTGTTATTAATTTTTGATAAGCTTAAAACTAATGTTATAAGAGTAGTATTCAATGTTTTTGGTCACAGAAAGAGCTCGTCTTAATCTAATATCATCTTCTAGGGCAATAACAACGCCATGTACTACCTGACCTCCTTCAGCTAGTTCATCTTGAACATAGCCCATATAACGTTGAATCTGCCCAATTACGACGTCATTGACACGTCCTTTCTTTAATTCAACAACCAAAAGCTTTTTCTTATCTTTACTTACTGCTAAAATGTCGATCGGACCCGTATCGCTTGGGTATTGTTGCCCAACCAATTCTCCATCTTCTTCAAAAATATCGTATTCCTTACTTAATTCAGTGTTATCCCAGTTTTTGACTAAGAAATCTTCGAGATGTTTTTCAAGGGCAAAAATTGAAGGGTCTTCAATAGTTTCATCTGTGCTTATAATTGTAGCGGGTCGTTCGCCATCAATAAGTTTTTCTATTTCTTCACCATATTGAGATACCTTACTTACAGTACCAATTGAACCAGCTGCATTTCGCAAGGAATCATTCATTTCGGATCTATCGATTAATTTATTGTACCATTTTACATTTCGTCTGTGTGGAAGTACGCCGCCCTGGCAATACTCATAGTTTGCTATTATTTCTCCGACATAATAAGAGCCTTGCCCATTTGGACAAAGCACTATGTCACCAATTTGTATACCTTTGGCAACTGTGTGTGTCGAACCACAAGCTAGTCCTGCAGATATTTTAGATTTTTCGGGAAATTGTTCGAGAAATATTGGAATCATTTCTTTATTGAAGTCTCTCCAGTTTTCTGGTAATTTGTTTGTTAGATCGTTATTTTCAAACCAACCAATCCCAATAAAATTGCCTTTATGTGCTTCCTCGGCATATACACTGCCCTGCCCAAGCATTATTCTGTAGTAATTTTTCATAGATTTATTATGTTATAGCTTTCCGTTAGAAATATCGAAGAATCTTTCAAAGAAGCTCATCAATTTGTCTAATACACTTTCGCGTTTCTTTGTGCGCTCTCCTCCGGGTGAAAAGCGTGATACAGGTGGTAATATTTTAGTGATAGCGGTTCCAGTTGTTGAAACATTGCCATTTCTGAATGCATTTCTTACAAACTTATAGGTCTCAGCGTGATCAAGGTTTTCATGCTCAATAATTCGTTCCAGTTCATCAATCTTTTTCTTCTCAACAAACTTTTGCCAATCGTCATCGACCACTGAATTTATATCAAGTGAGGCGATAAACTGATTGATAAGATCTTTTTTATTTCGTAGTTCAACACTTGAATCGATTGCCTTGTTGATATCAACTAAAAGATCCTTATTTTTGATATGATCTTCGTGGTAGGTTTTGACGAGCGTGAGTACATAATCAATGTTGATCTCTATCTGTTTGATCAGCTCCATTTCAAATACAATATCGTCGTTGACATTTTCCTTTTCAGCATCCTCACCCTTTCGAAATTCATTATAGATGTCGATATATGCACTGTGATAATCTTGTATGTTGCGGTCGGTTAAAATTTCATTGCCAGCAAACTCGTCAAAGGTAACTAAAATATTACGCACCCGCAAAACACCACCGTATAATCTGATAAAGTCTTTTTGATTCTGCTCTCCCATAATCCGCTCATCAACAGGGAATTTTTCCAAAAGTTCTTCAACTAAGCTTTTATACCCACGGATTTCCTTGTCGCCGTCTTTGTAGCCTTTGTAATACTCTTCATAAGCTTTTAAAAGCACAATGCCACTGGCTTCTTTGTCCCCAAATAGGGCAATGGATTCATTAGTTGCTTTTTCTAAATTGCGGAAACAAACAATGTTTCCAAAAGTTTTTACAGTATTCAAAATACGATTTGTGCGTGAAAAAGCCTGAAGCAAACCGTGCAATCGTAAATTTTTATCTACCCACAAGGTGTTGAGAGTGGTCGCGTCAAAGCCTGTCAAAAACATATTAACCACAAGTAGAATATCTACCTCACGATTTTTTACTCGCTCACTCACGTCCTTGTAGTAATTTTGAAATTTATCGGATGAGGTGTCGTAGGATGTGCCAAACATTGCGTTATAGTCAACAATGGCACTTTCAAGAAAATCTCTTGAGCTTGCGTCCAATCCGCTCGTATCTTCCGAATTTTCGTCAATCATTCCATTAAGATCTTCGTCATTTACTCCAAAGCTAAAAATCGTTGCTACTTTCAGTTTTTTATCGCTCGGTACATCTGCCAACTGTTTTTTGAACTCGGTATAGTATTTTTTAGCCACATCAATTGAGGAAACGGCAAAAATCGAGTTAAATCCAGCCAGTCTACGGTCTTTCAATTTATAAAAGCTGTTGCGTTTCGTCTTTTGATCAAAATGTTCGCGGATATAGCTCACTATATTTGCCAATCATTCAGGTGCGGCGAGTACTGCCTCACGGTCAATATCGCTTACTTTTTTATCTTCAATATTTTCCGATTCACGTACCGTGGAAACATAGTCAACTTTAAATGGTAAAACGTTTTTATCTGCAATGGCGTCTACAATGGTGTATGTATGCAATTTATCGCCAAAGGCCTGCTCGGTTGTCTTGAAATCAGGGCGACCGCCAGAGGACGCATTCTTGGCAAAAATCGGCGTTCCGGTAAAACCAAAGAGATGATAGCTTTTGAAAGCTTTGGTAATTGCAGCGTGCATATCGCCAAACTGCGAGCGATGACATTCATCAAAAATTAGCACAATATGGCCATCGAAAATAGTGTGCCCTTTGTTCTTTCCTATAAATCGGTCTAGCTTCTGAATGGTGGTTACGATAATTCGCGCATTAGGGTTTTCAAGTTGGCGTTTTAATATTGCCGTGCTGGTATTGCTATTGGCCGCACCTTTTTCAAACTTGTCATATTCTCGCATGGTCTGATAGTCGAGGTCTTTACGGTCTACCACGAACAAAACCTTATCAATATGTGGCAATTTACTTGCGAGCTGTGCCGTTTTGAAGCTAGTAAGGGTTTTCCCTGATCCAGTAGTGTGCCATATATATCCGCCTGCCTCTACAGTGCCGAGTTTTTTATAATTTGTGCTTACTTCAATTTTGCTCATTATTTTCTCTGTCGCAACTATTTGGTAAGGGCGCATTGCCAAAAGCTGTTGATCACTAGTAAACACGCAATAGCGAGTTAAAATATTCAAAAGTGTATGTTTGGCAAAAAATGTTTTACCAAAATCCACCAAATCGGTAATTGGTCTATTGGTTGCATCAGCCCACCAACTGGTAAACTCAAAACTACTACTTGAACGTTTGCCTTTTTTTGCGGCGCCCTCGCTCACTTCTTTTATGTGACCTGATCTCGTGGTATTGCTGTAATACTTAGTATGTGTGCCGTTTGAAATAATAAAAAGTTGCACATATTCAAATAAACCTGATCCAGCCCAAAAACTCTCTCGTTGATAGCGATTGATTTGGTTGAATGCTTCCTGAATGGCAACTCCGCGACGTTTTAGTTCAACATGTACAAGTGGAAGTCCGTTTACAAGCACGGTCACATCATAGCGATTAGCTCGTTGCCCCTCATCGGTTGAATACTGATTGATGACTTGTAAACTATTGTGGTGAATGTTGTCTTTACGCAAAAGATAGACATTTTTTACCGTGCCGTCATCTCGCGTCAGGTTTTTGATGTAATCTTCTTGAATGGTTGCCGTCTTTTCTTCAATGCTTTGATTGGGATTCGTAATTTCACTCATAAAAAAGTGATCCCATTCTGTATCGGTAAATTCAAATTCGTTTAGTTTCTCCAACTGTTTGCGAAGATTCTGCACGAGATCAGCGTCGAAAGTAATATTGAGGTATTCATAGGCTTGTGCTTCGAGCTGCTTGATAAACGCCTTTTCCAGTTCCGCTTCGCTTTGATAGTAAGTGGCACGCTTTTTATCGGGCGTGTATTCCGCTACAACCGTACTTTGCGAATTTTCCGCGACCAGATTGTATTTGTTATTGTGTGGCATATTCTTTGAAAGTAAGTAATTTTCCGC
>JBDROX010000023.1:0-6725 GCA_043809645.1 Candidatus Magasanikiibacteriota bacterium | reverse complement strand
ATTCCACAGCCATACCTTTCGAAACAAGAATTTGGTTTTGGAGGGGCTACACTTCCAAGCATTGAATCTGGAAATCTAGATATCAGTATGCAAGTCAGTGTTACATTTGAGATTAGATAAATGTATGAAGTCAACGACAATAAAATCAATTTTAGCTCGTGAGATTCTTGATTCACGTGGAAATCCAACAGTCGAAGCAACTGTCATGCTGTGTGGTGGTTCGGTTGGTACGGCGGCTGTGCCGAGCGGTGCGTCTACTGGAAAGTATGAGGCTCTAGAACTGCGTGATAATGCAAAACGCTATGGTGGAAAAGGTGTGCTCAAGGCAGTAAAGCATGTAAATACAGTGATTGCAAAAGAACTTATTGGAAGAGACGCAACAAATCAGAGAGCCATTGATGAGGCAATGCTCAAGCTCGACGGGACAGAAAATAAGAGGAAGCTGGGGGCAAATGCTATTCTCTCTGTTTCTCTTGCAACCGCTCGAGCAGCAGCAGATTCAGAACATAAGCCATTATATAAATATCTTCGGAGTACATTTCATCTTCCAGAACAAGGATGGAGAATGCCTGTGGCAACCATGAATATTATCAATGGTGGAAGGCACGCTGACAATAATCTCTCTATCCAAGAGTTCATGATTGTGCCAGTGCATAGTAGGTTTGTAGAGCGTGTCAGGATTGGCTCGCAAATTTTTCATACACTTGGTCAGCTCCTCCAGGATAAACGATATAACACTGGTGTGGGAGATGAGGGTGGATATGCGCCAGACCTCACCAATAATGAGCATGCACTCAAAATTATCATGCAGGCAATAAAAATTGCAGGATTTAAGCCTGGGAAAAATGTGTTTATTGCTATGGATGTAGCTGCTTCAGAATTTGCAAAAGGTGGAAAGTATTATTTTCTTAATAAAAAAACTGGATGGACAGCCAGCAAGATGATCAGAATATTTGAGTCATGGCTCAAAAAGTATCCAATTATTTCCATAGAGGATCCTCTTGATGAAGATGACTGGGAAAACTGGGCTGAGTTTACAAAGAAAGCAGGAAAAAAGATCAGTGTTGTGGGTGATGATCTCTTCGTCACCAATGTTGGAAGAATTAAAAAAGGAATTGATGAGAAGGTTGGGAATGCTGTTCTCATTAAACTCAATCAGATTGGTACTCTTTCAGAAACAATTGATGCAATCTATCTGGCAAAAAAGCATGGGTACAAGATTTCTGTTTCTCACCGATCTGGAGAGACGGCTGATACATTTATTGCTGACCTTGCAGTTGCTGTGAATGCCGAATTTATCAAGACTGGATCTCTTTCTCGATCCGAGAGGGTAGAGAAGTATAATAGACTAATGAAGATAGAAAACGAAATTATTAAATAGAGATATTCATCGTGTATTCTCCTATGTCAAAACAGAATGACGCAGGATTATTCAATGCAGCTAGTGCATACTGGGCAGACTTTACAAAAACTGGAGACTATTCGGTGGGTGGTTGTGATAATGCCATACACACTACAGCGTACTAGGATTTTAAAATAAAAAGCCTCTAGAGAGAGGCTTTTTATGACCCTTTGTCAAGCGTGTATGCCTCTGATATAATAGCTCTACTATGACAAAAGATATTAAAAAGAAGAAAAGAAAAGAATACTCCCCAACGTTTTTAGTAATACTAGATGGTTTTGGATTAACTGATCCAAATATCAAAGGAAATGCTATTACACCACAGACTGCACCAAATATTTTTTCCTACATGGAGAAGTATCCAAACACAACACTTACCGCACATGGTACAGACGTAGGCTTGTTTCCAAATCAAGAGGGAAATTCAGAGGCAGGTCATCTTAATATCGGTGCTGGGAGGATTGTAGAGCAAGACCTAGTTACTATTAGTAAGTCTGTAAAGGACGGAACATTTTTCAAGAAAGAGGCATTCAAGCAGGCACTTCATCATGCAGAGAAATATAAGACTCGAGTTCATGTGATGGGACTTCTCACAGATGGGCAGAGTGCACATGCAAGTCCAGAATATCTCTATGCACTTCTAGAATTATTTCGAAAAGAGAATGTATCCGATGTTTGTATTCATCTTTTTACCGATGGAAGAGATTCACCTCCACACTCAGCAGTAGAATTTTTAGGGGCACTCCGTAAGTTTATGAAAAATGGAGAGAAGATTGCAAGTATTACGGGAAGGTTTTATGGTATGGACAGAAATAAAATTTGGCAGAGAACACAGAAGGCATATGAAGCTATCGTCCTTGGAAAAGGATTGACATCAAAGAGTGCCGAAGAGGCGGTGGCAGCTGGATACAATAGAAATGAGACAGATGAATATATTAGTCCTACTGTCATTGTTGAGCGTGGAAAACCAGTTGGAATTATTGATGATAATGATGTTATTTTCTTTTTTAATTCTAGGAGCGATAGAGCACGTCAAATTACAAAAGCTTTTGTTCAAAAAGATTTTCAAAAGCAAAATCCAGGAGCCTTCAAAAGGACGAGAGTAGCCAAGAATATTCGTTTTGTTGCTATGGCTGATTTTGGTCCAGATCTTCCTGGTATATTCACTGCTTTTCCAAGTCCTGATATACATGGCGGGTTGGTTGAAACTATTGATGAGCGCGCACGGCAGCTCTATATTTCTGAAACAGAAAAGTATGCGCATGTCACATACTTCATAAATGGGGGTAGCGCAGATCCAACCAATGGTGAGATGCGAAGCATTGTACGAAGTAGTGGCCATGATTCATATGCAGATCATCCAGAAATGGAATGTAAGAAGATTACAAACCAGATTTTGACACATCTTCAGAAACAGGAGTATGATTTCATAGCCGTGAATTTTCCAAATGCAGACATGGTTGGTCATACTGGCGATTTCGAAGCTGCAAAGCGTGCTGTCTCAAAATTGGACGAACAGATAAAGCGTCTAGTTGATGCTGTGATTAGATCTGGCGGTGTAGTACTCATCACTGCTGATCATGGAAATGCAGAAGAGATGATTAATAAAAAGGCTGGTGAGGTCATGACAGAACACACAACAAATCCAGTTCCTTGTATTCTTGTTGGAATGGATAAAAAGAATATAAAGATGAAAAAAGGAAGGCTTGCGGATATTGCTCCAACTGTATTGAAAATAATGGGGATGACTAAATCGAAAGAGATGACCGGCAGGGCTCTCTATTAAACCAGTTAGATCAATCGTATCCTCCAAAAAATACTATGCCAGAAAGACCAAAACCACTTGTCCTTGCGATTCTCGATGGCTGGGGAGTGGCACCTTATCATGAAGGCAATGCAGTAACCATGGCTAACACACCGAACATGGATAGTTTTTTTTCTGACTATCCTGCAATGACATTGTGTGCGTCTGGAAATGAGGTTGGACTTTCAATGGGCGAAATGGGTAATTCAGAAGTTGGACATCTGAATATAGGTGCCGGGCGAGTGTATTATCAGACACTACCAAGGATAAATAAGAATATTGAAAATGGTTCTTTTTTTCAAAATCCAGCATTTTTGGGCGCAACAGAACATGTACGACAGAACGGGGGTGCGCTCCATCTCTTTGGATTGGTAAGTCCTGGAAACGTTCACGCAAGTCAGGAGCACTGTTATGCACTCCTAGAGCTTGCAAAGCAGCAAAAGGTGAAGAATGTATATGTACATGTTTTTCTTGATGGAAGAGATGCCACATTTAATAGTGGTATAGATTTTGTCTCACAACTCAAAGAAAAAATGAAGGAGCTAAAAGTCGGAAAGATTGCAACACTTTCAGGACGGTACTATGCAATGGATAGAGACAATCGATGGGATCGAGTTGAAAAAGCGTATAGAGCAATTGCTCTTGGTGAGAGCACAGAGTATTTCAAAGATCCAGTGAAGGCTGTTGAGAGTTCATATGGAAAAGAAGTGTATGACGAAGAGTTTGTGCCGATAGTTATTGGAAAGGAAGGCACACCTACTGCGGTAGTAAATCAGGGAGACGCAGTTATATTTTTTAACTTTAGACCAGACAGGGCTAGACAGCTCACAGAAAGTTTTGTTCTTCCTGCTTTTGAGAAATTCCAGAGAAATTATATTCAGAATCTTTACTTTGTCACGATGACAGAGTACGAAAAAGAAATTCCTGTGGTTGTTGCTCATCCACCAGAGGTGGTTCATAATTGTTTAGCAGAAGTGATTAGTAGCGCTGGTCTCAAACAGTATCATATTGCCGAAACAGAAAAGTATGCTCACATCACCTTTTTTTTGAACGGTACTGTAGAGGATCCTTTTCCTGGAGAAGAAAGAAAAATTATTCCATCTCCAAGGGTTTCTTCCTATGATCAGGCTCCAGAGATGTCAGCTGCAGAGGTTACAAAAGAAGGAATACATGTAATAGAAGAAGGAGAGTATGATGTTATATTTTTGAATTTGGCAAATGCAGACATGGTTGGACATACTGGAGATCTGGATGCAACTATTAAAGGATGTGAGGCGGTAGACAGGGCCTTGGGGAAGATTTCAGAGCATGTGCTCGCCAAAGATGGATTGTTGCTCATCACGGCAGACCACGGAAATGCAGAAGAAATTACAAATATTAAGACGGGAGAAAGGGACAAAGAGCATAGTACAAATCCTGTACCATTTATTATCATCGGCTCCATGTTTCGTGGGAAGGCAGGTTCTTCTGGGGATCCCCCAGAAGGGGATCCAAGTCTCATGCGTCCGGTTGGTATACTGGCAGATGTGGCGCCCACTATTCTTGCATTCCTCGGGATTTCTCAGCCACCAGAGATGACCGGGAGGTCGCTCATGTAATTTTTATATAGAAAAGAAAAAACGTTGCTTATACAACGTTTTTTTTAATATGTTTGATGATATGTTGTTCTGCTTCGTTGAGTGATTTGTTATGTATTTCGCAGGACGCTCTCCGAGAGTTTCCTGTCGGTTGGAATGGAGAGAGTAATTTCATTGCGCTATTTCTTTTTTCGGCGGTGAGAATTGCATGAATCGTATTTCCGTCGATATGCTCGTGAATCAGGAGTGTCATCTGTGCTTCTGGTGAATTTCCAATGAGTTCATCAACGATTTCATACAGATCATTCTCCTCTGCACCAGACTGAACAAAGGTTTCTCTGGTCAGTGTGGTCCAGACAAGACCAGTTTCTTTATTACTTTGGAGGTTCGCCAGTGCTTTTCCCCAGAGCTTCAGTGACGCGATTGTTCTGGTTTGGTATAAATTGCGGACGATATAGTCTCTGCGTCCACCTATTGCAATGAGCTTGCTTGCAAGTGCGAGTGTGCTAGGTCGGATATTGTCTGTCTTGAAGCTTCTAGTATTCCAGATCATTCCTGTGAGAAGAGCAGTTGCAATATTTTCTGAAATATATTCATCGCCAAGATCCTTGAGAAGACCGTACACAATCTCAGCTGTGGATGAGCTGGAGACATCAACTACATTTATTTCTCCAAAGTGTTCATTGTCAGTATGTCTATCAATATTGATAATTGGAATTTTGAAAAAAAGTTCAGTATTCGCATGATACATTTCACCGAGCTGATCCATGTCCTGTGTGTCAGTGGTTATGATCAGGTCATATTTGAAATCTGACTGCGCTGTTTTCACTTGATGTTTCGAAAGAGAACCAGACTTCGGTGTGATGTGGATACGAAGTTTTCCGTCCTTGACATCATAGGTAAGGTTTTCTACCCCACTCTCTTTGACATCCAGAGATATAATGAATTTTTGAAGATGAGAAAGGTTTGATTTAATTTTTCTCGCACCTTTTAGGAATCGAAGTTGCTTTGGAAGGATAAAATTTTCTACAATAATCTCTGCTCGCTTCCCAAAGGATTCAAGATATGACAAGAGGGCGATAGCACTTCCTACAGCATCGCCTGTCCCATCTTTGCGAAATGTGATGAGAATGTTATTCGCATCATCAATAAGCTTATGAATTTGTTGTGATTGTGTTAAGCTCATATTTCTCTCTCACATCAAAAAACTTGAACAAGTGCTCTGATGTGAGTCCTCCTTTCCTCCTTTTTTTGGGACTCATTCGTCCTGACGATTGTATTCTTGAAGCGCCTGGCTTAGGAGATCTTCTGGCATTGCTGCCTTTTTTTTCTTCTTTAGCACAAAAATACCAACAACTGCTGACACAATCCAGACGATTCCAAGAGCAGTTCTGTCGCTCGTAAATACATAGGCGACAGTCGCACCACCTGTACCAAAGCACGCAATGGTGATGAGCCACCACAGATATCCCATTTCACCTCCCCTTTGGTGATAGATTATTGTATCAACCTAGCGAAAAAATGTCAATATGTGAATACCAATTTTCCTAATGAAGTATATTTAGCTGAGCACAGCGAATTTATTGCTTTTTCTATCGTTTTGACGTAAGATACTTCTATATGTGTAGAAGTAAAAGGTATGAAAAAAGAACTTCCAAAAGCATACGAGCCTCAGAAATATGAGGATAAAATCTATAAAAAATGGGAAGAGAGTGGATTTTTTAATCCAGACAATATTGAAGGTGAACCATACTCAATCATGATGCCTCCGCCAAATGTGACAGGTGTTCTTCATCTTGGGCATGCACTCGAAAATAGTCTCATGGATGTGATGGTGCGGTATCAGAGAATGAATGGAAAGAAAGTCTTACTTCTTCCTGGAACAGATCATGCGGCTGTTGCAACGCAGGCACGAGTTGAAAAGAATTTGATTGCAGAGGGA
>JBDROX010000022.1:0-7589 GCA_043809645.1 Candidatus Magasanikiibacteriota bacterium | reverse complement strand
ACAAAACACAAGTCACATAGCACATAACATGTTTTGTGATACGTGGTTTGTATTTTGTGATTGGAGCCAACTCGGGGGCTCGAACCCCGGACCTATGGTTTACAAAACCATTGCTCTACCAGCTGAGCTAAGTTGGCACGTCTTCGCCCTACAGGTTGCGCCGTGCAAGCGAATATTTTAGACCATTTTGTCTATTCTCTCTCGAAAAGATCGGAGCTTCTGATTCTCTGGATTTGCCATTCGAAGACGTTCGTATGCCTCCTGTGCCTGTTCTTGTTTCCCAGACAGTATACTCGTTTCTGTGAGCATGTCAAGATACTTTGGATTTTCTGGCTCGAGCTCGCTGGCCTGGATCACTGCTTCATATGCTGTATCATACTGCCCAATCTGTATGAAAAGGTCTCCCATCTTTGCAAAACGACTCGAGATATTTGGATTCTGCAGAACAAGATTTTCATAGAGTTTTAGAGACCCCTCAACATCCCCTCTCTCTTCTAAAATTTCAGAAAGCTTGATCATGGCATTTTCATGCTTTGGATCAAGCTGAAGAAGAAACTCATATGTTTCCTTTGCCTCATCAAACTGTTTTTGTCCTACATACACTTCTGCCAAAATTTCAAATGCCTCGACATTTTTTGGCTCTATACGGATAACCGAAATACACTTCTGCTCTGCAAGGTCGAGATCGCCTTGTTCTGCCATTTCCTTTGCATATCTGAGAATCTCTTTTGTATCATTCACTCTCTTTGGTGGCTTTCCAGACTCTTTTCTTCGCAGTATTCTTCCAGAGCGCTCTTTCACAACATTCCTCTCCACCTTGCCAACATATTTTCTAAATTGCAACTGCACTTTTTTGAGCATTTCAAGAATTGGTTTTGAAAATTTCTTCATTGCTTTTCTTTGTTCTACAGACTTCTTCTCTATCCTCTTTTTGATGATAGTATCTTTTTTCTTCTCTGCGACTACCTCCGGAATATTATCCACATCTAGAAGAGTCAGTTGCGGAAACTTTTGAATAATAATAATAATGAGCACAATTATGGCTCCAGCAATAAGAATGAATGGGATGAGATTAAACATACAACAATGCTACTTTTTGATTTGTAAAACAACTTCCATGATCTGTTTCAGATCCTCTATCTTTGTAGATGCATGCCCTGGAAGTACTCCAGAAACACCCTCAAGAGAAATATATGATTCTACGTTTTTTGCATTTACACTCCCACCGTAGATGAGAGGAACATCATTGGCAGTATACTGTTTCAATTCTTCTTTGATCAAGGAAAATACTTGGGCTGCATCTTCTGGTGCACAGGCTTTTCCAGAACCACCCTGGGAAATAGCCCAGACCGGCTCATATGCGATGAAAAATTGGGTGTCATCTAAATCCATATTTTCAAATACCTTCATTAGCTGTTTTTTTATCCTGTACTCTGTTTTCCCATTTTCCTTGTCATCTTCTGTTTCTCCGATGCATAGGACTGGTGCAATTCTGGCATCAACACATGCTTCAAATCTGTGTCTTATATCTTCATTCGTGTCACCAAACACATACCGCCTCTCAGAGTGCCCTACGAGTGCAAAAGTGGCACCAACTTCTTTAAACAATACAGCTGACAGTGCGCCAGTGTATGCCCCTCTTGGTGTCCAATTCACATTCTGTGCGCCAATAGCATATTCTGAACTAACTAATACATTCTTGACAGCCTGGAAAGAAAGAGCATTTGGAAATACACAAACTTCAAGTTCATTTTTTTCTACTGGAATTGTGACTAGTTGCTCTGCTAAATAAAGAGACTCTTCATTGTTTAGATATAATTTCCAATTTCCAAATATGTATTTCATATTTTTTATAGTGTTTGAGAGAAGGTAAAGATATTATATAGAATGTCTGGTGTTGGCCCGAATGGAAGCCATTCGAGTAATCTCCGAGAACGATAATTCCAAATCCTTATAGGAATTCTACTGTCTGTTGTCCAGACCACAATATCATCTTTTCCATCTTCATCATAATCTAGAGTTACAAGGTCTAAGCCCTCTTGATATTCTCCTGAATACGCAAGAAATTTCCTGAGTATTCTACCCTCATGGTTAATATACAAAAGATACGCCCCTCCACCTGGACCAGCACCAACAATATACTCATGATAGCCGTCTCCGTCAATGTCTGCAACACCAAGAGAACCATTTGGTTGAATCCCTTCAATTATCTTTTCAAAGGTGAGCACCGCGCTACTAGTATGACTCTGAAGAAGAAGACGGCCTTCATCTAACACAAGCGTAACGATCTCATCGTAGGGTAACTGTTTCTTGATGGCTAGAGACACTCCAGAATGTTCAAAATCTACAGAATGAGTCTCAAGCAACACACCACTCTGACTATATACCAGGAATAATTTGTCATTTGCATGACTCGGAGATATGATAATCTCTTCTTTCTCATCACCAAGCACATTTCCAGTCTGAACTTCCATGGATCCCGCAGACTGAATCTCCCAAGAATGCACAAAACCCCAATCAGCTGTGTAAATAGTAATAGCAGACATTCTTCTCTCAGGACTATGTTTTGATGTAACGTAATATCTTCTGGAACCTTTTTCAAAAGCGGCAACACTATCAATATCCTTGAGACCAGCCTTTGTATTACCGTCTGTTTCTTTAGATAGAAGATTATATTCTATAGCTCTCCCCGTACTTGGTTCAAATGTAATGAAGGAAGGGTTTTGAGTGAAAGTTGCCTTCTTTGTGGCTGTTTCAGGCTGGGAGAGTGCATACTCGATAGCTTTATCAATCTGCAGAAGGCCTGCTCCAAAAAGATTCTTATATACATACTCATCCTGACCAGGCGTATGGTGTGCTGTAGAGAGAAGCGTATCATAGATTTCTACAGCACCCCAACTCGGACGAATACTCTTGATGAGAGCTGCCGCGCCACTTACCATAGGAGCGGCAAATGATGTACCATCAAGTTCCCCGCCGTAGTCTATAGATAGTCCATTTGTTGGGGAATATCTTAGTGTGCTTGAAATCCCAACACCAGGTGCCGTGATATCTATACAATCTGACCCATAATTTGAAAATGTTGCAATTCGATGCTCTTGATCAACCGCGCTCACACCAAGAATTTTTTCTATTGGATAGTTTCTGTCTGCACAGATAGGAAATACTGGGAGTCGATTCATGTCCCTTAGATTATTCCCTGCAGCGGCTATGACTGCCACACCATGATCATACGCGTAGTCAATGATTTCTTCCATATTTCCAGTATCCTCTCCTACCATACTGATATTAATAATATCAGCGCCATTGTCGACTGCATATCTGACTGCTGGTTCTAGAGAAAGAAATCTTCCAACACCGCTGTTATCTACCACCTTTATATTCATGAGCCTAACCTTCCAGTTAATACCTGCTCCCGCTCTCATATTATTTCCAATACCCCCAATAATTCCAGCCACAGCTGTCCCGTGATTGAAAATCTCATATTCAACATCCTCATCTGTAAGTTCATCCACTTCTGGACGAGGATTATTATTTCCAAACTCTTCTTCTTCATCTATTCCACCATTTCCATTTTTGTCCTCATATGCAAAGTTCCACCCCCAGACATCATCTATATAACCGTTATTGTCATCATCTATATCATTATCAGCAATCTCATCCACGTTCTTCCACACATTTTCCCTGAGATCTGGATGGTAGGTATCAAATCCATTGTCTATGATTGCAACAATCACCTCTCTAGATCCTGTGGCCTTATTCCATGCATCATAAACACCAATATCTTCGAATGCCCACTGATCCACTTCTGGATCATTTGACTTTCTGGCATACGTCGGAGCAGCAAAAAGAAGGAAAGAAAAAAAGAGAAAAGTAAATTTGAGCAAGCATTTTTTCATAAAATAATTACAATGTGATCAGTTTGGAACCCTGATACACTGTTGGCAAGTAAAGTGCATTTTGAACACCCATATTTCCCTTTCTTCTTTCGAAGAAAGAAAGTGAATGTGGTGGTTGTAAAAGAAAATACCTGTCATATCCATTGTACCGATCACCTGGGTCAAAAACATTTGGTGCCATGGAATACAAACTTCCGTTTGTTGACTGGTAATAGTACCCAGTCTTTCCCTCCAGAGCCACTGAACCCGATGGGAGATCATAGACATTCGTCCCAAGTGTCCCCAATGCAACAGCCTGAGTTGGTGATTGACCGTTCACAATCTCTGTAGCATCTGATACTCCATCACCATCTGTATCGATACGTAATGGATCTGATGACCAGTAAAAAATCTCTTCATAATCACTTACACCATCATTATCTGAATCATTATCTGAATCACTGGTACCGTACTGCCTCTCCCGCTCTGCGTCAATACCATCACCATCACCATCAGTCCCGCTTGAAGATTTTATTTCATTGATTGTATAAAAACCAACATGGATGTCGTCGAGGTGAATAAGGCGAGATTCCCAGGATAACCCATAAAGAATAAAAAGCTCTGTAGTTGATCTCATAGGCCGAAGACGACACCCTGGCTCTACAGCATATACAACATCAGTAGAAGGAAACGTAACCAGCCAAGTTCCAGGCCGAATACACACAGGATGACCAATTCTAAAAGCAGAAAGCCTTTTGTTCGTCACACGTTTTACATTTAAAAAATCTGAATGCCAAGAGTGAAATACTGCACTATTTGGAAACGGGTGGAGATTCTTATCAAAACCAAGGTAGTATAATGCCCCACTCTCTGCCGTGACAACGTCTCCACTTTGGAAAGAATCATCGGCCGCTTGAGCAGATCTCGGTATCATGGCAATAAATGAAAAAAACGCGAATATCGCTACAGAAAGACAAAAAACTTGTTTTTTTCTCATATATATGATATAAATACTGCGACAAAAATGTAATTCAACTGCATTTTTTCCCTTATTTTAGGCATTTTTCAAAAGTGAAAAAGTGGAAAACAATGCTTCCTTTTTAAGTATAGCAATTTTGAGGAAAGGCATCAAACATGTTATGAACTTCTTATATAGACTCAAACAACTGATCCTGATTTTCGGAGACATTTTCATGTATGGGGTGGGTTTTTATATTGCCCTTGCACTCCGAAATCTGGAGGTTCCAAGCTGGGAAAATGTCGAACGCCACCTCGTACTCTTCCTGGCAGTCTTTGGATTTTGGATTATTGTGAATTATATCAATGGTCTCTACGACCTGGTACGACTGAGTTCTGACAGAATATTCTATCGTCGTTTTCTGGAAACAACTGGCATTGCACTCATTATCGGAATCATTTTCTTTTATATACTTCCAGAGCGAGCCATTGCACCAAAAACAATTCTCCTCCTTACCGTAGTTTTCGGATATGGCCTCAGTCTCCTCTGGCGCCTCCTATTCCAAATCCTTCTTGGAGCGAAAAAACTAATGACAAATGTCATTTTCATCGGCTATACATCAGAGACACAAGACCTTGCAAACATGCTTGTTTCAAACCCAAAACGTGGATATCATATTGCGGCATGTATAGACCCCTCAGGTGAATTTCAAAACAAGAAAATTGAAGGAGTTGCAATTTATAAAAGCCTAAAGGCAATCAGGCCAGCAATAACCACGCATAAAATAAATCTTGTTGTTATTGCCCCACACCTTCAAGAAAACGAGGATGCCGTTCGAGAACTGTATGAACTTCTCTTCTGGCCTGTTGAGCTTACTGACCTCACCTCATTTTATGAACACATCACTGGAAGGATTCCACCATCTACGTTTTCAGAAAGTTGGTTTCTCGACCACGTCAGAAACAATACACATCCAGTATATGAGAACATTCGTGTTCTGATTGATTATTCATCAGCAGTTGTACTCAGTATCATTTTCTGCCTTTTCTTTCCATTCATTGCAATAGCCATTCGAACAAATTCAAAAGGCCCAATATTCTTTAAGCAAAAAAGGGTTGGGAAATATGGAAAAGTATTCCACATTATCAAATTCCGATCCATGTTTGCACTTTCCAAGGATGGAAGTGCTGAAACAGAAGGAGCACAATTTGCAAAGAAGAATGATAAACGAATCACCATAGTTGGCAAGATTCTGCGAAAGACAAGAATTGATGAACTTCCACAATGTCTTAATCTACTGAAAGGCGATATTTCTCTCATTGGACCGCGTCCAGAAAGACCCGAGATTGTAAATCAGCTCCAAGAAAAAATGCCGTACTACCCACTCAGGCACGTAATCAAACCTGGTCTCACTGGCTGGGCTGTACTGCATCAAAATTATACAGACACCCTCGAGACATCTTTGCAAAAACTTCAGTATGATCTGTATTATATAAAAAATAGATCCTTCCTTCTCGATATTTCTATCCTCCTTCGAACCATGAATATCGTGGTCAGACTGAAAGGACAATAGAGCCGGACACAAGACACGTATCACAAGTCACACATCGCAAAACAGCTATGATCAAGGAGGATTTTCATGGTAAATTAAAACGTTTGATTATTGAGTATATTAAGTCGGGATATGTCGTTCTTGGGTACTTTCCAAAAGATGAATTGTACGGAATGACTTCTCAATGCAAGAGATCTCTTGTTTCCGTATTTCTCAATTATACAGAAGGCTTTGCAAGAGTTCAGAAAGGAGTCACAAGAAACCTGTATGAAGTATCATATGGATCTCTGCAAGAATCCATTGCGACCTTCTACCTTGCTGTCCAGCTGGGCTTCATCACAAAAGACGATTACATTCCTCTTTTTCAAAGAAAAGAAGAAATTGGAAGAATGCTTTGGAAAACAATTCAGGGTGTAAAAAAAGATAAGAACTAATATTCTTATCTTTTTGTCTCGTGTTATGTGTCTCGTGTTATGTGTCTTGTGTTATGTGTCTTGTGTTATGTGTTATGTGTCTTGTGTTATGTGTCTTGTGTTATGTGTTATGTGTCTCGTGTTATTCGATTCCCCATTCTTTCTTCAACTCCACAATCCCCTCTTCCAGACTTATTGTCGGTTCCCATCCGAGAAGCTCTTTTGCTTTTGTATTATCTGCTTCTGTATATTTCATTTCTCCTGGAAGTGCATCCACAGTTACAGTAGGCCCGCCAATGAACTCTGCAAGCTGATTGACTGAGTATGGATGCCCATATCCACAATTAATTGACTCCCCTTTTCCAACAGTATCCTTTGTCATGGCCAATATATTGGCCCGAACCACATCACTCACATGTGTGTAATCTCTGTACATCTCTCCGTCACCACGGATTGTCATTGGCTCGCCATCTTTTCTCTGTTGGAGGAACTTTCCAATAACCAGTGCGTATGCACCATTTGGGTCGCAGTACGATCCATACACGTTGTAGTAGATGAGAGAAACTGCCTCTATGTCATAAAGATTCGCAAAGAGTCTGCAGTAATGCTCACCAATAAGCTTATGAAGTGCATATGGAGCCAGTGGAAGCTTCTCAAAACCACCTTCTTTCAGAGGGTATGCTTCTCGAGGTTGATCACCAGCAGCAGACGAAGAAGAAGAGAATACAACACGCTTCACACCAGCATCTCGAGCTGCGAGGAGAACATTCAGTGTCCCATTGACATTC
>JBDROX010000021.1:0-3116 GCA_043809645.1 Candidatus Magasanikiibacteriota bacterium | reverse complement strand
TGGATCACTAACACGTATACGCTGTGAAACTTGTTCACTACCCAACTCTTCTCTTCCAGTCATCCCAGTGTTCTTCTTATGTTCAAATTCTTCAGGTGTCAGAGGAACATCATAAAGATCTAGAATTGCATCACCAAATGATTCTGCAGAAAAACCACCATCTTTGGCTGCAGCACTGAGGGCTCTTGAAACCCCCTGGGCAGTATCTAGTCTAAATATGTGTTCGCCAATCTCTATGACTTGTCTTTTTTCTTTTTCTCTCGCAATAAGCGTCATGATCAGCTCATCGAGTTTATTTGGGGCATACCCCAACTCCATCTGATCAACAATTGGGATGGGTTCAACACTAGTTTTTTGTCTAAGTAGTGTAATAAGACTTCCTTGATGGTCTCCTGATGGGTATTTTCCAGTCTTCATCTGGTAGAGAACAACCCCTAGACTATACAAATCGTCAGTGGGATGTGCCTTTTGTCCATTCAAAAGCTCTGGAGAAATATATACTGGCGTTCCAGTAATATTATCAGAGCTGGATATCCGGATCACAGGACGTGAATCTTCTGAATCTTCATTTTTCTGTCCTGGTGTTTTGTATATATACTCTTCACTATAGGGAATTTCTTCTCCAATTTTCCTACTTATCTTATTTTCTTTTTCAATAATAGCCCTGTCAATAGCAGCCACAGTACCCATGTCACCAAGTTTTACAAACTGACCGCTGATATCAATAAAAAGATTGGCTGGCTTAATGTCTCTATGAACAAGACCTTGTTTATGGATACCTTCAAGAGCAGTACACGCCTGTACACCAACACTCGCAATCAATGAATCAACATGTTCCCCCTTCTGTTCTCTATGAACATCTCTTATAACACTACTGAGATCTCCATCTTCCATATACTGCATGATCACTCCCTTAGTCCTCTTTCCATCTACAACAACGTCAACAATGTCATGTACCTGAACAATGTAAGGCTGAATTTCAGCCAATGCAATATGTGTTCGCAACTCGCTTTCAAATCGCTCTGACATATCATCACTACTAAATAAGCTTTGCTTGAACACCTTGATTGCGACCTCTTGCCCTTCTCCAAGCTTCCCCTTGTCCTCACTGAGTTTATAGACATCACCAAAACTACCTTCTCCAAGCTTTCCTTTAAAAAAATATTTTCTTCCTTCTATAGAAAAAGGTGCCTCTTCCTCCAAAATTGAATTATCTAATTCCATTGGATCGGTAGATACTGTATCCCCACGCCTTCGCAAAGGGAGATCAATAATGTCTGCACCCTGATTGACTACAAACGCTTCAGAGGCTTGTTGTCTTGCAAGATTGTCTTTTTCCCCCATATGAAAATTAAATATACTTTTTTAAATATTGACCTGTAAAGCTTCTTCCAACCTTCGCGACCTGCTCTGGCGTTCCGGCTGTGACCAACTCCCCACCTTTGTCACCTCCTTCTGGCCCCAGGTCGATAATCCAATCAGATTGTTTGATAACATCGAGATTATGTTCGATGACCATAACTGTATTTCCCTGAGACACCAGTCGCTGGAGAACGTCGATGAGTTTCTTTACGTCATCATAATGAAGTCCAGTTGTTGGTTCATCGAGGAGATACATGGTCTTTGTAGTATTCCTTTTTGCAAGTTCTCGAGAAAGTTTGATGCGCTGTGCTTCTCCACCGGATAGTGTTGTGGCCGATTGGCCGAGTGTGAGATAATTCAGCCCAACATCATTCAAAATTTTGAGCTTGTCATGGATCTGAGGAATATCTTTGAAAAATTCCTCTGCC
This sequence comes from Candidatus Magasanikiibacteriota bacterium, assembly GCA_043809645.1. Lineage (GTDB taxonomy): Bacteria > Patescibacteriota > Patescibacteriia > Magasanikbacterales > UBA922 > JBDROX01. The sequence goes on along the minus strand of JBDROX010000021.1, from coordinate 1,326 downwards.
TCCGCAATGGTCATACTGAGTACTTCTGCAATGTCTTTTCCATCATAGTGAACCTGAAGTGTTTCTGAATCAAATCGTTCTCCTTTGCACACCTCACACATAATTTCAACAGATGGCAAAAAGTGCATTTCAATAAGTATTGTACCACGTCCGGCACAATGTTCACACCTACCACCCGGGCCACTTTTTGAAGCAGCCTTCCCAGAGGCAGGCTTATTAAAACTAAAACGCCCCTTGTTGTAACCACGAATCCTTGCCTCGGTCGTTGAAGCAAAAAGATCTCGAATATGATCAAAAGCCTTTGTATATGTAGCAGGGTTGCTTCTCGGCGTTCGTCCAATAGGATTCTGGTCAATTTTGATAATCTTATCGATATACTCGATACCAAGAATCTGCTTGTGTTTTCCTATTGGCTTGTCCACATGATGAAGCTTGTTTGCAATTGCACGATAGACGATATCGTTCATAAGAGTAGACTTCCCCGAACCAGAAACACCGGTCAGAGTTACAAATCTTCTATGTGGAATATCCACAGAAAGATTCTTCAGATTGTGTTCTGATGCACCCTTGATCTTGAGCTTGGGGGTTGACTGGTCAACTTTTCTTCTCTTCTTTGGAATATCGATCTTGAGCTCCCCACGTAAATATTTTCCTGTGAGGGCATGCTTTGTTTCTTCCACAGTCTTACAATCAAAAACTTTTGAATTTGTAATTTGTAATTTATTTTTTGTTTGCATCTTAGGGTTTGTCTCTTTGTCGATCAAATTCTCAAGTGGCCCACTAAACACGACCTCTCCACCCTTCTTTCCTGCGCCAGGACCAATATCCACCACCCAGTCACTTGCAAGAATGGTATCTTCATCATGCTCTACCACAAGAATAGTATTCCCAATATCACAGAGATTTCGAAGTGTTTGGACGAGCTGTTCATTATCACGCTGATGGAGTCCAATCGTTGGCTCATCGAGAATATACATTGCCCCGACCAGGCGCTGTCCAACTTGAGAAGCAAGGCGGATACGCTGTGCCTCTCCACCAGAAAGTGTTCCTGCCTTTCGAGCAAGAGAAAGATAGTGCAAGCCAACATTCATCATGAATTGAAGTCTGTTTATTATTTCTTTGACTGCAGCGCCAGCAATCTCACGCTGTCTATTTGACATCTTCTCATCAAATGCTTTGAAAAAATCCAGACTATCATCAATATTCATGGATACAATCTCCCAAATACTTTTCTTTTCAATTTTTACACTTAGAGCACTATCATTTAACCTTGCCCCATCACATACAGTACAAATTTCCTCACTAAACAATTCTTTTGTTCCAATT
>JBDROX010000020.1:0-3835 GCA_043809645.1 Candidatus Magasanikiibacteriota bacterium | reverse complement strand
ACACACATCTCCATCTTCGACGATGTATTCTTTTCCTTCTAGCCTAAGCTTTCCGCTCTCCTTCATACCACTCCACCCATTATTATCAACAAAATCTTCCCATTTTGCTACATCAGCCTTGATATAGCCTTTGATGAAGTCAGTATGGATAACACCAGCGGCTTCTGGTCCTTTTGTATTTTTCTTCACAGTCCATGCCCTCGTCTCTGGTTCACCTGATGTGAAGAATGTCACAAGTTGAAGTAGCGCATATCCTGCAACAATGATTTTATCTAACCCGCTCTCGCTCATACCAAGCTCTGCCATGTATTCTAGAGCATCAGTAGGGGAAAGCTCTGCCAGTTCGGCCTCCAGCTTTGCACACACAGGTATGTAAATCCCATCGATCTCAAGCTGATTGCTGTTCATTGATTCCTGTTCACTGACATTCACCACATACAGCATTGGTTTCATGGTCAGAAGGTGTAATTCCCCGAGCATCTCCTTCTCATCATCAGTATATTCAAGTGTATTAGCAAGCTTTCCTGCCTCCAGGTGTGAATTTAATTTTTCAAAAAGCTCGAGCTCTCCTTTCAGCTCCTTTGCTTGCACGCCTTTTGCAGCCTTTTGCGTTCTCTCTAGGCGTTTTGACACTGTCTGCCAATCTGCCATGACCAGCTCGAGATTAATAACCTCTGCATCCTCCTTTGGATTAATTTCTCCATGCACATGTGTAATATTTCCATCTTTGAATCCACGGACAACCTGAATAATTGCATCTACCTCTCGTATATGGGAAAGAAACTTATTTCCAAGACCCTCTCCCTCTGCAGCACCTTTGGCAAGCCCTGCGATGTCAACAAACTCAATGGCTGTTGGAATGGTCTTTTTTGATTTTGAAACGTCCGTGAGTGCCGCAAGCCGCTCATCTGGAACTTCAACAACACCAACGTTTGGTTCGATAGTGCAGAATGGATAGTTTTGAGCGTCAGCCTGCTTGCTACGGGTCAAGGCATTGAAGAGAGTAGACTTACCCACGTTCGGGAGACCGACAATTCCTATTGATAGCATATCTTTGAAACTCATCGTAAAAATGCTATAATTATAACGAAAATTGAAACTTTGTCCAGTACAAAGCTTTTTATAGTAATTATTTTTTAATAGAGTCGCTATGAAAAAATTAAAGTTTAATCTGTCTTCATTTCAAGAAAAACATTTTTTCTATAGCGCACTGATTTTCTGCGTTCTTGGAATAATCCTTGTTCTTATTTTTGTCTTATCTACGCAGCTATACAGAGCTGCTGGGGGAAGTACAGCCGAGTGGACATTTACTACAAGTACAGATTTTTCATATGACGACAATATTATGGAAATTACCGGTGGAATTGTGCGTCTTATTTCCATTGACCAAACAGATGACGATAATGAAACAAAAGGATTTGGCGGAGGGACGCATTCGGATACGGCTTTTGATGTCACCGTGTCTGTCCTAAAACTCGATGGCACAGGGCTTATAAACGGGCTTGGTAATTTTGTTTCTCGTGTTATTGACGTTGGTGATCCACAATCATGGACAAGTTTTACCTGGACACCAGGAAGGCCCTATGGAAAAGAGCTCCCAGACAGCCAGAGCACAGAGTCTGGATACATTGATGGAAATATTGATATGACAGATAATATCCTGCTGTATCATCTGAACGAAACTTCGGGGGACTGTGCTGACACTTCTGGAAATGGAATAGTAGGAGACTCCCGAAAAATTGTGTACAATAATGATGGTAAATTTTCACTTGGCTTTGGCTTTAATGGCGTAGACGGCCGTATCCAAATTCCAACGAGCACACTCATTAATGAAAGTGGTCCATACCAACACAGGACTGTTGCGCTGTGGTTCAAGCCTGATGACGCAAGCGGTGCAAAACAAGTTCTCTTTGAAGAAGGAAATGGAACTCGTGGATTGAACATCTATACTGATTCCGGATCCCTCTATGTTGGTGGATGGAATAGAACAGCGGGAGAAAGTGGATGGAAACCAGGAACGTTTATGAGTACAACAGTTTCATCTGGAGAGTGGCATCATGTTGCACTCACACTGGATGTAAACACGACAACAGCAACATCAAGTAATGCGTTCAAAGCATACCTTGATGGCTCTGAATTCGGGTCAGGTGATGGTGGCGCTCTGTATGCCCATGCTGGAAAACCCATGATTGGAAGGAGTGCAAATACGCGATTTCATGATTCCACTGGGGGCACAGAAGCATATTTCAATGGTTTCATCGATGAATTTGCTTTGTGGAACAGAACCCTATCTGCAACAGAGATGAAACATATGTATCTTCGTGGAGCTCTTGATCTAAAATTCCAGGTCCGATCGTGTGATGATGGAGCGTGCGACACAGAGGCCTTTGTTGGTCCTGGTGGCTCTACATCTACATACTATAGCGAAGAAGACGGCACAACACTTTCTTCTCCAGTCACAAAAATACTAGACAGTATTTTGGATAACAGATACTTCCAGTACAAAGCCTTCCTGGAATCGAGCTCTTCGACAGTATCTCCTGAATTAAAAAGTATCAGTGTATCTCCAAGCCACTTCTACGCAGGAGGTGTCTCAATTAGCAATGTTGTAGGACAAGCATATACAACGCTTGATGATTTTACTGAAACATTGGGAAGTGGAAATCAGGGAAATGTTTTCTATCAACTGAGCAAGAATGGAACGGATTTTTATTTCAACACCAGTTCTGTCTGGACATTGACAACAAGTACGCCTGACAGAAATCCTGCATCTGTGATAGCTACAAATATTTCAACGTTTAACAATGTTATTGGAAGCAGTACTCTTTTCTTCAAAGCATTCCTTACATCAAATGGTTCTGAAGAGGTCCAGCTAGACACTATTTCACTGCTGTATGACAATTCAATTCCAGCACCTGCTACACCTCCTATGAGTGCGGGTAGTGGTGTATTACCCATACTTCTTCTTCCACCGAAAGAACCAGAGAGTGGCCTCGAACTTCTCATAAATAATGGTGAAATGTTAACTACTGAGAGAATAGTACTTCTGTCTCTGAATGCCCTCGAAGATGCAGAGGGGATGGCCTTCTCTCATTCAAATGATTTTGATAAAGGCACAATTCTTCCATACCAAAACACTATTGAATGGGACCTATGCCCCTCGGACGAATCGTGTCCAGACAATACCTATACAATTTTTGCCAAAGTCTTTACAGCATCTGGCCAGACATCAAACATTCTTTCAGATTCTATTATTCTTTCGACAACAAGTACAGGAGATATTGTTATGAAAGAAATCCCTTCTTCCACAAAAAAGAAAATTACTGAAGACACGAAGGACAAAATCCCAACAAATGTGCCTACGAAAAAGACAGAAGCGCAAGAAGGAAGAAAAGTAGTGCCACGAGTGTTTCCCCCTAGACCGGTCAAAACACCACAAGTGCCCGAATCAAATGATTTTGAAGCGTACGAACGTTTTGTAACGCAGACACTATTTTATAGACCAGGTATGATAGGAATTCCAAGACGTGACATCACGACTATGTTCAGTGGCTCAAATATGCTCCAGCACATATTTCCTCTTTTCCTTTTCAAAACAAATCCGATTATTCCAGCACTGAGATTACTCCAGTAGAGCTGAAAAAGCCACGTGTCACACACAGTAATACAAAGTTTGTTTTCTTTATGAAAAAATGTGGACCTGAGGAGATTCGAACTCCTGACCTCTTGCATGCCATGCAAGCGCTCTAACCAGCTGAGCTACAGGCCCGTTACTCTTACGTAAGCGAAAAAAGTATACAAAATAAAAAACAACGCGTCAATGGCGTTGTTTTTT
>JBDROX010000019.1:0-25040 GCA_043809645.1 Candidatus Magasanikiibacteriota bacterium | reverse complement strand
TGCCTTAGGTGTATTATCGAATTTGGGAATTTTGAAAAGTTAAAAAATGTGTAAACTACACCTAACAGCGTGTTAGCGGCCTCAGGTTTTACTTGTGCGGCTTCGCACGCACTTAAAACCTTCACCCCAAGTTGGCCAGTGGTTACACTTCGTGTATTTTACCACTATCCAACTTCGCCAACGCGCGGACGTTAGGCGCCATTCTTTAAAACAGCTAAGATAAAAACATGAGAGTATTCGCAAACGGATTATTAACGGGATTAGTACTTCAAACAGCAATTGGCCCGGTTTTCTTTTTCATCATAAACCTTGCACTTCAAAGGTCGCTTTTTGATGGTCTTGTTGCCGTTGCGGCAGTTACACTCGTAGACTATTTTTACATATCACTCGCAATTCTCGGTATTGGGAAATTGCTCGAAAAAAAGAAAATCAAAAAAGCGTTCGGGATCGTCAGTTCAGTTGTTTTGGTTATTTTCGGGCTTGTCATAATCAAAGGTGTATTGGGCGACAATGTTTCAACGACCTCAACAATCCAATCTGCAAGTCTGTTAGCAAGTTTTTCCGCAACTTTTTTTCTCACAATTTCCAGCCCGATGACTATCGTCTGGTACACGGGTTTATTCACGGCAAAAGCGGTTGAGTATAATTACACAAAGCGAGAATTGCTCGTTTTTGGCTTATCGGTAGGACTCGCGACCTTATTATTTATGGGAACATCGGTAATTCTGTTTTCATTGGTAAAGAAAACCGTGCCAATATCGCTAATCCAAACGCTGAACATAATAGTAGGTAGTTTGCTCATACTCTATGGAGCAGTCAGATTTGCAAAAGTTTTAAAGAACAGCGCCTAACAATGACTATGCGGTTCACTCCTTCGCTTCGCTCAGTCATTCACCCACATTTGCCAGTGGTACGCTTTCAGCGTATTTTACCACTGGCAAACGTCGCATAGTCATGGACGTTATGTGAAATTTTTCTTGTCCCTAGTGCCATTAAAAACGATTTTATGAAAATTCTAATATTTACAGAAGGTACGATCATCATGCACAAAAACGCTGTTGGTCATTCACGCGAAGAAATTGTCAGGCAAGTGGAAACAAAAGAATCGTCGATACATGATTACGCAAGCTATGTTCCCGTAATGAACGCTCCTGCTAAAATCAAGGGCTGGCATGATCTTGGGGCTGAGATAATATATCTTACGAGTAGAAAAAAACCGCATGAGATAGAACAAATCAAGTCGGTATTAAAAAAGTATGGTTTTCCTAAAGGACGTTTGGAGTATCGACAAGGTAAAGAGGAATATAAGGACGTTGCGGAAAGGATCATGCCAGACGTGCTCATCGAGGACGATTGCGAAAGCATCGGAGGTGAGAAAGAAATGACTATTACTCATGTATCGCCTGACAAAAAAGCTAATATAAAATCGATTCCCCTCAAAGAATTTGGCGGTATCGATCATTTGCCTGACAATTTAACAGAGTTTTGATGTAAATCGAGGACGGGACAAGAAAAACTACACATAACACTGAGTATCCGGTTCCATGAAAAAGACACTTTTGAAAATTTAAGGACTTGTCTTTTTCATTCCACCCAAATTTTTTGCCTACGAATGTATTGATCTGAACGTCTTCCAACGAATAAACGAAAGTGTTAAACTTCAAGTATTCATGAGTACATCCGGCAAAAAACTTCGGATACTCAGAAACGTTATGTGAAATAATAATACATTCCTATCGTGCCTATCGGCACGAATGAAATCGGGGCAATTTTTTATTCATTATAATTAATTTGAGTTAAAACCATATGAAAACATCAAAATTTCTCGAGGAAATTAAGGCATTGGAGAACAAACTTCGTCAAAAGGCTAGTGATGAAACAGGAAGGCTTGGCTTTTCTGCTTTAGTACAACAGTTGGCTAACTTAAATCAACTAGACGATCAAATTGTGAATGATTTAAAAGAGCTTTGGGTTCTTCGAAATAAAATTTATTCTTCGCCAACTGCAGAAGTTGAAATATCTAACGAAGCTCAAAATTTGTTAGCCAGCTTAATTAGTAATCCTAAATTGCAATAATATGACAGACTATGAAAAACTACAATTTAAAGGCAATATTCAGCAAGCCAAGCCTTCCAAAGAATCCCCACAACAACCTGAACAAGAATTAACGCCTGACGAATTACGAGAGAAGTTGCACGACCCAAATTTTCTACCTACTCACGAACAAATTACAAAGGCGTTTGCAAATTGGGATCAATGGCACAAATTTTGTTTTGACAAAGAAAATCCTGTATTTGAATTATTTAATGAGGAATATTTAAACGCCTTTGCTGATTATTTTGTCGGTAAAATCCAAGAAAAAGGCGCAAGCAAAGAAAAACCGCTCGTAATTCTTGAAATTGGCGCGGGAAATGGCAGGCTATCTCACTTTCTGAAACAAAAACTAGAAGAAAGAGTGCCAGGGCAAACAAAAGTCGTTGCCACAGACTCTGGAGCATGGACACTAAAAAGCGATTTTCCTGTCGAGCAGCTTAAACATGACGAGGCAATGGAAAAACATAGCCCAGATATAGTAGTATTTTCTTGGATGCCTTATCAAGAAGACAGTTCAAGGGACATCAGAAAGTTCGATAGTGTTCAAGAATACATTTTAATCGGCGAAACTGATGGGGGTTGTTGCGGAGATGAATGGGAAACATGGGGTCAATCTTGGTCACGAGATGAAGATGAGGATGGTGGCGAAAAAATACCACCTTATGAAGCCGATGGTTTTGATAGAGAAGATTTAGGCGACTTGAGTGATTTGCAAATTTGTCGTACAGATGATCCAGGACATTACTATCATTCAAGTACTGTCTCTTTCAAAAGAAAAAAATAAGGAATAATGATTAAAAAATTGCCCCGATTTCATATCCCTCCCTATCGGTCGGGATTAGGAATGTATTATTACATCATATAACAGCGTATATCTGGTTACGGCTTTTTACAAAAGCCTCCACCCATATTTTGCTCCGCTACGCTCCGCAAAACATCAGATATACGCAAACGTTAGGCGAAATAAATTTTTTATCCTTTTTTATATTTTCCCGTGGTGATTGACGAATATTGAAGCGAAACAAAATTCACACTGAAAAACGATAAGTATAGAAAAGCGAGGGGCGGCTATTCCCGCTTTCTCAATATTTTTTGTGACAGCTGCGGTGTGCATCTGGCATTATATCAAAAAGATGGGCCAGGTGATCTCAAGCGCATGTATCTTGACCGAATTTTTACTCCAAGAATTGCCCCTTCCAAGACTCGTGAGTTTGTATGCCCTTCGTGTAAAAAAATCATCGGCCTCTTTTATACTTACAAAAAAGAAACGCGCCCAGCTATTCGCCTATTTCAAGGATCAGTTTCTAAAAAAATCGGAATCGGAGTACACCTATAGACATCACACTCCAAAATCGGCCTGGCGACCACCTCTCCTCCGCAGGGGAGAGGGCAGGGAGAGGTTTCATTGTCCGATTTCAAAGTGTGATTTCTATACTACAATACTACAATAAAAATTGTTTTGATTCAGGTTAACCTTGCTGTTTTTTGACCCCAAATATTTATTTTAAAAAAAACAAAAAACTATGGACATCTCATTGCAAGAAGGCGAAAGCATCATCAAGGAGAGCACCGCTAATCATTTTAAAGGCGTTGAAGGTGTTGGTGGAAAATTATTTCTAACAACTCAAAGAGTGTTTTTTAAATCTCATGCCCTAAATATTCAAACACACGAACAATCAATTCCATATTCAGAAATAAAATCTGTTGGCAAAAGAAACACTTTTTTTATAATTCCTAATGGGATGTATGTGGAGTTGTTAAATGGAAATAAAGAGAAATTTGTAGTTTTTGGAAGGAGCAAATGGATATCCGAAATTGAACAAAGAATTAAAAAGAGTATATAAGGCTGATACCAATATTGTTTACATAATATAGCGCACACACGAACGTTGACTAAAAACATAGAGATGACCGAAGACAAAGCCTTTGTCATATCCACCGACTACATCACCTTCCTAATGGGACGCGTCACCGTTATTCTCAACAATGCATGTACGCTCGAATGAAGAAGAGTGGTCACGCTCCTCGGCTGACCCAGCTCTCATCAAAGAAACCATGAAAAAAGGTTATTCAAATACTTTCGTAAGCTCTTCAAAACTTTCCTTTTTTCGAATTGCCGTTACTTCCCTTCCAGACTTACGCTCACAAGCTTACTAATACCATCATTCCCCATAGTCACCCCATACATTGCGTCTGCTGCGTGCATAGTCGCCCTGTTGTGGGTGATGAGAATGAACTGAGACCGAGAGGAAAGTTCCTGCAGAATTCGTGTGAACCGAAGTGTGTTGGCTTCATCGAGTGCTGCCTCGACCTCGTCGAGTACAACGAATGGAGATGGATTGGTGTGGAGTATTGCACACAGAAGCGCCAGGGATGTGAGCGTTCTCTCTCCACCAGACAATGCCTGAATATTCTTGATCTTCTTTCCAGGAGGACATGCCTCTACCTCAATACCAGCAAAAATCTTCTTCTTTCGCTTCTTCTTCGCGGACACCTCACCACCTTCTGCCACATCTTCCATCTGTTCTTCATCTATTTCCTCCTCAACTGGTTTCTCCACCTCATCTGTATAGAGCTGTATGATATCAGCTTTTCCACCTTCGAAGAGGATAGAGAAATATCGTTTGAATTCTTTTCTAATAAGCCTGAATGTCTTCTCACGCCTTTTCTTCATAACAGTATCAAGCTCTGCAACAAGGGATTCGAGGTCGTCTATGGTCTTGTCTAAATCATCTAACTGAGAAGCTAGCCCATCATGACGCTCTCTGGTTTCTTTATACTCAGCCACCACCTCTTCATCAATACCACCAATCAAGCTGAGCCTATACTTCAGCTTCTGAATATCTGACTGAAACTCATCAATATCCTCGATTGATTTCTCTGACTCTATGCGTTCTGCCAGATCACGCGCAGAGACGCGCAGCTCCTGATAAAGTTCATCTTCGAGATCTTCGAGTTTTGTTTCTATCTTTGCAAGTCGAATCAGAAATTCATTTCGTTCAGAAACTATATTTGTGAGTATCTCTTGTTTCTTCTGAAGTTCATCTTGGAGTGTGAAGACTGCTTGTTTTTTCTTTTCTTCATCAGCGTGAAATGCAGACAATTTTTCTTTTGCCACCAAAAGTTCCTCTTCTATACGCTTTATTTGTGCCTCGTTGTTATCCTTTTGCACAGAGACTTCTTTCATGACCTCATCATAATCCTCACTACTCATGGTATGGAGAGAGAGCTCCTGCTTCATAGAAGCCACCTCTGTATCGAGCTCTTGCTTTTTTGTAAGTATTGCAGATTTCTGACCAACTGCGACTTCTCTTTTTGATTCCAAGGAAAAGAGGGATGTTCGATTCTTTTCTAGTTCTTCCTCGATAAAATGCAGTGCTTCCTTCGTACTTTGGATTTCTTTTTCAAACTCTGCCCCATCCTCTCCTCCCAGAGATACTGCGGAATTTGCGAAGCTGAGATCACCAAATTTTCTTTTTCTGTATCCGCCTTTCATGCTTCCAGAAGTCTCCATCACATCACCATCGAGTGTTACCATACGTACACGCCCGATACCGATCTCTCGGGCAATATCAATATTCTCCACAACAAGAGTACTGCCGAGAACATATGAAAACAAATCATTAAATTTTTTCTCGTGGGAGATCAATTCTGCCGCAAATCCATGAACACCCTCCATACCAAGAATATGATCTAAATCTTTTGGAATGAAACGCGGTTTGATTCTACTCACTGGAAGAAATGTTGCATATCCCAGTCGTTCTGACCTGAGATATTCAATACATCGTTGTGCTGTTCTGTCTTCTGCCACAACGATTGATGTCAGGTGTCCACCGGCAGCAGCATCTAGAGCTGTAGTGTATTCATCTGGAACCCGTGCAAGCTCAGAGACGGTGCCATAGACAGTACCAAAGTCTGTCTTTGCAGAGAGTATCCCTTCGACTGCACGCATGCCTGTGAACTGTCTGTAGTCTCTCGTATGCTGCGCCTGCACTTGTCTCTGCTCGAGACTCATGAGCCTGGACCGAAGCTCTGTGCGCTCGAGCTCACGCTCTTGTATTTCCTGCTTTGCTGCAGAGTACTGTTGGCTGACCTCGCTTGCCTTTTTTTCAAGTGCTTCCAAATCTTTTGAAATATCTGCTTGATTCTTTGAAAGTGAAACAACCTTTTGTTCGAGCCAGCCAATCTGTTGCTTCCCAGCTTTGGAATACTCTATCTGCATGCGTCCAGCAAGGATAGCTTGCTCACGCTCGAGATCGTGTTTCTTTTTTACGATGTCATCATATGCCTGCTGCAACCCATCGAATATATCTTGTCTTGGTTCTTCCTTTGCATATCCTGCGAGTTCTTCCTGTATGGTATTGACATGAGCCTCTTCCTCTTCTACCACTGCCTTCACACGGCTGAGCTTTTCTTCCAGCGCAGAACTCTGCCCATGATGATGCGACCAGAGCGTAACATAATACTGTTCTTGTGCAGCTGTGAGCTTATTTTCAAGTGATTGGCGTTGTTCGAGCTTCTTTACTTGTCGTGACAGACTTCTAAGCCGTGGAGAAATTTCCTGAAGAAGCATATCTGCCTGCTCCATATGCTCGCGACTACGCCTGAGTTTGAGCATGGCCTGGTGCCGTTTTATCTGAAATTCTTTAATCCCTGTTGCTTCATCAAAAAAATCTTTTCTTTCCTGTGGAGACTGGAGAAGGAGCCGATCGATCATTCCCTGTCCAATAACACTGTATGACCCATGTCCAAACTGTGCCTCTGCCAAGAGGAGCTGAAGGTCGAGGAGTCGAACTGCATTTCCATTGACCAAATACTCACTATCCCCTGTTTTGTACAGTCTTCTAGATATAACAACTTCCTCGTAATCAAGTGAAACCCGGTTATCAGAATTGTCGAGTATGAGGGTGACAGAAGCCACACTCATCTGCCCTTTCCCCACAGATCCTGCGAAAATAATGTCAGAACTTTTCTTCCCACGTAGCTGCTTCATACTCTGCTCTCCCAGAACCCATCTAATAGCATCTGATACATTGCTCTTTCCAGATCCATTTGGCCCAACAATGACGGTTATGCTCTGATGGTCACCCTTTGGGGGAAGAAAACTCAAAAAAGTCTTTTCAGCAAAAGACTTAAACCCATGAATTTCAATGGATTTCAAATACATGCAGCTACCTGGCTACAGGGACAAAATTATGGCAATAGTATACATTTTCTGCTAAGTATTGACAAATATTCCTAATATACGTATACTTATCGACTGCTTGTCTTCAAGATTTTTTGCCACTCACAGCAATCTCATGCCAAAAAGAACTTCAAAACAAATTTTTAATACTATTCTTCGTGCGAAGAAAATTCTTTTGGTGCCTCATCAAAATCCAGACGGGGATGCACTGGGCTCTGTTACCGCAATGATGCAATTCCTCCGCACACTCGAAAAGCCACACACAGCATACTGCAAGACTGATATTTCAGAGCGTCTCCGCTTCCTTCCACATGCTGACTATATTTCTCAGGATGATGAAATCTGGAATGATACAAATATTGATGTTATTATGGTATTCGACTCTGGAGATCTCGAGTATGCTGGTGTGAGAGAGCAAATCGAGAATCTAAAGCACAAACCGACTATTATCAATATTGATCATCACAAGAGAAATGATCACTTTGGTGATCTAAACCTTGTCCTTCCACACGCACCATCCACAACAAGTATTCTTTTCCAGTTCTTCGCACACAACGAAATTCATGTAGACCAAAGCATTGCGACCTGCCTTCTCACAGGACTTGTGACAGATACAGATAACTTTACCAATGCTGCGACCACAGCTCAGTCCCTCACTATTGGAAGTGACCTCATTTCTCGCGGAGCGAATCTCCACCTTATAAAAGGGTGGACACTCAAGGACAAAACAATTGCTGGACTCAAACTCTGGGGCATTGTCATGCAGAGACTCGATAGACATGAGGAACTGGACATCGTCTTCACGTATGTGACGCAAGAGGATATTCGCTCACAGACTGTGACAGAATCAGAAATAGAAGGGTTTGCAAATTTCCTGAATACACTCGAAGACGGAAAAGCTGGTATGATTCTGAAGGAACATGATGACGGAAGTATCAAAGGAAGTTTTAGAACAAACAGAGACGATGTAGATGTTTCATCATTTGCCAAACTCTTTGGCGGAGGAGGACACCAGAAAGCCGCAGGATTTACGATCAGTGGACCGATGGAACAGGCTATTCCAAAGATTTTTAATGATATTGAAAAGATGGAGAAGAGCACATCATCTTAACACATGAACATGGCTTGTGGACCTTCAATATTGTCTAAAGAAAATATTTACATGTTTGCATGCTTAAATGTTTACACTAGAAATGCTATACTAATTTCACTAATTACTCTATATGACAACAGAAAACGAAATAATCTCCCAGCACCTCATTCCGACAGTGATCGAGAAAACAAGCCGCGGCGAGCGTGCATACGATATCTATTCTCGCCTTCTCAAAGATCGAATTATTTTTCTGGGCACATCAATTGATGATGCGGTTGCCAATACAGTCATCGCACAATTTCTCTTCCTCGAAAATCAGGATCCAGAGAAGGACATCAAACTGTATATCAACTCTCCGGGTGGTTCTGTGACGTCTGGAATGGCGATCTATGACACCATGCAGTACATAAAGCCAAACGTATCAACTATTTGTGTTGGTATGGCTGCATCCATGGCATCTGTTCTCCTGGCAGCTGGTGAAAAAGGGAAACGATTTTGCCTTCCGAACAGTGAAGTCATGATCCACCAAGTAATGGGTGGCATGCAGGGTCAAGCAAGTGATATCAAAATTCATGCTGAAAGAATCCTAAAGATCAAAAATAAGCTCAATGATATCCTTGCAAAGCACACTGGAAGAGAAAAGGGTATTATTGAAAAGGATACAGACAGAGATTATTTCATGAATGCAGAAGAATCTGTTGCCTATGGATTGATTGATAAGGTGATTTCTTAAGCAAGTAGCATATAACAAAAAACGACTCACACGAGTCGTTTTTTTGATTCTGGTTTTCGTTCTGCTTGTCCTGAACAAATCCAAATGGATTATTTCAATCAATATAGAACTCATAAATTCCGATCTCATCGGAATAACCATGGGGGTATCTTATAAAAATCCAGACACCTCCTCCTCCAATATATTTGAGACACACCTGTGGAACTTGCCCAAAAGAGACCTGCAGACTTCAAGTCCACGCTTGTCCCAGTCCTTCTCGTCACGGACGCCCTTCTCCGCCTCTTCCGCGGAAACATCCTCCTTGGCGTTAGCAGCTTCAGATCTACTCGTAGTTGAGATGATCTCACTCTGGCAGGCGCCAAAAGCGAGGGTTAAAACCAAAACGGCAGCCAAACTCAATCTGCACATCACATCCTCCTGTATTCCAGAACGACAATCGGTCTGTTTCTTGCATGTGCCATGTAGATAGCACATAAAAAAACCGGATCATAAAACTGCTTTTGACAAATTACCTTATCATAACAACCCTATTTTGTCAAGATACTGAGTAAAAAGACCCCTCCAACGTAAATGATGGAGGGGTCTTTGCATTTTTTTGAAAGGATATAATCCTCCAAATCTGTACCCAAGAAGGTATGTTTTGGGTCTAGGGCGAGCCGGAGCCTGCTCAAGCCCATAACATACCCCCATGCTTGTCGTGGATACAGAGAAGTTCCTACTTATACTGGTGTAAATAAGAACAGTCTCTACATCCTATGTCTCGTATAGCTTTCTTCGGACGATATTTTCTAGGTCCGTGATTTCAGAGTTGTAGTCGTTTCTGTATATGAGCCGTTGCAGAGATATAGGTTTCAAAACCTCCTTACGCTCCACACCCTCAAAAGAAGATGTGGAGTTCATGGTGACTCGCACCAAGAAGGAGATTGAAATCTCTATCCCTTGATTTCACAATAACGAAGTTTACCACAGAACCAAGCTTTTGTCAAGGGGCAATATGTGTAAATATCTCTTTTTTGGCTAAAACAAGGTAAAAAAAGAACCAGGAAGATGATCCTGATTCTTACTATATTGCAATATAAACTAATTACACACCTGCTCACCAGTCTCTAGGAAGATACACCCACCCTCGGCCGGTACGGTCTCTGTTCCACTACTCTCAACATCTTCTGATCCCCCACCAGCCCCACCTGGCCCCACCAAACAGATAGTCGGAAGTGGCCTGTAGTAGCTTTCAAAAATTCTCTCGACTTTCTCTCCATCTGGAAGAATCTTGACATAGATAAATGATGTTACGGCACCAGGATGTGCACCCTGACACTTCCGTTGTCCAGTGGCCATTTCTTCACTCTCTACCTCTTTCATTGGCCCATAACCAATCCAGTTATGAACAACTGGTTCTGTATAATAGGCCTCTCTTCCATCATCGGTTCCCCAGAGAGTAAAGAAGAGCTCACCTGTCCGCTCATTCATCTCTGCTGTAATCAAGATATAATTTCCTGTATCATTTAGAAACCTGAGATCTGGTGATGGATCATAGATAGTTGCATCTGTTCCCGGCTTCCCATTGCGATGATCATTATAATAACTCACAACGAGTGAGTGATTCCTACGCTCTGTAATTGGTAGACCAGAATTCATGGCTGCACGAAACATAGTAGTACCAATCTGACAAAGCCCCCCTCCCACCTCAGGCTCAATCTTTTCACCTTTGATCACTAGCTCAGAGAGATACCCACCTTCAATAGTAAATGGCTTGAGTGCGTTGATAAGAGAAAAATCTTCGTCTGGCTCAATCAAAAGCCCATTGAGCTTATTCCTAACTGCATGACGAATATTTTTGATTCTGTTTGACGGACTCCCACTATAGTTGGAATATCCAACACCGAGCACTTCATGAATACCCAGATCATTCACTTCTCCTGTCTTTATTTCTGGCTCTACTTTCTCAATAACAAGTGAAACAATATTTGTCAACCCCTCATCATGCCAACTTCGTCCAATAAATGCATCATTCAATGCCTTGTATGTTTCATCAAAATCAAGACCAACCCCAGGCCTGGACCCAATAAATTCTGAAACCTTGCCGTTCTCCCCTATCTGGAACCTCGCATTCTCTGCCTCTACATTCACACTGCTAGCAACCTTATCTTCAAAGTATTTCATTGATGAGCTTGCCGAAAGACCAAATCCAATACCTGTATCTGTCTTCTGTACCTCTATCCATTCTGAAAGGGTTTCTTTCTGAAGAATCCAAGAGTACTCTTTTTTATTATGTGGATCAGTGTATTCTAACTCAATCTTTCCATGATCTAGGGCTACCCCAAGTCTGTCCACCACCTTCTCCACATCGTTTTGAAGTATCTCCGGCTCTTCTCTGGTGAGTTTGATAGTAATATCTGGCCCAATGAGAGAAGACCAAGAAGTAATCACATCCTGTTCAATGCCTACATATTCAAAGACAACACCAGGAGATGAGGAAATATAAGTGTATTCTAGCGGACTAATCGAATCAACCCGAATAGAAGCATTCCTCGCCTCACTCTCATACTCGCCAAGCTTTCCCTCTAGATCTGCTTGAAACTGGTCACCATTGATTGAAATATGTTCCAGTTCCAGTTTTGGGCGTGCCAATCTACTCAAAAGTGTATTCCATGCGCGCACAACGATATTCCCGTCCTTTTTATAATTCAAAAAATGCCTCACCTCACTATCAATATCAAGTCGTACAATTTCCTGAAATTTATCCTCACTCACAATACTTGAATCAACAATCACGACCTCTTCCTTTCCTCGATTATCAAAACGAACTTTGATCCCCTCATCGATGAGACTTGTGTGTCTGAGATTAAGATATGCCCTAAATTCAGTTTCATCCATACCACCAACAGTCCTATTACCCAGACGGACACCAGGAAGAATTCTATCAACATATGAAGCACCATAAGCACCAAAGCCAACTAAAACAATTCCAAAAAATACCAGAATCAAAAGAACAGTCACCCAGATTCTTTTAACTGGGACTTTTGAGAAACTTTTTTTGAATTTGTTAAAAAAATTTTTCATACAAACTACTCATCTACCACTACGATAGGAACGGAAGATGATGTTGAACGTTTCTTTGGAATAATAACAGTGAGAACTCCATTCTTATATTCTGCCCTTGCTCTATCTCCATACACGTCTACTGGGAGCACAATACTCCGAGAGAATGTACCCCAAAAACACTCTTCATGCAACTTTCTATCCACGTCTCCCAGGTCAACCGGAAACAGGCGTTCTCCGCGGATAGTAATGAGATCATTATGAATAGACACATCGATACTATCCGGGGAAGCCCCGGCCATGGTAGAAATCACAACAATATTCTCTTCTGTTTCTGCAATATCAACAGCAAGCTGTCCCTCTTCATGAGACTCTTGCCAATCTTCTGGTACTATATTTGGTACTGGAATTGCCTCTGCAGCAGCAGCGCCACCATCCATAGATTCCAGAATCATTTCAAAAATTTCAGACTCTTGTCCTTTTTGTAAATTCTCCATATGGATATACTATAGCAGAAATAATTTTTTGAGTAAATATTGCAAATTTCTGGTATTGACGAAGTGGATTGTTTTCTCTATACTATCCACGTTTCATGTAGACCTGCCTGTCGGCAGGCAGGGGTGGCTGACAAGCACCGGTAGCCCCACTTTCTCTAAAACACAATTCCATTATTTTGAAATAAAGCATGCTTTATTTCAAAAACCATGGAGAGGTGGCTGAGTGGTCGAAAGCGGCACACTGCTAATGTGTTGTCCGGTATTTTTCCCGGACCGCGGGTTCGAATCCCGCCCTCTCCGCCTACGCCTCGCAGACTCGGCTTCGGCTGGCAAGTCCGCTGCATATCGAGTGCAACATAACTCAATGCGAAAGCGTATTGCCACCCATGGAGGGATGGCAGAGTGGTCGAATGCGACAGTCTTGAAAACTGTTGGGCCTTCACGGGTCCCGTGGGTTCGAATCCCACTCCCTCCGCAAAACAGTCCTCAGATGAGCGACTGTTTTTTATTATTAAGAACTACGATATACTCTCTCACATATGAATGAACAAAGCTACTCAATCATCATTCCAACATATAACCGGGTAGAAAAACTAAAAATCTGCCTTGATTCAGTACTTACCTACTCACCAAAAGAAGTGGATGTCTTTGTAATCAATGATGGTTCGAGTGGCGAGACAAAAAAATATCTTAATATACTAAAGAATGATCGTGTTCATCCGATACACCATGAAACAAACAAAGGAGTAAGCAAAGCAAGAAATACTGGTATTACACATGCAAATGGAGACATCCTCCTATTCACCGATGATGACTGCGTCGTTTCAAAAGATTGGTTTGAAGAATTAACCAGGCCTTTTACAAATAAGGATGTGTCATTTGTTTTTGGCAAAACTACATATGTTTCTGACACATATGTCGGTTACTTTCCAGAAAAAATTGTTGAAGTGAGACAGTGGCCTGGAGCAGGAAACATTGCATTTCGAAAGGAAGTATTTGATAAAGTGGGAGGATTTGATAGTGCATTTGAAACGTACCACAATGAGGACACAGAAATGGCCGTTCGTGCTGTATCGAATAATTTTCTGTGGAAATACACGGACTCAGCCACCTGCTATCATCAAAAATCATTTTGGAGTGCAAAAACTCTCCTCGCCTCTGCAAAAAATCCCTCTGTATGGCCTGTATTGAAAAAGCTTTATCCGAAGTGTTACCTCACATTTGGAGGACCTGTGAGGAGACAAGTTATTCTTCCAAGAGATTATCTCTTTTTTCTCTTCTTTCCACTCTTCCTACCATTTCTATTACTGAGGTATCTCTGTCTCAGCAAGCGAAATCTAAAACTATTTTTCCTGAAGTGGCCAATAGTACTCTTCCTGCGAAGGTATTATATTTGGAAAGAAAGTTTAAAGAATAGAACAACCCTCTTCTAATCTACCCTCGGGCAATACTAAATCCAACAACCTTCCGAGACCCAGACTCTTTGAGAGCCCACGCACACGCCTGCATGGTTGCCCCAGTTGTGAAGACATCATCCACCAGGATGATATTTTGTTTAGTAGGTGCTTTTGCAGAAAAAGCCTGATCAATATTTTTGAAACGTTCCCTTCTCTCGAGCCGGGCTTGATGATGAGTATGTCTGATTCTTTGCAGATCTTCTGAAACAGGCACAGCTATTACATGAGAAAGTATACCTGCCAAAGTGGAAGCTTGATTGAATCCACGCTCAGCATATCTTTTATTGTGGAGTGGTACTGGAACCACTGCATCAAAGCCAGAGAAAAAGGATGGATTCCTTGAAACAAAGTCAATAACCATACGTCGAAAAACACTGTCCAGTTCTTCTGCATAATTATATTTGAAAGTATGAACCACCTTCCCTATGAGTCCCTGTTCACTATACTGGAGCGCAGCTCCGTGCGCATCTACATATGATTCTGCCTCGCAAGCACTACAACAACGCCCAAGCTCTGTGACTGCATGACATACCGGGCAACAAAAAATTTCTTTTCCGTTCAGTTTGTCAAAACAACTATCACATAACCAATCACCCTCCCTATCACACCCCAAACAAAAAACAGGAAAAAGACAATCCTTGAGATGGGCTATTGCAGTGTTCAATAACTTTTTTTTATACATAAAAAAATCTGCGAATGCAGAGTAATATTCAATTTACAAATTTTCAATTTTCTTTTTTCTGCGTATGGCAGAGAAAATGAGCGTCAGTTCATGTGCCTCCTTCCAGAGTTTCCTTACCTCTTCTCTGGAAGGCTCGTGGGCGGTAGACATAAGCCTTAGCCACACCTTTGTTTCTTTTACTTCCTTATTTGCAATGCCAATTTTATGAAAAAAATCTTTCCTTGACTCAGCTTCATTTGCCTCATAATAATTTGCAGCTTGGCTTGTTCCAGATTTAACAATCTGATTTATCATCGGATTTGTAATTGTGTTATGCGGGATTCTTTTGCAAAATCTTATAATTTCTTCTGCAAAAATTGCAGTCCTTTCCTCAAGATCATATTTCCCTCCCATACAAATGTTCTGAAAATTTAAAAATTTAAAAAATGTAAATTAATCATAATACATCCCACTCACCTTCCACTCACCACCAACTTTCTGAAGATTCACAGTACCTGTTCGATAATTCGTTTCTTTTGAATTCCCAACTTCGAGAAATTCCTGTACCTCTATGTGGACAGTTGCCGTCGCGTCTCCAAGTGCCTGGACATTGCTGACAATAACTTGTGTCGTTATACCTCTGTAATCTCCAGACTGCTCAATTCGCTGAGATTCTATCCAGCTCTTCATATTCTCTGTTGCCATCGGGAGGATGTCATCAATATGCCTATTGTCATTTTGGTTGGAATTGCTACGGAACCGTTCGACGAAGATACGTGCGAGCTGCTTTACATAATTCTCTCCAGCGTCAATTTGCACAGGTTCTACTGTTCCAGGTTCTGGTATAGAGACCACAGGACTTATTGGAGTCATATCTGTCTCGTCTATTTCCACAACTTCTTCTGTGTCATCTGTTTCTGGAGTGGTGCCACCTCCTGGTGGAGAACTTTTGAAGTAACGAAAAGCGAAAAAAAAGATAATAGCCCCAAGAACAAGAATCAGGAATGAGAGAGAAAGTCTTCTTTTGATATTCATAAAAAAATAATTATTACTACCCACTTCCGCCCATCTGGACTTCGAATTCCTTCTTTGCCTTCTCTATCTCGAGGAGCTGCTTTGGATCAGAAGTGATGAGCTGGTCTTCTGTATACGATGCCACCACCTTGATAGCCGCATGCTTTAGCCCTGCGAAGAATATACCTTCTCCAACCGCTCCCTCGAGAAGAAGGTACTTCTCTCCCTCTGTGAGAAGAAATGTATTCTGAATAATATCAACTGATGCTGAAGACTGTCTTAATAACAGCTGCAGCGCTGAATTCGTTACTATGGCCTGGCCATACTGAGATCGGAGAAAGTCATTCACATCCTGGGTAATAGTCGTGATACCAAGATAATATTTTCTACACCTCTTCACCAGTGCAAAGATGAACCTGGCACTATCCTCATGCTGCATGAGCCACCAAGCTTCGTCAATGATAAGTATGCGTTTCTTTCTCTCACTTCGAACAATATTCCAGATATAATTGATAAGACTGTAGATGGCGAGCGGTCTCAGTTCATCTTCTAGGTCTCGAACACTGAAGACCACGAGCTGATTGTTCATGTTCACATTGGTCGGTGCATTGAACAGACCTGAGAATGTTCCTTCTGTGTATTTCTGAAGTTTAATGACGAGCTCTGCAGCACCTTCCATACCTTCGAGCACATCGAGCAGATCCTGCATGATTGGTGGCTCTACAGTAGCAAGGTCACTCAGCGGTGTTATGTCTTTCTTTGCAAAGGTTTCAAGGAGTGCCTGGTCAAGTATCGAGTCTTCCTGTGGTGTGAGCCGTCCGAACATGATTCGAAGGAGGCCTTTGAGTGTAATAACAGCGCTTCTGATCACGTCCTCTGTAGACACCTGTGTTCCAACAGGTCGAGGAAGATCAAATGGATTTACTTTACTCTCTGATGCAAGTGAAATATTTACGTACGTCCCACCAACAGCTTCTGACAAATGAACATACTCCATCTCCGGATCGATAATAATGACATCCGTTCCAAGCATAAGACTTCTGAGGACCTCGAGCTTCACAGCATAGGACTTTCCAGCACCAGACGTAGCGAACACCACCATGTTTGCATTTTGTAAGGAGAATCTATCGAAGAGGATCAAACTGTTGTTATGTCTATTGATACCATAGAGCACCCCGTTATCACTTGTCAGCTCGGACGATGTGAATGGGAATGATGAAGCGATCGGAGAAGAGTTCATGTTGAATGCAACAGAAAGCTCATCAATGCCCAGTGGAATTGATGAGGTAAACCCCTGTTCTGCCTGAAAAAGAACATTCTTTGTATAGATCAGCTTTGATCCAAAAATACTTTCAATATCTTCTGTTACTCTATCAAGTTCCTCCTTATCCTTCGCATAGAGCGTCACGTAGAAAGCGAATTGGAAAAAATGTTCGATACCCTGGGTTAGATCATCTCGAAGCTGCTCGATATCGCGGAGTGCTGTTTCACGGAGAGGGTCACGGGGAGCACCCTTTTCTGCGTCAGCTGAAAGCTGTGCCTCGAGCGCACCAACCTTCTTCTTCAGCTGTTTCAGAATAATTGCAGATTTGACTGGATAGAAGAACATTGACACATCAATTGTCAGATTCAGATTCAAAATTGGTGTACTCCAGCCAACCGAAATATATCTCGGATAGGTGATGACATACATGGTGCGCAGAAAGACTGTCCCGAGCTGGATATAGCTCGACTCGACTCGAAATGCAGATGGTGCGATAAGGTCACGAATAGCAACAGTACCAGCACGGTAAACCCGCTCCTCTTCGAGCGTTATCAGCTGCTCTTCTGTCTTTTTTTCTTGCTTTCGCCTTTTTTCTTGCTTTCCACGTTTCCTGGCAGGCATGTTGGTTGTAATTGGTTGAAATGGCACAGTAATTCATTATAAACATTCAAACATACTAACATTAAAACATATTTCTAAAACGAATAACCTGCCAATATGTTTGAATATTTATATGTTTGAATGTTCGTATGACTAATTCTCCACCCTTACATCTCTCACAGAACCCATAGTCTCTGCGAAGGCAATATCTGGATTATACGTTGAGTAATAGAGTTCAATAAGTGCCTGTGTATCGAGCGGAACGACCTGAAGACCCACACCCTGGAGACCAGAGATAACCTGGCGGACACGGAGATCAAGGTCTTGTTTTCTTTTTTGAAATCGCTCTTCTTTCAGTCGTACAGTGAGTGCCGGTTTCATAACTTCTTTCAATCGTGCAAAAAAGCTCTTTTTCTTGTTTGATAATGGGTCATACGGAATAACAACATAAAATTTCTTTGTCATAATCTGTCCAATCTCCACGAGCTCGTCAACAAATGATCTATAGTCTGCTATTTGCATCCGCAAAAGCTCATTCGGCTGCTCCTTCTCCATTGTAGAGAGCATCTCGAGATATGGTGTCATCTGTAGCTTTCTTGATTGCACGACGATCTGAAGTGGAAAGTCGATACCATTGAGAAAACTCACATACCCGGAAATAAGTGCATTCTGTTCATCCTCACTTTTCAGTGCAAAATTAATACTCGATGTCATGAGTACACTTCGGAGCGTTCCATCTTTGAGTATCACAACACCATCCTTGATTTCTGCGATCGGGAGATGTGCCTGTGTTGTTGGTTTTTTTGGTTTTTTTGATTTTGGCTTCGCCATAATCGGGATTGGAAATTGGAAAAATGAAATATGGGACTATTGACTACGATTGTATTGTGAACGGATGAGTCCATTGAGCTTCGGCTGAATACTGTCAGCAATCTCAATTATTCTCAAAAAAAGATCTTTATGTATCACCCTTCTCTCTTCTAAAACCTCCATCCAGTGTTTTGACTCGAGAAGAGAACCCCTAGCATTATAATAAAACTTATTCTTATCTTTGTAATGAAATCTTCCGTACCCTTCTGCAATATTAGCTCCGACAGAATCCACACTTCGTATCGTCTGGTCACCTAGTATCTTTTTTGTATGCCAACCCATTTTCTCAAATATCATCCAACATAGTCTACCATACTCCCTTGCCAATTGATATGCTTCCAAATCTTTTAATTCAAGATATTCTTTTTCTTCCCCCATATGAAAATCTAAATGGTATGAGTAAGTAAATTCCCGAATTTCTTATTTCAATTTTCTATTTCCTATATTATTCTGGCTTGTAATACCCACCTGTATTTACTATGAGTGATAGATCTCTCATCCTTCGACCACTTGCTTTCTTTGCTTCTTCCACTTCAACAACCTCATTGTTCATACCTTCATTCCTATAAAAATTTAGTTCATTTCTTGTCTTCCACTTGTGCCATACACGCAAACTTGGCTTTCTACTTGTTTGGATAATATTGAGAATAAAATAATGAAATGTTTGTCCATTCACCTTCACGAACGCGAGAATCAGTGAACCTCCGCCAATAAATGCAAGAACAAGAATAAATGTCATAAAGTCGCCCCAACGATACGCAGCAAAAATGATGAGCCCAGAAACCAGCATGATTATAAACTGCCTGGTAGTGATCGGACCAAAGATCTTATCTTCTACATCTATGAATTGTGGAACGACAAACTGCTGAGGCATGTTTTTTTAAATAAATATATACTTTTTCCCCAGTTTCTAAACTCATTGTTTAGATGTTTATACGTTAAAATGTTTTCATGTTCCTACAACTCTAAATGTATCCCGATATCAAGAACCGCATGAAACTCATCCATGGTAATACTACCTTTACTTGTTATCACACTCGGTATTGGTTCTTTTGTATTGAGTGCTTCCTTGACCACATTCTGATACTGCACATAGAGTGGACTTCGAAACCAGGCATCTCTGGCCTTCAGATACTCTGTGTATGACTCTGCCATCAGTGTATCAAACTTTCTCTTCATGATTCCAACTCTCGTCGCTGTGTCACTTCCCAATCTCTGGAAATCAACAAGTGTCATCATTCCAATTTCCTGTACAGGACCAACCACTGTACTCTGCTGCATCGGTGCCATTACGTCATGCATCTGACCACTACTCATCATAGGTTTTCCAAGTGTTGATGGAGAAATATCTGACATTTCTGGTTCTGATGGAAAGATAGGCTCTGCTGGTTCAAGTGACATAGTAGGAGACGGAATTTTAGGCTCCAGCCTCACTGCCCCAGCATCCATTGTTTCTGGATGAGAAATAACCTGCACGAGTTCTTCTGCTTGTTCTAGAGTGAACCCAAGCCCACCATGCGACACTGGCCTTTGTGCATACTCTCTGACCTGATCATCTGTTCTAATATCCTTTGCTCTCGACTCTGCGAGAGATTCAATCCGCCCCTGCAGTTCTTCTGATACAGAAAAACTTAATTTCTTTGAAATAAACCTAATACGGCCACCTCTATTCTGTGGGAGAGTTGCCATATTCTGACCACCCATATCAACAGCCTCTTCGAGTGGTGAGGAAAAATCTTTATCTAGCTGAATTTCTGTTTCTAGTTTTTTTGACTCTACTGGAGTTACTTGCAACGCTGGCATCATTTTTTTCTTTGTATTTCTCTTCTGCGAATCTTTACTTTCCATATTCTTTGAAACCGGAACAGGACTTCCACCTCTCTTCTCCACCTCAACAGGTTCGAGTGATCGAATATTTTTCTTTGGAGCCAGAGGAAGCACATGTGCTGATGGTATCGCAGGAACAGAAGGCTGTACTACTGGGTCTGGATTTTCTACATGGTCACCATTCACCGACCCTGCAGTTGCCTTGATGGCACGGCCATGTTTCAGTTGACTCAAAGGAACACGCTCGGTACTCCCGTCCGCTTTCTTAATCAGAATACCCTGAGTTGTATCATCATGTTGCACAGTGGTCATAGGTTATTCTTTTTGCCAAGAAAACTGTCCAGTCGTTTCGTCAAAGTATAGGAGGTCTTCCCATTCAAATCCGTTCTCTTTCAAATGACTGGCCAAATCCATCACAGACTCTACTGCCTCGAAATTCTGGCCAATATCTGGTATAGCTTTTTCGAGCGAATTGATCAGCTGTTTTCTCGCTTCGACAGGCGAGCCGACTTTCTGTGCCCAGGCAAGTGCACTCGCCTTCGCTTCATCAGTATGGAGCCAATCTCCTGGCTTTGTCATACCACGTAGGTTTTGCTTGAAGGTGGAAACTACTTCTTCTGATTCTTTTGGTTGGGCAGCTGGCACTTCCTGTGCCTTTACGGTATTCTCCTGAATGAACTCTTTCTTTTCTTCTTCTGACATTGGCCTGAACCAATCATCATGCTCGAAATGAAGAACAATATCTGGAAAATTCTCTTCCTCTGTCTGGACAAAGAACGTACCAAGCCAAATAAGATTATTAAAAAGTTCTTCGTACTCTGGGACAGGATACCGTTGCACTATTCCCTGATACTCTGCCGGAAGCTCGAGCGCTCGAGCAAGTCCGCTGAGATGTTCTGCGCGCTGAATAGAATCCTCGACAAGCTCTGGACCAGTCAGTCCCACCTGCATAAAAAAGTCTTTGAGTGTGAGTGCCCTTCCTTTGAATTCTCCAATATATGCTGGTGACTCTAGTACTTGCTTTTTTGCCTCTCGAAACATCTCCTTTTCCTGATCGAGCGTATCTGCCTTGTCGAGCACGTACCAGAGAAAACTCTCTATAACATCCGTACCAAGAGCAAGTGCCATATATGACTGCCGACCCATGATATTCATCATCTGGATTGGAATAATCATGGATGTCCTATGCCAAGCAAGCTGTACATACCAGCGGAAGAAACTCCAATGATGATCTTTATCCTGAATAGAATTCTTGGTTGCAAAGAAGGTATCAAGTTCTTCCCATATCTCATCTCTGATAGCACGATCACTATATGCATTCCAAAACACAGACTCAAGTTCCTTGAGCTCTTCCATATTGAGTTGTCGAGGTGTGAATTGGTTCATACTAAAAGTCTCTTTTATTATATACATATAGATTATCCGCAGGAAGAGCACCCCCATCATCTGAGGTTGAACCACCACCCGAAGGTGCAGATGGACTACTATCAGGCACAGTAACCTTGAGAGCACCCATGTAATCCTTTAAATATTTGTCAAAATCTCTGCGAGCATTTTCCTTCAGACCTTCCCTTGCAGCGAGGAAACCCGCGCGAAGTTGTTCTCGTTGATCATCAGAGTATTTTGAAACATCTCTTGTATTTAATGATTTCCAGAAAGAAGGTGGAACGAGAGACAATGATCGTGAATCTTTTGCACTGAACATATTTTTCATCGCCTGTACACCAGTATTATCTGCAGTCGCAATGGTTGACGCATTGTCGACATTTGTCGGATTTCTTCTAGTTGTGTAATAGTCAAGTGTACCTTCACTTCTATCTGCGCTGAATGAATCAGCACCCCTTTCTTGCAGAGACTTGTGTTTCTCATTATCTGGATTTTGTTTTGTATCCCACAGTTTGGTTTTAGTCCCATCTGCACCATAGTGTTTTCCTTGTCCCCAGGCCAGCGTCAAATTATTATCCTTGTCAACATATTCTCCAACAATACCGATAGCGCTATTGTCTCCAGAGATTGCAGCCTTCTTGTATGATCCGAGGAGTCTTCTCATACTTGCCTGATACATTTCTGGCGAATCATACATAGCTTGGACTTCCTTTACCGCCTTTTCCATGTCCTCATCTGAACTATCTACTTTGCGAGCAAGAATTCGTGATAGCTCAAGCCTGACGGCATTGTCCTCATTTACTTCCTCATCAATATCAAGTGTCTCGAGACCACGCGCCCTGGTGTCACGAGCTGTCTCAAGATCAAGATTGTTTGCTTGTGTGATCGAGGCAATTTTCTGCTGTCCCATCAATTTATAATTCTTTTCATCTTTTTCTGTAAATGTTCCTGTGTCTTTCTTTTTCAATAATTTTGCCATCTCCGTAGTCAAATCCTTTTCTGTCTTTAACTTATCGGTATATGATGTGACATTATGTGCCTCTTCTTGCTTCTTTGCCCATTTATCTTCAAACGCCCTCATTGTTGCTTCTGCCATAGGATTATCACCCTTTTTTCTATAGTCAGCAGCAGTGGCTTTTGCTATATCATACTCATTTTCTTTTTGAATCCTGAGTTCATCTGCCTCACTGCTCAGACTTTCTGTCAACACTTTGATTTTTCCTTTGATCTCCATTGTCTTTGCTTTATTGTCATTTATTTGCTTTGCTAAAGAACCCTTACCGGTTTGAACTCCCCCACCCTTTACTCGCTCATCTGAAAGCGTCTGTAGCCTTCCCACTTCAGACCACTCTTCTGTCTTGTTACTCTTTCTTTCTTTTTCCGCAGCCATCACACCCCCGAGGTATCTATCTCGTACTGATTCCACATCCTTGCCTTCAGGCAAGCCAGCACTCACGTCTGTCCCATCTGCCGCTTTCTCCTTGAATTGATAAAAACCTAATCCTGACATCTTTGCTTCATTTCTTGCAAAGCCGAGTTCCTCTTCTTGTTTCAAAGCTCCTTCTAACTTGCCCTGTCGTTTTTGTCTCTGTATAGACCCACGAACAAAATAGCCTGCAACTTTTCCAAATGCACCAAGCTGTTTCGAATCTCTTCTTCCATATGACTGGAGTTGTGCCTGTGCTGCTGTTTTCACTGCCTTACCCCATGCACGAGGCTTGATGGTCGCAACACGCCCAATACCCTTTAGTGCACTGCCACCGAGCTCAAGCCCTTTCTCCCCAGTCGCACCAGCAAGCTTCCTTCCTGCAGCATATCCAGTTGCAATAGTGGCAACCCTCTTTCCAAAGCCAATCATACCTGGTATCATCTCTCCACCAACCACGCCTAGTTTCTGAACAACACCTATGCCTACCCAGAGGAATGCTGCACCAATGAGAAAATTCGCCATGTTCTCCCATGAAGTTGCATCACTGATAGAAAGCTTTGGAATATCACCACCATCAACTAGAGCCATATTTAAACCCATACCACCAGCCTCTTTTGTATTTGTTGCAAATTTTCCGTTCCCCAATGTCGCAAACGCGAGCCAAAGGAAAAAAACCATTATTGGCGCAACAATAACTTGTTTTATAAACTTGCTCCACCATTCCTTTGCATACTGCTGAGTAGCTGGGAGCACTTGCATGATGAATGCAAGTGGAGAAAGAATAATTAGAACCCACAGGACGACGACTCGAGCAATCAACACAACCATGTATGCCGCCATGGAAAGGAATGTGAGGCCAGCAAAGAAAAAAGCGATCACAGCCGCGACAAAGAGTTCTGAGTTTAAGCCAGATGAACCTTTTCCAACTCCTGTTAATTTATGAATCCTTTCAATACCAAACATTTGTATAAGGTTTCCACCAGCCGTCGCGGACACTGCAGACAGAAATGTAATGGTGAAAACATGCGCGAAGTCAATAATAATTCCACAAATAAGTTTTGAAAAATTGATAAAAATCGCAGCAAGTACAAGCTTCACTAGAGTCTTCTTCCACTCATACTGTTCGATCCCCAGAATAGTCGCGAATGCAATAACCAGGAGAATCATAACAAAAAACATATTCGCCACATCCCTGACCATGGCCCACCCAAGGACTACTGTGTGTACGTTGATATAGTTATTATATTTCGCTATCTCTATGAAAAGCTTGAGAGCGAAGATAGAAAGTGCAATAAAAATCTTTGAAAGTGCAAGCAATATCCAAACGATGATCTGGATGAGTTCATTGAAGATTCCTGCCAACACCGCATGTGCTTGATTTGCAACCAAGAACACACCAACAATAAGAACGCAGACCAAAAGAATGCGCTCTCTCTGAGAATATCTGCTCAATGAAAAAAACTTTGCAAGTGATGAAAAATGCTTGGTTGTCTTTGACCAAATCGTGTGCATGCAAATCTATTAGATTGTTGAAACAAGTATAACATATTTTGCTCAAATTCGCGAAGGTTATCCACTGGAATGAATCACAAAACACGAGACACAAGTCACATACCACAAATCATAAAAACTAAAGTATACAAGTGACAAAAGAGACATGTGTCTCGTGGTATGTGTCTCGTGTCTTGTGATACGTGTCTCGTGTCTTGTGATACGTGTCTCGTGTCTTGTGTTTTGTGTCTCGTGTCTTGTGTTTTGTGTCTCGTGTCTTGTGTTTTGTGTCTCGTGTCTTGTGTTTTGTGTCTCGTGATATGTGTCTCGTGTCTCGTGATACGTGTGGATAAGTCCTTGACAAAAGTCCAAAAAAATGCTTTACTAAGTATAGGAG
>JBDROX010000018.1:0-52382 GCA_043809645.1 Candidatus Magasanikiibacteriota bacterium | reverse complement strand
AAATATCCAACTGACCATATTCCTTTGTTATCCCAGTATACTTTGTTACCCACACTATGTGGTACTGAGTACGATAGACACAATAGGCTTGTTTGAGAAGTTTCATAGTACCCCTCAGTGTAGCAGACCAAAGGAATGCAGGAAAGAACTCTCATCCCCGCCTTAACAGGCGGGGAGTTCCCGTTGGGGTTAAATAATTCGTAGATAAAAGCACCTATTTCTTCATCTCTCTCGCCTTTCTTCATCGCAGTTTGGCTCCATAGCCCTATCGGGACTATGGAGCCGGCTGAGAGTTTATTGCCGTCGAATTAGCTGATCCGTGTACTTTTGTTTCTTCTAACTTTAACCCAAATTATTCCATCTACTATCAAGCCAAAAAAAGCAGCTGGTAATGAAAAAATATAGTTAAAAGGATTGACAACTATACCAACAATATTTCCAGACATATATCCTTCTATAGTTAGATGGATAAATACCTCATTATACAAAATTGAGGCGACCAATTGAAAACAAAAAAAACCAAAAGTATAACAAGAAAGGGCCCAAAAAAATGGTTTAGTAAACATTTTTTGTCTTATTCCAGAGAAAAAATAATATATACCAAACAACAACACAGCACACAAAAAAATACCTCCAGGAAATATAAACAGATTGCCTATTTTCCAATAAAATAGATCTCTCAACAAAACATACCTGTCAGTAATTAAGCCAACCACTACAAATAATATGGTAAGACTTAATATTATCAAATATTTAATAGTCTGTTTTTTCATATCTTTTATTTATTATCTAACTTAACTGATGCTACCTGCATACCAGAAAACCCTGCATATTGTACACTTGACACGCCAACAAGATACGACGAAGGTCCTAGATCATAATGATATAAATTATATCTATCGATTAGATCCTGCGCTATAGCCTCTACTCTCTGAATTACATAATCATCTTTTGGTTCTTTATATTCTAAACCAACACCCCACCTTTCCTTTATTGCCTTTTGCCAATTTTCGACTCTATTACCTTTTGATCCCTCAAAAGCTAACAATTCACGTATTTCAGTAATATCTACACTCTGCAATCCACCTTCTGGATGATAACCTCCTAATAAATAATTGAATTATAAATATCAAACGAGCAAACATCACCATTCGAATTACAACTGCTCGTTCCACCGACAGAAAGACTGCCGCTTATCCCTGTTAGGGAATTGTCAATTTGCCCATACTGGAGTGATGTTTCGCTTGTCCAATCATAACTTATACTCTTCGCTCTCATCGAATATATTCCGGTATATTCTCCACACCCAATGTTATAATAAGTGAGCTTATATTTCGCATCAGTTACCGTTGCGTTACTTGGTAGAGTATATACATTAAATTTATTCACAATGTGCCTATTTGCATGGCCTCCAGTACATGGCGATACGCCGTCAGCAAAATCATAGCCTGCATACAGGGCAGTTTCGTATGAAGAATTTCCTGTGAAACCATACAGGTACACATCTGTCGGGCACGAAGAAGACGAAGAAGAACACGCGGTAAATGTCTCTGTCGGATCAATCCTCACAGGAAACACACGTGTCTCATCTTCCATATAACTTGTCGGGAGCCGGACACCGGCCATGAATGTCTGCGTCTCACTATTAAAATGAAACGTCTGCTCGAGCCGCTCACGTGACATATCACAATAATCCTCTGCTTCTGATGCACTATCATACACAACTGCTCCACTCAGTTTGAAATAGGTGCCGCCCGGCAATTCAATTTCAGCACCTTCCACTGTGGTAATATCTTCTAAAAGGGCTGTCTCCCTGCCATCAATTCGAATAATTGATCCCTTTGGAATCTCATACGCTTGCCAAAAAATTATTGTATCGTCCTGCGTATATCCTTCAAGCTTTTCTTTGATAACGATTTCCCTACTTCTCCACTGCTTCAAATCACGAAACACCACATCGACATCCCTGTAGATATCCTGATACTCGGAGATAGTCGTTCCACCCTCATCGTACTGTCGAAATGTTGCCACCATTGGTCAATACTGCTGTCTGGCCGTTTCGAATTCCATCTCACCGGCGCCAACTTCCACAACATCATTATCTGAGGCTGCCAGGTCATAGCCATACCCTGGCACGGCTCCATTGCCAGTCAATTTTGATGAAGATATTTCATTAAAAAAATTCCAACCATCTTCACGCACAGCCAACTCACCTTTCTCATTTTCATATACCAGACGCGGCTCTGAGTAAAAACTCATAACATATTCCCCATTCCCCATATCTGTCACGTCTCTTATCGGATCCAACACCACAGTCTCAGACTGTCTGCGCAAAAGCAATATTTCATTGTCTGGGAGTAGAGAAATGGGTGGATTTGCAATTCGTGGAGCTTCAAGTGTCACATTTTGCTCACCAGCAGACTCTTCAGTGATAGACGCATCAATGGTGATTTCCCGATCTTCCAACTCACTGGGATCTTGCCCTCTATCAACATCCATTTCTTCTACAACCGACCAATCGTTGAGTATACGCATATTTTCATCTATCGATGAATTATCACCTATATCAAGTGTGATTCCTTGAACAATTGGCTCGTCAGTAGAGGCATCAATGGAAATCTGCCTTACATCTTGAGAACTTTCGACCTCACTAACCTGTGCAAAAGCCGGCATGGCCATGAAAAGCCCCATCAACAAATACACCATTCCGTGTTTGATGTGTGCTTGTTTCCAACCGTTACTTTTCATATATTTTTTGATTAATAATCTTGAAAAATGACTACAAAAAAAGCCCGCCTAAACGGACTATTTGACACACACCAGTACCAAAAAAAATGCTACTCCCCCCTGGTCTGGCTGACACGAATATGTTCATATTCAACAAAATGATATGATTGTAATCCCACATTACATAAAAATAGAAAATATGTCAATGATAATTTTAATAGACTCTATTTTGTAATTCGTCAGTATTAAAACCAGGATTTACATATCCTACATGTTGGTTAAAGAAATCATAAGCGTGGACTTGGAATGTTCTGATCTTCTCAGGAGATATATCATAAACATTGTATTTTGACCAACCAACCCCCTCTTCTCTACTTTTTTGGTTAAAATAATTAGTCCAATGTTGTGTACGTTTTTCTGTATCCTTAACAAGCGACCTCTTGTTTAACCACCCGTTGTCCAGCGCTAGTAAACCAAACCCATCTGATATATCTACACTCATTTTATTCCCATATTTGGAATTAGCAAACAAGTTATATATACCCAAACTAGCTTCTTTTGCCTTATCAATATTTTCATAAAGATATTCATCGTTTTTACGACTAAATCTATTATTTCGAACTGTCACTTAAAATAAAATAATCTAATGGGTTTACGTCTTTTATATAGAAATTCGTAGAAAAACTCAAATGTTTTCTTTCACAATATGATACAAAAAATAAAGCTGTGGATTTATTTAATGAATAAAGAATTGAATTGTTATCCATATAAAATACTTCAAGACCTTCCTCTTTTTCTAAACCGCCGACAAAAACAGAAAAATCATCCTCAATTTTCTGTATTTTTATTCTTTGTCTTATTGATTTATTTTTACAGACAAACTCTCCAACCCATCTATCATTAACAAAAACAAAATGAGGAAAAATAGATAAAAATGCATTTTGCGTCCGATTTGACTCCAAAACACAATTTAACGGAATTTTTATAACAAAATCAAAATATTTATTTGGACTTGTAATCTTGGTAATATCTTTTTGTGAACTATCGAAAAAAAACATCTTCTTGTAAGAATTAATAGAATAAAAGAATAAAAGACCAAATAAGCATATTATTATTAATATTATTTTTGGCATATTATTATTAATTTTCATAAGTATAATATTTTGATATATCATAATTAAATTTCTTTATAACGGACTTATCATAAAATTCATACCAAGATGGAGGATCAGACTGTGATTTGTATTTTATATCAAGCTGTCTCTTTAGATTAGCGGGTGTAGAAAAAATTTCAAAATTCTTAGCTTCAAAATTTTTATTTACAATATTACCAGCTCTTAGTGCTTCCACAACAACATCGGCACAATTATAAAAGAAAAGATTAAATAATATTCTATCGTCATAATCATCGTAGTTCACTTTATTTTTTTTAGCTAGTTCCGTATAAAAATTTATTATATTTTGTTTATCTTTTTTAGAAATAATAAAATCATAAATATGAAATTTATCTGTATCTTTATTAGATTGGGATAAATATTTTCTTAGTGGTGTAGCCTGCAAATCCTCAAGGAGTTCGTCAGTCAATATTTCATCAATAAAAGCTTCCGCATTTGGATTATACCAACTATAAACTATCTCATTCGTAACTACAAATGAGTGACCAAATGCAGACTTATGCCCGTCCTCTCTTATGTTTGATTCTTCTATATAAACTTTTATTTCCTCCTCCCCCGTCGGATCAACATACTTCAGCGGATTATTCTTGACATAAATATATCTATTCTTGCTGAGAGTATCTCCGTCCCTACCAAACAAAACATCTCTGGAAACAAACCTTCCTATCCTTGGATTGTCCCGATCTCACTACGTGTAGTCGGGATCAGTGTTCCCTGATAATATCTTGCATTGTAATAATACAATTCACTCTCCCAGTCATACTCTTGATTCGTAAACAAATAGTTCGTCCCCTCTGTTCTTCCGCCCAAGGCGGACTCCGCTACGCTCCGCATTCCAATAATAGAACCAAATACATCATATTCACCTGTCTCGCCATAGCTTCTTAGCGAAGGCGGATACTCTGCTGTTACTTCTCCAGCTTCATTGGTTAAAAGTACTGTTGAACCTAGTACATCAGAGTGTACAAAAGTAATTTCGTCTTGATCATTTACTTCTGCTATTTTTAAGTAAAATGAATTTTAAAGAGCTTTTTATCAAAATCAAACTTATTAGCGATTAACTGTATGCCAATTATCGTTCAATTTTATATCCGATGTTGACTTGCTACTATCTATAGTATATTCTCCTGTAGGATCATAAATATATCCCCTACTTTCATCTTTATTCACCCAACCCTCCTTAATAAGCCAAACATTTTTCCATCCTATAGGTTGATAGACTCTATACAAATTTGATTTCTTTAATAATTTAAGATAATAATCTATCTTT
Organism: Candidatus Magasanikiibacteriota bacterium; assembly: GCA_043809645.1. GTDB lineage: Bacteria > Patescibacteriota > Patescibacteriia > Magasanikbacterales > UBA922 > JBDROX01. The sequence continues at coordinate 47,210 of JBDROX010000018.1, read as the reverse complement.
TCCGCACTATATTTTGTATTATAATCATCAGATACATAATAACCGTCATTTTTATAGTAAATTCTTTCTTTACCATAAATATACTTTTCTTTATAATTATTTAGATACAAATCACCTCTATATTTATATACACTTCTTATTTCATCATCTTTATAAAAAGCATCTGCTAACTCCTGATAACCTTCTTGATTTTTAAGAAAATCTTCTTCTGAAACATCATTACCGAACTTTAAAAGAAGGATTAATATAACATAAAGTATAACAAATATAATAATCAATGCTTTTAAAGTTGTTTTGATTATAAACAAAATCTTGTCTTTCATAATTATTCAATATTAAAAAATAACCAAAAAATGGTTACTTTATCTTATTTTATATTTTTCTCTTTATCATTCTCCCATTTTTTTACTGCGTCTTCAAACTGATTTTCAGATACGTAAAAATGATTTTCTAAAGTATCATTATCAGAACCCAATGATACTTTATTATCATCAATAACATTAATACACACTATAAAAACTAGAATCGAAACCACCGCATACAAAATTACTATTAATAGCAATTTCCAAAGTGAATTCCAATACCTCTTAAATAAGTAAAATAAAATAACCGCTAAACAAAGAAAAAAACTTAGAAGAAAAATTACTAGATAATTACTCGTTGAATCAGCAAAAGCTTCAATAAAAAGTATATTACTAATACAAACAACGGTAACAACAAAACAGCCGGAAATCAAAAACATTTTTAGGATAGTTTTACTACTAGTTATCATAATATTCAATTATTATTCCATACATCTATTCCAATTTGAATAGCTGCCTGATCATACGGGTCATCATAATAACTCCCTGACCATGTATATTTATAATCTTCTTCTTTTCCTCCATTCTCCAAATATTGATTTTTATTTGCCAATCCAGCCAACATTTTAAGAGAGTCCTTCGAAAAACCTACAGCTGTGCCTGCATATCCAAATAGAATGTTTCCGGGCGCATCATTTCTTACTATAGCCTTACCAATTTTTACACTACCCAAATTTTTATAACCATATGGTGGTGTATCGTAATAACTTTTTGCCTTATCACCTTTTGAGTCGTACTCCTCTTGTGACACCAATCCACTTTCCATACTAGGATAATAATATTTAAGATCCCATTCACCGCCACTGTGTACCTTATTATAAAATTCTATAAAGGTATTAGGTCTTTTTTCTAATTCAGCCAAAACGCCATTAGAAATTAAGTTTATATCATCCCAAGATAAATATGATAGTTTTTCTTTAAGCGCTTTTCTGGTTATTGAGTGAGGGACAAACCAAGAACCAATAAAAGCATCTGCAAAACTACTATAATCTTCCATGTGCTTACCTGCACTTAATAATTTTGCTACAAAATCATCTGTAATATCTTCTGCAATTTCCTCCTCCCCCGTCGGATCAACATACTTCAGCGGATTATTCTTGACATAAATATATCTATTCTTGCTGAGAGTATCTCCGTCCCTACCAAACAAAGAATCTCTGGAAATAAACCTTCCTATCCTTGGATTATAGTATCTTGCATTGTAATAGTAAAGGTCAGATTCAATGTCGTATTCTTGGTTGGTGAATAAGAAATCTGTGCCTTGATTGGAACAGCGGAAATGGCTTGATTATTTTTTTATTTTTAAAAATAATAATCTTAGAAATAATAGAAAAACAAATACCATATCCAATCTAAATACAAACACACACGTTCTTAACAGATATGAAAACACTTCCGATCTGTGTCCATAACCACCAAATAAAAAAATGGAAATAATTAATATTAATAGAATGGCGCCAACAACCATCAAATCTTTAATTGCAGAATATGGATTTGACCAAAAATTAACAAAGGAATTTTTAATTAGCACACCAATTTCACGACTACTTTTAAAATTCTCTTTATAATCCAACAATCTAACTATGACTATATATAAATAAAAAATATTCAAAGAAAATATTACGCCCAAAAATAAAGTATTCGTAAATTCATTTTTTAATACTAAGTATTTATTTAACTCAGACATAATGATTGGCAGAGTAAAACCATAGCTTAATGCTACATAATTTGATTTTGAAATGAAATACAAAACTAAACAGAATATTAATATTGTTATTAATAAATATTTTTTCTTATTTTCTTTAGAAATGTATTTTGCATTGTTCATAAATAATTTACTTACAAATATTTGTTAAAATAAAAATTAAAATATTTATTTGCTATACCTCTAAACTTAGACACTAATTCTGGATCTAAATAATCATAATACATGGGAGTAGAACCATACTCACTATAAATCGTTACGATCGCACCTGGATTTCGATATACAGAATACATTCCTTTTCTATTTAAAAACTCTTTCCAATATTCAGCCCTGTCATCTGACGTATTACCTTCATACGAAAAAACACGATATAATTCATTAAGTTCCTTACTCATTTTATTTCCTATAGGTGCATCACTCAATAAATAATATATTGAATACGAAGCATCCATTGCTTTATTTACATCTTTATAAGGTCTATCTGGATCGTGCCCATCATAAATGTGCCCCCCAGTATATGCAGAATAACTATCATGAGACCAAGAGTCTGCATAAACATGCAACAACATTCCTGCCTTTATGTAATCTTTTTGATTAAGTGCATCTTGTACCATGTCCCTAATTTCAGACGGATTTTTAATTGTAGTATCTGTTTTGCCAGATCCATAAAAATGAAAAGCCTCGACCTTGCCCAAATTTAATGGCTGCCACGGATTAGTTTTATCATCATCATCCACATACTGCGAATAAGTGGCAATAGAATTTGCCACATCGTGTTCTAACCCTGCCATTCTTGCCAAATAATACACATTATAATAATGAAAATCTATTCCGTACCTTCCCGTCGGATCAACATACTTCAACGGATTATTCTTGACATAAATATATCTGTTCTTGCTGAGAGTATCTCCGTCCCTACCAAACAAAGAATCTCTGGAAATAAACCTTCCTATGCTTGGATTATAGTATCTTGCATTGTAATAGTAAAGGTCAGACTCAATGTCATGTTCTTGATTCGTAAAGAGGTAATCCGTTCCTTGTCCTGCAAGTTCACTCATTCCAACGATAGAACCAAAAACATCATATTCATATTCAGCAACAACTGCTCCTGTTTCGTCAGTAAGTAGGACTGTAGAGCCGAGGGCGTCGGTGTGAACGTATGTAATTACACCTTGATCATCAATCTCTGCAACCTGATCCAGTCCATAAACCAAGCTCTTATGAACATTACCGATATTATCCAATTCATTGAGAACAGCCAGACCATCGTTGATATAATAGTTCGTTGCCACTGGATTATTGTTCTTCATCTTCTTCACCCTGTTGCCAAAGTCATCATATTGAAAAGCAAGCGTGTTGTCTTCGAGTGAAGGAAGGAAAGCTGGACGGCTGGTATCATGGTAACTTATGCTGGAAAGACGATTTTGTGAATTCCAACTGTAATTCACAGTGCGAATATCTTTGCCAAGCCTGTTTAACACTTCACTTGTCAAACTGCCGTTTCCATCATATAGCAACGAATGCGTAAGGCGATCATTTTCTATATAAGACGTGAGTTCATTTGCATTATTATAAAAATAACTTATTGACCCAAGAATACTATTCATCGACAGCCTGTTGCCCCATTTGTCATAAGTAAACGCAATATCACCGGATCCATTTATTGTATCATAATCCACGCCAGTGAGCTGGCCAAGATTGTCGTATGTATAATGAACAGTACGATCATTATTTTCAATCAAGCCTGTGCGATTACTTTCCGCGTCATACGTATAATCATGCTTGAAGAATGTACTTGTTCCATGTGTTGTTTCAATTGTGCTCACCCGATGAAGACTGTCATACGTGTATACAGTGTTTACACCATTGCCATAAGTAATATCTTGCGTCAGACTCATTGGCGTGTAGGCATAGTCTGCAAGTGTAGTACTATCTTTTTTTACAATGTCGAGAAATCCGCGAGTGTCATAATTATATGTAATAATATTGCCACCTGCGTCTGTCAGCGAATCAAGCTGTCCATCAGCAAAGTAGGTTCTTGAAATTATATAGACCTGACCAAGATCAGTAATAGTCTTTTGTTCGCTTGTTAATCTGTTTTCATTGTCATACGCGTACTGCGTTGACCCTGTTTCATCTGCCAGCGTTGCCAGATTGTCCCAGTTGTCATAAATATAGGAAACAGTATCTTCATTTGTTTGTTTTTCTACAGGACGATCCAACTTGTCATAAACATAAACAATAGTTTGACTCTCTCCATCTGTTTTCGTTGCAACATTCCCGTCCTCGTCATAAGTAAAACTTTCTGTCTTGCTTCCAGGGTGAGACATATCTGTTACTCGATTCAACTCGTCATAAGTAAAACTCGTGATTCTACCATCAATAGTTTCTGTAAGCCTGTTGCCATTGTTGTCGTATGTGTACGTGGTGAGCGTATTTTGTGGATTTGTTTCTGAAATAAGACGACCGAGTTTATCGTAGGTGAAGCTAGTTGTATGAGACAATTTGTTTCTTTCTGTGAGAACATTTCCAAAAATATCATAAGAATACTGACGATAATCATTGTTTGTATCAGTAACTTTTTGCAATCTGTTTGCACTGTCATAATCATATTGCGTCTGTATGGCAGGAGTACCGGGATATGTTACGCTTGTTTTGTTTCCATTGTCGTCGTAAGTATAAGCGGTGATATTATTTGCCGGATCTTTTTCTTCTATGAGTCTATCGAAATCATCATATGTAAATTCAATTCTTCTATTCATCTTGTCTACCCCGGATGTCATGTTCCCTACTTTGTCATATTCAAATATATTACAATCATGATACGAGTCGCATTCTTGTATTTTTCTACCAAGATTATCATAGACAAAGGTTGTCTGGTGGGTATTATTTGAACCGTCAGAATTTTGTCTGTCTGTTATCTTGGTTGGCTGCCCTTCTTCGTTGTAAAAATATATAGTCTGCTTGTTGTCTGCGTTTGTTTGTTTTTTGAGTCTGCCCACCTCATCATACTCAAAACTGTTTGAATAACCTGATGGATTGCAAAGGTTCACGTCAGCAAGACATCTTGGACTTTTATCCCAAATTTTATTCCCATTGTTGTCATAACCAAATTCTGTTGTGTTGCCTTTCGTGTCAATTATTTTTATCAGATTGTCGTTTAAATCATAAAACCTCTGCTGTGCATTATTGTTTTGGTCATACACCTTTGTCATTCTTCCAAATCCATCGTATTCATTTTTTGTAGAAATATAACTGTTGGTTGTCTTGTACTGCCTGCTTTCAATCAGATTGTCTCTAACATCATAAAAATATTCTATCTTCCTTTGCCAGTTTGCAGAGCTTTCCCCTGTGGCATACTCAACTTCCAGCTGAAGACTGCCGTTCGCATAATACGTATGCTCGGTTGTCTTATAAACACCAATTTCTTTTGAAATTCTACCGGCACTATCATAGACTATGTTTGTTGTGTTCCCATTGGCGTCAGCTTGACTATCTATTCTACCAAGCTGGTCGTAAGTTCGACCGGTTGAAATAATTTTTTGTTCATCCAGACTGTATTTCTTTTCCCCTATGACGCTTGCGTTTATATCTTTGTCATACACATACTCCGTTCTTCTTTCCAATTCATCATACACGTCTGTGAGATGTCCTTCTGCATCATAACTATATGTTTTGGAGTCGCCCAACGGATTGGTCTGCGACAGCAAATTGCCATCTGTATCATAAGTATAAGAGTAGTCGAAGCCTCTTGGTGTTTTGTATCCTATTCTATTTCCAAATTGGTCGTATGTGTATTCTTTTGTGATTGTTTGAGTGGTACTGTCCGCAAGAGTTGCGATAATTTCTTCTTTTATAACATAATTACCAAGCACGTCATATGTATAGGTTATAATATTTCCATTTTTGTCTGTGTGTGTCAAAACATTTCCATACGCGTCATACGTGAAGCTCTCTGTTCGTCCAAGGGAGTCTTGGATGCTGAGAATATTTCCATTATTTGAATCAATGGAATACATCGTTATTTTGACAACCGGATCTGCTCCCGGATCCGCGAGTGAAGCAACAGTTACTTGTTTTTGACTTACACGATTAAAAGCGCCGTAGCTGTATGAAATTTCCGTGCTCCACTCTGCTGTGTCAGGCAGTATTTCTTTCGTTTTCCTTCTTTCACTATCATATTCAAACGTAGTCGCACTCCCAAGCTCGTCAGTTATGCTGGTAACCATGCCGTCCGCATTTCTGGCAATTATTTTGCTGTTACCATCTTTATTGCTTTGAAATACTTTTAGATGCTCTGAGCTAAAGCAAAACTTATCTTGTGTATAGCTGATCGCGCTGGAATAATTTTTTACCAAACTGCAATAAGAATCTCCAGCCACATTGGGATCTTCACCCAGGTAATTCAGCTCGTAAATTAACCGCTTTGCACCAGGGCTGTCTATTTCCGGATTATGTTCATACTGAATCGTTGTGCGCCCTTCTTCGTCATACGTATTGTATAAAATGGTTCCGCGAGGGTCTTCGTATTCCGCCATTTTGTTATTCACATCCGGTCGAAAAGTATCTATCTCATAATTCGTCTCCACTCCTGCTGTGATTGCTTTTTTTACTTCTATTAAATTCAAATTTGTATCATACATATAGTCAATGACTGTTTGGCCATCAGCTCCAGCATTGTATGTCAATGAAACTATTTTATCCCAGAGATCGCCCTCTACATCTCCGTACGCGAGTGTAATGTTTCTTCCTGATGAATCTGCAATGGTTTGCAATAGATCAATTCCACGAATTGTTGCGTATGAAAACGCGACAGTGTTTCCATTGGTATCAACAATGCTCTCGAGCAGCCCCATGTTGTCTGTGAGCTGGTTTGAAAATCTATATTTTACACCATCCATTTTTTCAAATACCAAAACCGAAGAATCCCAATAGAGTTTTTCTGTCTCACCAGCCGGTTGGATGAAAGTCTGTCCTCCGTCAGATGTTTCAAAAACCGAAGCAATGGCTCCGCCTTTGTAAATAATGACGTTTTTTTCTACAGGATCTTGGAAATAGTATTGATTGTACGAATGGCTCCAGCCCATGCCAAATCGTGCATTTTTTTCTGATTTGCTGCTATATACGCGGACAAAATCCAATTGTTCACCTCTTCCTTGCAGAGAAATATCAGTTTGCGTTAGCTCAAAGGAACCTGTGCGAAGATTAATTGGGTCACCACCTTTATCATCACCAGATTTCCCATTCAAAACTCCTGCCAGTACGCCGGTTGGCGCTGCGTCTGGCACAGTATCAAGCAATCCTTCTATTTGTTCTTCTGCTTCATTTTGCGAGTCGTTATCATTGTTTACAGGATCTCCACCACCACCACCGCCTGAATATAAATATCTATGCGCATATACAAGATTGGAAGAATCCATAATATCAGTATCGCTGTCGCCACTCACATATAGTTCAAGACGCGCCTTGAACTGATGATAATTCGTTGACATGGCTGTTGAGTACGGCACCTTCCCTGAAAGCGTGATTATTTTGCTCTCTCCGGCAGATACAGTTGGGTTTGAGCTTGTGTCTGTCAAAGTAAACACCGCACTGTTTGTCTGGTCTACAATCTTGAATGAGTATGGAACGCTCTCACTGACGATTCCATTGTTTTTGAGCGTAACTTGCGCACTTACTAAATCGCCGTCTCGGTAATATCCGTTTGGATTTGTAAATTGCAAGCTGGTAATGTCTACGTCGTGGACAATTGTATCGGCAACAGTTATTTGTATGTACGCTGTGTTATTATTTTCATTTGATTCAGAAACATTTCCGTCCTTGTCAGCAATAAAACAAATATATCCTGTTCCGGGAGCAGCATTGCTTGGAATCGTAATCAATTGGCTTTCTTGGCCCGAAACACTACCGGCAGACAATGATGATACAGAATCATTACCCAAATAATTATCGCCAGTACTGCATGTGCTGTTGCTTGAATAATAATACCCAACATACGATGAAGCAGCACTACCAGAGCCGTTATTTTTAATAGTTGTATAAGCTGTGATGCTTTGGTTTGGCGCTATTGTTGTGTCGTCGACGCTTTTTGAATATATTATTAGATCAGGGTAAGAGGGGGAGGAAATGTCTATTTGAAGATAGGGACTCTTCTCATTACTCCCCACCCCATTTGGGTCGCTTCCATAACTTGAATCATAAAAATAAAAATACACATCTTTCCAATTTGGCCAGCTTCCAGAGCTCCACACAGGAGTTTCTTCCACTACCAATCCATTGTTTGCTCCACCATTCATCCAATCTTGCACAGCGCTCGTAACGTTCCAAGAAAAATCCAAAGGCGATGCAAAATGTGTAACCGGCACGCTTGCACTCACTGTCGAAAGGCTCGAACGTATATTGTTAAAAGTGACATTACTGCTTGACCAAGACGTATTTACTTTTCTGGCAACAGTATAAATAATTCCACCATACGTTCCCTCAGGATCATTGCCTGAATATCGCAAAGTCAAAGCTGCATTATTGAGCGTTCCAATCGCCGCAAGACTCTGAAAATCCACATTAAATTTTAGCAGTGGAATATATGCAAAGTTTCCATACATATTAGAAACATATCCGAGACGCAAAAAATCATTTGAAAACCTACCGCTTAGACCAGACAAAGACAAATCTGTCAATTGGCACGCGAGCCTCTCATCATACCCATATATTCCGCCAAAACACGCGACATAATCAGGATCAATCACAACAGGATAAACAGTATCTTCCGAGTTTAAATATGAACCATCCAGCGCCAGTCCAATTGACATTTTATTGTTATCACTGTCAATATCAACAATTTGTCTTACTTTCTTCAAATCCGGAAATGGAGAACCCGATTCATATACTTGCGCTGACGTAATGGAAAAAACAGATGAGTCAGGTGTTTGTATGAAAATTGTCTTTTCATATATTTCTTGTCTTCCGAAAAGTTGCATGTCCGTGTCATCAAAAACTTTCGCGCCCTTTGGTAAATCGTATTCTTCCCAAAAAATAATTTGGTCGTCTTTTTCCAGTGCTTCTGGACGTTTTTTAATAATGATCTCGCGGCTTCTTGATCTTTTTGAATCTTCGAATTTAACGTCAATATTCGGATAAACATTCTCATACAAGCTAACTGTTTTGAATCGTTCTTGTTTTTGAGAAAAATTAGCTTCATTTGGCTTTACCTGCGTCCGGCCATAATTTATTTCCATATTTCCAGCCTTTACTGCAATGTCATTCGAATCAGGAAAAGGAACAACAAAGCGATAGCCTGAGCCGTCCAATTCCTCTGCGCTGAAACTGGCGCGTTTCTGCTCCACCATTGCTCTTTTGTCCCTGGCATCCCTTGCAATATCTATCATTTTCATTTTTTCATCCTCAGCAAACAAATTCCATCCATCCGGACGAACTTTCTTCTCCTCATTTTCAGTATATAGAAGGCGAGGACTTGCAAAGATACGCATCCTCTGCTTTCCATCTACCAAATCAGCAACATCAGTATACTCGTCCACAACACGGAACAAAGACTCATCAATATCATCCATAACAATCTCTGGCTGAGTAATTCCACTTCTTATCCCTGTCTCCCCTATGGTGATAGGGTTTGCAATATCCAAAGCAGAACCTACCAAAGGCGATAGCAAAAGCGCAAGCATTGCAGAAATTTTAATAATATATTTGAAAATTGTGTGTCGCATATTTTATTTCTTATTTTGCATAAATTTATACCATTTGAATGTATAAAAATAAATCTATGTATAGATAGATAGAGTATCTCACAAACTAGATAAAAAAAAGATAAAGTTTATATAAATAGTATATTATTTCGCTTTACTTAGCCAAAATTAAAAAAATCCGCACAAACGAATTTTATTTACATTCAACACAGCATAAACCATCACCCCTAGAATAAAACAAAGTAGATTGTTTACGAATAATTTGCATATGTTTGATTGATTGTATTTTCACTTTAGCAGAGGACATGTGGACTGTCAACTTCATCTACTCTGCCTCAATTGTACTACTCACCTGCTTCAACCCTGCCTCACCATATCTATTCGCTGCATTCCACAGAAGCCAACCACCATCGGTATATTTCTCGACCATATCAATTTGTGCACGAATATTTTCTGCGCCGTACGTCGCACCAAGATTGAAGGCCTGAATCCATGGACGCGACTTTGCTTTTTTGTTTTCAAAATATGGTTGCCCTTTCTTCATCCCATTCTCTATGACAAGGCCAGGATATGCAGCAGGATTCACGAGATTCAGGTGTCCTGGTGGATAGTGAGATGGATACATCATTGGACACACATAGTCGACCTCATCCACTGCATCCTCCAGCCGCTGTCCAATGCTCATACCATCATGACGCTCCATGACAAAACCAAACATATCGAGCGATATGTATGCCGGTTCTCCACCCAGCTCAGTATTCAAATAATGATAGAAGTCTCCCATGATCTCCTCTCGGGACTTGTCTCCATTCGTATACACCACCATACTCATATTTCCATCTGAAGGAAAACGAACATAATCAAAGTTGATTTCGTCAAAACCAAAGCCTATGGCTTCTCTAGCAATCTCAACATTGTAATTCCACACTTCTTTTTTCGTTGGATCCACCCATGCAAGTCCCTTGTGATCTCGCCACAGCCCCCCAGCCTTGGATGCAATAGCCCATTCTGGTTTTTTTACAGCAAGGATTGGGTCTTGAAATACTGTCTGCCGAGCAATGACATAGATATCATGGTCATGAAACGCCTGGATAATCTCTGGCACATCACCAAGCCTGTCATCCTCAAGATCAAGTTCATTTGTCAGTTCTACACCACTGTCATAGAGAACAAGTCCGCTATAATCCTTGATATCAATCACCACTGCATTGAGCTCTGTAGTGTTTATCAGATCAATCATTTGTTGCACTTTGGCAGGATTGCCAGCAGAATACGCCGTGAGATAGATTCCTTTCACTTCCCTCTTGGCTGGCTTTCGCTTTTTCATGTGAAGAATCTCATGCCGAGCCCCATCAATCTCTGCTGATGATATTAAATGACTTCCTTCAATATCCAGAAGAACTTCATTATGTTCCCAGTATAAACCAATAAGAAAAAGACAGGCCACAGAGAACATAATAAAAAACCGAAATCCAGTTTTATTATTCCAGCATTTTTTCTTTCGAGTGCGTGATGATTCTATGAGCATAATTCTAAACCAACTCTTTTGATGATTTTAGTCGAATGAATAGTATCACGATCAGCCCGAGCGCAAAAGCAAAAAAGACACTACCAACAATCCTATTTTTCAAATTATTCGTGACACCAACTTACTTGCAAATGGATTCCAACATCGACCCCAGAAGGTCTCCTCGGAATGACGATAAAAATCACTCTACTGCCACTTCCCCCTGCCTGAGTACCTCAACTCTTCCGTCTAACACTCTCACAACAGTTGATGGAGAGTGGCGTGGAAGTGTCCCAGCATCAATAACAATATCTGGCTGATTCTCTGCGCCATCGAACATTGCCAGAACTGAAGCAATATCATAAGGGCTCTCCTCTGCCGCAATATTTGCAGACGTTGATACGATTGGTTTCTCAAGTAATCTGGAAAGCTCGCTTGCCAATGGATAATTCGTAATACGAAATGCAAGTGTACCCCCTTCCCCAGTTACACCAGCCGAGAGATGGACACCACCTTTCAAATTTGCAACTACTGTCAGAGGGCCAGGCCAGTACTTTTCTGCAAGATCTGTGAGTAGACTATTCCACTGTACATATTCCATCATCATATGTACATCTGGTGCCACAACGAGGACTGACTTATTCTGCTGGCGCTGTTTGATAGCAAAGACTTTTTGCACTGCTGTATCATTCGTTGCATCGCACCCAAGCCCATAACACGTCTCTGTTGGATATACGATTGTCTTTCCATTCTTGAGAGCTTCTACGATCTCGTGAATATTTATATTTTCAACATGGATAACTCGCATACGTATGGCGTTATACTTCAGACTTGAGATATCGAAGGTATGCCTCGACAAACCCACTAAGATCACCATCCAGCACAGCATCTGGATCACTTTCCTCATACCTGGAACGGAGATCCTTCACCATCTTGTATGGATGCAACACATAGCTACGAATCTGATTCCCCCACTCCGCACTCTTGTATTCTCCACGAAGTTTTTTCTTTTCTTTTTCTTCCTCTTCTTCTTTGAGTGTCTGCAATTTTGACTGAAGCACTTTCATGGATATTTCTTTGTTTTGAAGTTGTGAGCGTTCATTTTGACAACTCACCGTTATGCCTGTTGGAATATGGACAATGCGAACAGCAGAATATGTTGTATTCACACTTTGACCCCCTTTTCCACCGGACATAAAGGTATCAATCCGCAAATCTTTTGGATCAATAGTAACTTCCTCTCCACATTCAAGTTCTGGAATCACTTCGATAAGGGCAAACGACGTGTGGCGCATTTTTTCTGCGTCAAATGGCGAAATGCGAACAAGTCTATGTGTTCCATGTTCGGATTTGAGATGGCCAAATGCCCAACGCCCTTCCACAAGAAAGACCGTTGATTTGATGCCGGCTTCACTTCCGCGCGACTCATCAAGGATGGTGGTCTTGTACCCTTGTTTGTCGCAGTAGCGGAGCACCATGCGGAGTAGCATTTCTGCCCAATCCTGTGCTTCTATTCCACCACTTCCGGAATGCACGGCAACAATCGCATTTTTCTTATCATGTTTTCCATCCAACAGGAGATAAAATTCAAGTTTCTCAAATTGTTTTTCTAATTCTTCAATCTTCAGTCTTACTTCTGCCTCCATTCCCTCGTCAGGCTCTTTTTCAAGGTCAACACATAAACTCACCAACTCTTCAACTTCAGTTTTTAATTGTGTCCATGTTTCTACTTCTATCCGATATTCTTCATGCTCCTGACTCACGCGTTTTGCATTCTCTTGATCAGACCAAAAATCCCCTCCTTGCATTTCTTTTTCCAATCCATGCATCTTTGCGATTTGCCCATCAATACCAAGAAGAGCCCATGTCGACTGGATCTTCTCTTTGAGTTCATTGAGTTTTTTCTTTTCTTCTTTGATATGTATAGATCGTTATGTACGCGCTCTCTGTCTGTGGTATGCGATATCTGCATATCGCAATGAGAGTATTATACAATTTTTTCCCCTAATTACAAGTTCTTGACAAATAGATAAACATATATTATTGTGTTTCTCATACGAGGACATCCGATGGAACAAAACACACCTGAATAACTTTGGTGGTGGAACTCAATCGCTGGGCGAGAGGTTTCTTCCGAACGGTCGGGAGCTACTTCCAGCAAAGCGATATTTCCGCCTTGCCACGTGACTTTGGGTCTCGGTTCCAAAAGATGTAAAAGAGTGGGTGATGAGCCGTGTCAAAAGCTCTTTCTGTTTTGCTAGGTGTGCAAACGCCAAACAACACAACACCAACTCCCCTCGTGCGGGATCTCCAAAGCGCCTTCACAGGTCAGTTAGCGGTCGACAGCACAGGTGGGTGTCCTTACATTCGGACTTGGTCCGCCTCTGGTGGATAAACGAGGTCGCCATGACTTCCGAAACCTGTGTCTCTAGGCCTGACAAGCTAAAAGACCGTTGGCCACAGGAGAGGTGGCAGAGGTCGTCTGGAAACGGACCGCCTCTGCCACCACCCCGCGACCCAAATGATATCAAAAATCACTTGCCAAGAAGCCAGTGATTTTTTATTTATGGAATAACATATATCGGCCTGCTATTCCAAAATAAAAAAATATGTTACGCTACCCTTATTCATTATCATACATATATGGACAATACACGCTTTATACAAGACAAAAAAGCAGTCATTGCTATTATATTTGGACTTTGCCTGGGCACTGGTATTCTCTATTTTTTATACAATAAACAAACTGCTCCCGGGCAAGAACAGGGTCAAAATTCCGAGGCAAGCGATGCAAACCAGGAAGTATCAATGGATGCAGAAGATATACTGCACGAAGTGTCTTTTGGGGAAGAACTCGTATCAACATCAAAGAAAGACGCGATTCTATTTGTGAAAGAAGAATACCTGCCAACCAACGCAACTGATATTCGAGAGCTTGACGTGGACTTTAATGGAGATGGCCAAAATGAAAAAATACTGTATTACAAAAGTAAAGATGACTTGGGAGATAACGCTGGCAGATATCAATATCGATTCAATGAACATCTAAATATACTCGCTTTTTCTGATAAACAATGGAATCTGGTAAAAGAGGATATATTTCCAAATGGTGGTATTGCATCTGAATCAAGAAATTATCTTGATGCCATTGACGTCATCACGTTGGACGGCATAAACAGAAAAGGCCTATTTGTGAAAAAAAAATTTAATGTGCACCCCACCAAGAGATATTATGTTGTCGAGGAAAAAGATGAAGAATACCAAGACATGTCAATACCAAAAGTGTACCTTCACGAAAATGAATATCTGACAGAAGAAGAATTGTCTGCTGAATGCTTTTTATCCGGTTGGCAAAGGCCTGAAAACGGAAAAATCAAAGAAAAATATACTGTCTACTGTCCGACCATCTGGGCAGAATATGTGGATGGCAACATGAAAAATCAACCGATCAGAGATATAGATGTTGAACAAACACTCACACATGGGATATGGAATACAGCAATAACAAAAAATTTCACGTATTATTTTATAAGTTATCCAAATTATCATAATAATCACAACTACCTGTGGGCAGGCTCGAAAAAATTAACACAAAATCAAATAAAGGATATTGTGACGGAAAGGCTGGACGTGCAACTTCCAGAAATTGAGAAAGAGAGTGGCGAACCGTTGCCCGGGCAAGTCATAAAAGAGTGGTTTCGACGGAAACAAAATAATACATTATATATTTATACACAGGTCTATTCTGATTATCCAAATAGATCCTGGATTCTCCCCACATACTTTAAAATTGACACAGTCACCAACCGCGTCGATATCAAAGAATTAAACAATTTTCCTCCTATCTTCAGAAGTTCAAAATTAACAATCACATCAAATTATGAAAAAGAAATCGCATACGTTGATATCGCATTTGATGGTGATGGCAGAGACGCGTACAATACAAGAAAAGAAGTTGTCCGTGTGTATAATATAGAAACCGAAGGATGGGAGGATCATCTTTCAGTACACATCCCTGACGGGGAAACGGTTCTCATTTGTTCTGGTCGCGGATGTGAGATAAATCCGGAGGCACTGAGATGGGTTGCACATTTTTATGAAGGAAGCCCAACGACCGGGGACAATCGATTGGATGTTGATCCAAAATTAATTAATGAAGTCGATGTATTTTAAGCCTGTATGAAAAAAATTCTTAAATATAAACAAAAAAAACCCGCCTCCTGACGGGTTTTTTTATGTGTTATATGTCTTGTGTCTCCTGAGTATTACATCATCCCCATGCCACCACCCATGCCACCACCCATAGGAGGCATACCATGCTCATCTTTACTTGGAAGATCGGTCACGACTGCCTCGGTGGTCAGAATCATGCCAGCAATAGACACTGCATTTTCTAGTGCGCTTCGTGTCACTTTGGCAGGATCAATAATTCCTGCGACGACGAGGTCTTCGTAAACACCAGTCGCAGCATTGAAACCAAAGTTTCCAGATTGCTTCTTTACCTCTGCAAGAACCACAGCGCCTTCATGCCCAGCATTATTTGCAATGGTTCGGAGAGGTGCTTCGATAGCACGGCGAAGGATTCCAACTGCAATCATTTCCTCACTATCCAGATTGAGTTCATCAAGTGCACTGGCTGCTCGGATAAGAGCAACGCCACCGCCAGGGACCACACCCTCTTCAACAGCAGCTTTCGTTGCACCAACAGCATCCTCGATTCTATGTTTCACTTCCTTCATCTCTGTCTCTGTGGCAGCCCCCACTTTGATCACAGCAACGCCACCAGAAAGTTTGGCAAGTCGTTCCTGAAGTTTTTCTTTATCAAATTCTGAATCACTCTGTTCAATGAGCTTGCGAATCTGAAGGACACGATCCTGAACAGCATTTTCTTCCCCTTTTCCTTCGATAATAGTTGTATTTTCTTTTGTCGAAACTACTTTTCGAGCATGACCAAGATCTGAGAGCTCAACATTTTCGAGTTTGAGGCCAACATCTTCACTAATCATTTTTCCACCCGTGAGAACTGCAATATCCTGGAGCATTTCTTTTCGTCTGTCACCAAACCCAGGCGCTTTGACTGCGAGGACATTGAATGTTTGGCGGAGCTTATTTAACACCAATGTTGTGAGCGCTTGCCCATCAACATCTTCTGAAATAATGACGAGGTCTTTCTTTCCAGACTGTGCAACTTTTTCGAGAATTGGAAGAATATCATCAACAGAAGAAATCTTCTTATCTGTAATGAGGATCATTGCATCTTCGTATTCTGCCTCCATACGTTCTGCGTTGGTCACCATGTATGGAGAAATATATCCTTTATCAAAACGCATTCCTTTCACAGTCTCGATCTCCATACCAAACGACTGTGATTCTTCGACAGTGATCACACCATCTTCACCAACCTCATGCATAGCAGCGGCAATCTTTTCACCAACTTCTCGGTCATTGGCAGAAATAGCAGCCACATGTGCAATTTCATCTGGTTGTACTGGTTTTGCAATTGCGCTTTTGAGTCTTTCAACAATAGCCTCTGATGCTATATGTAGTCCACGATTAAGGGCAATTGGATTGGCTCCTGCAGCCACGTTTTTCATTCCTTCTCGGACAATAGCCTGAGCAAGGACAGTTGCTGTTGTTGTACCATCACCAACAACATCATTCGTTTTACTTGCAACTTCTTTGACCAGCTCGACACCAACATTTTCTGCTTTGTCTTCGAGTTCGATTTCTTTGGCCACGGTCACACCATCTTTGGTGATGATTGGAGTTCCAAAACCACGATCCAAAACAACATTACGTCCTTTTGGACCCAAGGTTACTTTCACGGTATCAGCAAGCTTGTCTACGCCGCGTACCAGTGCCTCCCGAGCTTCATTTTCAAATGTAATTTGTTTTGCCATATATATTTACTGATTATGGATAACGTTGATTTACGGATTTCTTCTGTTTGCAAATCAATGATCCGAATAATCTAATTATTTAGTAACGATTCCAAGAACATCTTCCTCAGAAATAATCTTGTATTCTTCTCCTTCAATTTCGACTTCGTCTCCTCCCCATTTTTTGTAGAGGACAGTGTCTCCTACTTTGACCTCCATCTGTGATCGAGATCCATTTTTGAGGAGCTTGCCTGGTCCAGCTGCCACGACTTCTCCCTCAGCTTTTTTTTCTTTATCAACAGTATCTGGCAAGACAATACCAGATGCTGTCACCTCTTCTCCTTTTGTTGGTCGGACGACAAGTTTGTCTCCAAGTGGTTGTATATTCATACATGTTATTATTATCACTCTAATAATGTGAGTGTTAAAAATGCCTATATATTGTACCTTACTCTGGCTATTTGTCAAGAGTGTGGAAAACCAAGAAAATTTCGCTAAAATAACAAAAAACCTAGTGCTGGAGATAGCTCGGTGTGCCGTCTATCATTGAACGTATGATGCCTGTCAGTAACACACATTCGATAGCGAGTACACTGGGCGAATCCCCAACGCTAGGTTCTTCTGCACCTCTATTGGTACCTATTAACTGTCTCATATATAGGCAACCCTGTCAACTATGGAAAACTTGGCTAGGAATATAGCTTTTTGGAGTCCCTGTGCACAACATGTGGAAAGAGTGTTCACAAAAGGAAAAAAGTATGATAGATTGCCCTGTCGCCCACTGTAGCAGTGACGTAAAAAGAAAAGCTACACCGATATTAGCAGGAGGAGCCACAATGGCTACCAACCAGATCAAGATCGTCAAGGATCCCAGGACGATCCTACGTCTGCTCCCGTCGCACTTCGCGGCGGGAGCAGACGTATATTCCACTCTACCCAGAGTGTTTTTTTGTTTCCAGAAATCGAAAAACAAGAGAGAAATAGATAGCTGAAAGAAGAAGGCCAATATATGATGAGAAGAGATAATGATCGAATACCAGCAAGAAGATAAAAGGAAAAAGAGTAATTCCAAATTTCCAATCCCAAATTTCTAATTTCTTCTTTCTAGTCTGTGATATATGATATGTGATAAACGATACGATAATTCCAATGAAAATCAACATACCAACCAAACCTAATTCAACCAACACAAGAAGTGGAACAAAGTGTACCGGTTGATACTCCCATCCTGGTCGCCATGGATCAAGCTCATATGCTGCGACGGTAAAGTTCCCAGAACCGACACCAAGCCAAGGATGCTGTTTGAAAATCTCTATAGCTTCATTATATCCACCAACACGCTCAGAAGTGGATGCGATCTCGTGAGCCGATTCTCCGGCAATTCTTGTTTTCACCAAAGGAAAGTAAAGTATTGCAAGCACAACGATGATGATAAAAGAAAGACTGAAGACTGAAGACTGAAGACTGAAGACTTTTTTCTTGAATATGTAATACGTGATAAGTGATAGAAAGACTACAGCAAAAGCAAGCCACGCTGAACGGCTAAACGTGAAAAAGAGCGCAGTAAGCTGTAGACCATAGACCATAGTCCATAGTCCGAATGTTCGCCAGCTGAACCCTTTCCCTTGTTTACCGAACGTTAAAAGCAAAGTAAAAAGAAGTGATACTGCCAGATATCCACCAAATACATTCGGATGAGAAAATGACCCATAAGCTCGCATAGTGCGACCAATCCCCTCACCAGCAATGATGGATGTTCCAGCTTCTACCACTGGATGACCAGCCAGGCCAGGCCACTTGAAATCAAAAGTTGTTTGGGCGAGGAACTGCCAGATGCCGAAAATACTCTGCAGCACTGCACCAGCCACAAACCACTTTGCAGCGCTCTTCCACTGAAGCGGCCCCAAATACAACATGAAGAAAAGCATGAATGCCTCCAGAATATAGAACGCATGCTGATATGCTGTCGCCCAGTCCAGTGCCCATATAGTGGAAAACAAACTATATACTATGAAGGACAAACAAAATAAAAGAAAAATCCGATCCTTGCTAAAAGAAATTTTGAATTTTGAATTTTGAATTTTGAATTTCACTCTCCTCCACCACCAAAAAATAAAAAAGATCACAGCAATCCAAAGCAGTACTTCTGTAGCATAGAATCCCTGTGTTCCATACTGCCACTTCTCGCCATTGAGAAATCTCTCCTGTGTGATCCAGATGGTCTGCCACGGGAGGAGAAAGAGGAGAAGACCAAGAAGCTTTTGAAGTACTAAAGACAGGCTGTATTTTTTCATATGGACACTTTGTCATCCCAACCGAAATGACATTAAAAAACAAAATTTTGATTAGCAACCCTCTTCCTCCATTCATCTCGAAAATACCCTCTTCTATCATTCTCATGAAACTTGAGCATGGTGTCAGAAACTACTACACGAGAATCCGAAGCATGTTGGAGACTTTTCTTATTAAAAGACATTTTCTTTTTCTGAAATCCCTTTGCTTGCCCTTCTAGTATATCACCATACGACCCCTTCCACATGGTTTCGAAAACTCTTCGAAACTTTCTCGGCAGTCTTAAGTCTAATACTCTATACCGTGGAATGATATTGTATTCCAGAAGTGCGTTCGGAAGATATTTCTTAACCCATCTATTCTCCTGCATCATCTGCTGCCTGACGTGCTCTGGATCATATACTGGGATGAGTTGATCGATCCAATACATGAGATAAATATCATCATGAGGGAGCTTCACATCAGACAGATTCAGATGATCATCAGTCACGTAGAAACTCAGACAAATTTTATCAGCAATATTCTTCTTTGACCTGCGAAGTCGAAAGAGGCTCAGGGCTCCAGTGACGAAAAAACGTGATAGCCACATTCTCCCATTTCGAATAACAATGAATACATCAATATCACTCCCCTCTGACGCAGAGGCAGATGCAACAGTGTTGCAGACAAACATCGCCCGAACGAATGGAATCCATCTGAGCTTGCGAGCAGCACGACGCGCAATCTTGATTTTTTTTTCTAATATTGGAACCGATCTCTGTCTATTCTCAATAATACCAGATCTTCCGGGCAAAAAATAGAAACCATCCTTTTTTTCCAGACCCTCAAGAGCATGTAATTCTGTAATAAAATCAAAAAAAATTATATTCCCATTATACTGCCAAAGCCACTTGTATACTTCCTCCTTCGTGAGTGGCATATCGAGCACATCAAAATAACACACAGTGCTGAGAATTGATTTTCGCAAGGATTCATCCATATACAGATTAGTCTACCTGAAATCTCTGGAAAAATAAAACCGCGTCCAAAGCGCGGTTTTAAAAGTTTTGTTTTTTATTTCTTTTCCTTTTCTTCAATAATCTCCCCCTCAATAACCCCTTCTTTCTTCTCCTTCTTCCCTATCATGAGCTGTTGCTGCAAAGCAGTAATGAGTGTCGATAGGAACCAGTAGAGCATGACACCACCAGGAAGCTGAAACCCAATAAATACAGTAAGTACTGGCATGAAGTAGAGCATCTGCTTGTTCATCATTGCCATCATATTCTCATCCTTCGCGCCATCTCCAGCTTTCTTCGGAGCCTTCTTTGTACTCATAGTCTTGGCCTGCCAGAACTGTGCTGCGCCTGCTGCTACTGCAAGGAAAATATTTGGCCCAGCAAGATCAAGGAATCCAAGAGAGAGAGCCTTGATTGATTCTGGTCTTGGGATAAAAGAATACAAAAGCTCAAAATTTGGATCTGTCAGAGCACTTCGGAGTACCCAATAAAGTGCCAGGAAGATTGGGAGCTGCACGAGAATTGGGAGGCAAGATCCAAATGGATTTACTTTATGCTCCTTATAGAGCTTCATGGTCTCCTGCGCAATCGTCTGCTGATCCCCTTTGTGCTCTTTCTTAATTATGTCGAGCTTTGGCTGGATATCCTGGAGTGACTTCTGCGCAACAATAGACTTCTTCGTCATCGGATAAAGTGCAAGCTTTATCACAACGGTAAGAATCAGTATTGCTATACCAACATCTGGGATCAAGTCATATAACCCAATAAAAGCATTAAATATTGGTTGATACAGGACTGCTTCGAATATCTCTCTCATATAATGATATTTGATTGATTTGAATACAAGTTTGTTGAGTATAGCACTTGACAATACTATTCTCAAGATGAAAAACCACCGTAAGGTGGTTTATTCTTCTTTTTTGTCCTCTACCACCACCTCTTCTTTCTCTTTCGCTTCAACTTCTTCCTTCTCCTCTTCATCAGCACTTCCTACTTCTTCCTTTTTACTTTCTTCTCCTACAGTCTCCCCTGTCTTCCTCTCTACATCCTCTATACCCTCTTCGCTACTCACTTCGAGCACTTCTTCCCCATCCTGTGCAACCTTGATCCTCCAACCAGTCAGTTCTGCTGCTAGGCGGACATTCTGTCCACCGCGCCCAATGGCTAGTGAGAATTGATCTCCTGCTACAGTGACTGTGGCCTCTTTCTCTTCTTCATCTAGGTCTACGAAATCGATCTTCGCAGGAGAAAGTGCATTCATTATGAATCTCTTGTCATCATCATCCCACTGAATTACATCGATCTTCTCTCCACCGAGCTCATCAATAATAGTTGTAATTCGACTTCCACGCTGCCCAATACATGCACCTATTGGATCAATGGTGTCGTCTTCTGTAGCTACAGCGACCTTACTTCGTCCACCTGGATCACGAGCAATAGCCTTGATCTCAACAGACCCCTCCTCTACTTCTGGAATCTCCTGAGCAAAAACTGCTTCGACCATCTTATTACTTGATCTAGAAAGAATAATTTCTGGACCACGCGCACCCATGTCTACTGATGCTACATAGAATTGCATACGGACTCCAGGCTGATATCTATCACGCCTGACCTGCTCTGCATTTGGAACAATACCCGTGATCTTTCCAAGATCAATAATCACTGCCCCGCCTCTATCACGACGCTGAACAATACCTTGGACGATATCGCCTTCCCGATCCTTGAAATCCTCATATACACTATTCCTCTCTGCTTCTCTAAGCTTTTGGATGATGACCTGCTTGGCAGTTTGTGCAGCCATACGACCGAATTCTCCTGGAACATCTTGCTCCATTTCGAGTACATCACCTACCTTCGCTCGTTTCTTGACTTCTTTGGCTTCCGCTAGCATGATCTGTGTCTTTGGGTTGAACTGTGCAATACCGTCAATTTCTTCATCAGAAAGGTCTCTCCCTTCATCACGAGCCTTTTCTCTCAGCTCAGAGAGTGCTTCCTGTGCTTTTTCTAATAGTTCTTCTTCAATATCTTCAACCACCTCTTTAACATCCCAAACCTGGATGTCACCAGTCTCAACATCGAATTTTACTTTGTAATTTCCTTGGCGATTCCCAAAATCTTTTCGAAATGCTGCACCAAGTGCAGTTTCGAGTGCATCAATAACAGCGTCATATTCAAGACCCTTTTCATCGCAGATAACCTGGATAGATTTACTTATTTCTGACATATATATGGTTATTTTTACAAAAAAACAACCTATTGAGTAGGTTGTTTATTGATGTAAGAATACATGTTTTTGTTAGGTTTGTCAAGTTTTCATCCTTTAGAAGATCAGAAGCCCCAGATTCACATCTTGTTCTAGAATAAATGGAACCTTATTCTTTAGATCTTCATAAACAAGACTATCTACAATCACACCAAGTGTATCATTCTCCACAAACCCCGCACCAGTACCGCGAACACTCAATGTTTTCGTTGTTCCTTTCTGAATCACATAATTGAGATTCTTAAAATCGTTGATAAAACTTCCATTTGATATCTGACCCAGAACAACACCGTACTCATCGATAATTTCAAGTTTTTCTACCACTTGTGGAACATTCATGTTTCCGACAACCTTTAATACAATACTCTTTATTTGAATATCAGAGTTTTGGTCAGCTACCACAGTGAATTTCCCCCAGACACCTTCACCATTTGTGAGCTGGTTGGAAGGCAATGATTCCTTGTAAATTGAAACATTACTTATAAACGGAACCCAGCCATACCCATATCCATAACTTCCTGGAACTGGCGGATAGTACCCATACCCATAACTTCCTGGAACTGGCGGATAGTACCCATACCCATATCCTGGATCACCAGAAAGATTTTGAATCTTATCCCAAAGGTCTTTTGGTGAAAAAACTTCAGCTTTATAATTATTCTGGTATGAAGACTCTATCAAAGTCTGTGTACGATTCACAAAAGCCCGCACGCTAAACTTCTCTGAAAGCACATCTTTGTCTTCCATAAACGGAATAACTATTTCTAGAATACCAAATGCTTTTGGATTCATCTTGTACTCTTTAACTGGGATCTCATACAGTCCTGGGCCAATCTCATTGTATGGAGTCCACGAACCATCTTTGTTAACCACACAAAAACACTTCTTATTAAATGTTTTTTTGATTTCAGGATCGACCTGGACATAGACAGAAAATGGTTTTGTTACCGGTCCTTTACCAATATTCTGATAATAAATATTTATCTTCTGCAAACCAACACTTTGTTCAAATGTTATTTTTGGAATAGTAAGGTCTGGATTTGCAAATCCAAGTGTTGAATATGATGATCTTGAAAATATTCCAACAAAACTCGCAGCAATAGTCGCAACTCCGAGGAATAGAAGCGCAACACCAACTTTGACACTTGTTGTAGATTTAACAGCAGTCTCAGTTGCTATATTCTTTATTTTTGGCATAGGTCTATATTTAAAAAATTATATTTGTTTACAGTATACTAGAAAATGCTGTACTAGTCAATCTGAGAAAGTTTCATCTCAGCCCAGTCAGCCACGACTTCTTTTACATGTTTTGCAGTTACCCTTGGCCATCCATTCTTTTTTCTAATAGAAGACTCTTCAGCCTCTATAGCTTTTACCTTTTCAACAATTCTCTTCCTCACACCTTTGAGTGCCACAGAATCACTCAATTTTTCCTCGCCCTTTCGAAGTTTGAAGAGCTCCTGTTTGAGCTTCTTGACAACATCTGTCTCCGTACCTCTTGTCTTTGATATGTTGTGAGCAGCGCCAAAAAGAAGTGCTCCGGCATGGTCTGGCACAGTGCTATCATATACTTTTACCATTGCTGCAGCCTCATCCATCACATCGATTGCTTTGTCAGGAAGTTTCCGCCCAGCAATATACTTTTGAGAATATGTCACGGCTGCATCGATTGCTTGCTTGGTAATAATAACTTTATGAAATGCTTCGTAATTCTTTTTTAATCCATAAAGAATATTCTTTGATTCAGTAATGGACGGCTCTCCAATGGAAATCTGCTGAAATCTCCGAGCCCAACTCTCATCAGGAAGAATGTACTCTTCGTACTCTTTTTTCGTCGTAGCACCAACAACCTGGAGCTCTCCACGAGCTAAGGCTGGTTTCAAAATATCAGAAATATTAATTCCACCCTCCGCACCCTTGGTTTGGGTAATTGCGTGAATCTCATCAATAAAAAGAATAATCTGCCTCTCAGAAGCTCTAATCTGCTCGACAAGACCTTTTACTCTATTTTCAAATTCACCACGATATTTAGTCCCGGCGATAAGATCCGCCAGCTGGAGCACAAAAACCTTTTTGTCTTTCAAAGCATCAGGTACATTACCAGTCACGATCTTGAGTGCCAACCCCTCTACAATGGCTGTCTTTCCCACCCCGGGATCTCCGACTAGGATCACATTATTCTTCTTTCTACGACTAAGTATCTGTGTCGCCCTCATAATCTCTTCCTCTCTTCCAATTACAGGATCAATATCTCCTTCTGACGCCTGAATCGTAATATCTAGTAAGAATGAATTTGCCCTCGTGCCTTTCTTTTTCACTCCGGAAGAGACAAAAGAAAAAGAAGAAAATAACATTGGCATCCTCTCTTTCAATAAAAAAAGAATTCCAATCAAAAGAAGTAAAATTCCAAAAATGAGTAAAGCTTCAAAAAAATCCATAGTCATATAATGACAAAGATAGAATCAGTATAACACATATTCAACAAAATCCCCACTACAACTTAGAAAAAAAGAAGGTATATGAGAACGAGAACACTTGTACCACCGCCAAACGACATCAATAGTATTTCTATACTATTCTGACACTCTTGAAAAGCATTTCTATCAAAAAAACGAAATGACAAATATCCAATTGCGATAATTATTAGAATACTCATAGATGGCAATCCCACATATACATATCGTTCTGCATGCAAGCAGGATATTCGAGAAAAAAAGGAGCAAGGAATTGGTCCCTCTCTCCAAGAAATATATAAAGATGGCTCCCTACATACTTTTCAAAAAGAGCCTCCCAATCTTCTGTACTCCTCGCATACCAAAACGTACTCCACTGTTCTCTATCCCATTCATTCCGGTCGAACATTCCTGGTGCTATGACTTCATGACCAGAAAATCCATAGAGCCATGGGGCGTAATAAGAATTCACTGTCATAACTAGTGCATCTTCTGGGTAGTATTGAAGCTTCTCTATAGCAAAAAATTCCGATTCTGAAATCAGAGGTTCCTTCTCTGCGATATACATTCCGCACACATAACCAAGAAATCCAAAATAAATGACAAACCCAACAAAGAGAAAGGTCCTCCTCTTTTTTAGCTTCATCCATAACCACACAATACCGTCTACTGAAAAAAGAATGAGCACAAGATCAATATAGACAAAAAATCTTCTATAGAATAAAAAGCCAATGAGGACAAGAAGCACATTGATACATAAAAATATGAAAAGCTCTCTCTGCTTCTTCCACTGACGAATGAGACCGACCAAAGCAAACGGGAGATAATACCAAATGTATTTCAAAAAGAATGAGGCACTAATAAATTGTCCGGTATGCTCATACTGTTCCAAAACTGGAGTTGATTTCACCAAACCTCGCTTTTCAGTCAACAGAGGCAAGTACAAACGTATCTCTCGATAGTTTAGTGCGAGCAAGGCGAGACCACTACTGATTCCAGTTATAATCAAATACTTCCTCATCTCCTTCTGTATCAAAAGGATAACAAGAAGAGTTATTGCAACCGGGACGAGTGAGAGTGGATGAATAACACCCAGGACAAAGAGAAATAGTGGCAACATCTTGGATTTCAGACGCAGTGAGAGGAATATAAGAAGTATAATAAATAAGGCAAGGAAATTCCGATAATAGAACCACCAAAAGAATTCAAACTGAACAACAGAGACTGTGAATAAAAGAACTGCTCCCAAAGCAGGCTTTGCGCCCAGATATCTTCGAGCAATGGCGTAGAATGCAAAAAAAATCAAGAAACTAAGAAAAAGATATCCAAAAAAAAGGATATGATCCGGCTTCTCGCCCAGGAGCTGGAGCATGTTTGTGAGTGATGTGAAACCAAATGGAACTACGCCAGACTCGCCAAGCTTCTCAAAATAGACGTGAATATGGCGTCTGTAAATGCCTGTGTCATACCCAAAAGCCCTTTCACCATTTTGTATGAAGAGCCAGATCCTTGAAAAAAAATAGATAAGAAAAACCACAAGCAAAACAACATGCTCTTTGTGTGTTTCGTAGTATTCTTTTGCTTTAATAAGGATTGTTTTCATCTAATCTACTGGAATGACAAACTTTTTTATTTTCACTTTTTTTGCTTTCTCACTCACATACACACTTACATGTTCGAACTGTATCGGAGTTGTATCGACTGGAATAGTCTTTTGAACACAGTACCCCTTCGCAGCATTGAACATTTTCTGCTGTTTCTCGTATCCAGTCGCACGCTCTGCACTCCCAATTCCATAACTTCTCGTCTTCACTTCTATGAAACAGAGTGTATTTCCAAAATGCTTCTTTCTGTGCCATGCAATAATATCCACTTCTCCGCCACGAATGGAGAAATTCCTCTGGACAATAGTATACCTTTTTCTGATCAAAAAAAGAGCAGCCTGCTCTTCTCCCCACTTTCCAAGTATTTGTTTCTTTGTTTTTGACACAATTACTGATGCTTGTATAGAACGATCCCCGTATGATACTTCCCTGCATCAAATTCTTCCTGAAGAACGAACCCATGTTCCTTTCCCCATTTCTCAACATCTGCAAAATCAATGAGCTGCTCTCGGCTTGGACCAAAAGGAAGGTCAGATGTATTCCAATCTACGATAACAAGACGAGCTTTGTCTTTCAGAAGGCGCGAGGCTTCTTCGAGCATGTCGTGAGTATTTCCTGCCTGAAAAAGAACATTTGAAATAAAAACAAGATCAAGACTCCCAGAAGGAATAGCGACTTTTCCACTCTGCTCTGCATTCGCCCAGACAGTATGAATATTCACAAGACCATTGTCTCGTGCGCGCTGCATAACATTTTTTAGCACATCTTTCAACACATCTACAGCGTAGATGATACCCATATCTCCAACAACACGTGATGCTGGAAATACAACATGCCCAGTCCTCCCACATCCAAGATCTGCTACATGCATACCAGGCTGGAGATGTGCCTTATGAAATAGGACCGAAATGTCTATGAGTTGATTTCCAGAATGGTACATAAATGAATTACTGTCCAAAACCACCAAAGAGCGGCGTGAGCACTGCCAGCACCAGACCACCCAGGAGGCCTGTGATAGATAAGATTGATAGTATAATCACAACAAGACCAAAGAGCTTATAGAAAAGACGCGTGCCACCGCTGGTGCCCATGTGCTGCTCAGCCCATGCATTGGTTCCAAAATTTCTAATAAACCACTCGGTCTTGATAACAAAAAAAGTCCCGATGACTATCCCAATAGCCCCAAGAATAAATTTCATAGATACGCTCGTTAGGAATGTTTACGTTAGTATATCCTTTTTTTGGACTCAAAACAAACTACACAAGCTTCTTGAACTCCTCAACCATCGGCACTTGTTCTGACTCGAGCCCATAGATCTCAGCCGTATGGACCGCTGCCCAGTCTGCAATGATAAGAGAACGAAATATCTTTTCAAAAATATTCTGACCTGCGAGATCCATGACTTCCACTGGAAGACCACGCTCTTTATATAGCTTTTCTAATACATCCATACGAACTTGCACTTTTGGATGATCGTCGATGTCTTTGAGAAAAAGGAAAAATATGCCCTCAGATAAATGCTTACTCGAATCCTGAGCATCAAATCCTGTCATCTCATTGTGATTTAGTTCTGGAAACACGTTGTAAAACGCTGGAATCTTTCCTGTTTCATTAAATTTGATCTTCCAATTGTATGCTACAGACACATTTCTAGCAGAAGCATAAATCACTGGAACATGATCCTTAAATAGCTGAGCGAGTCTTTGTCCCTCTTCTTCAAGATCTTCTGGCCTAAGAATGTCTACAAGTCCCCTAGCCTGATCAAGAAGATCATTTCTGCCCATGAGTTTAAATAGAGCCAAAAGGCTGAAACCAAGTGCACTACGAGGCTGTATTCCGGTATCGGGCATCTGTACGAAAGGGATGCCATCTTCTTTTGCCTGCTCTATGAGCTTGCCACCAACGGCAGAGACCGCGACGGAAAGCCCTCTCTCCTTTGCCTCATCATATGCAGAAAGCACCTCCTCTGTATTTCCAGAATATGAACTACAAACAATGAGACTCTGCTTCAGGGCTTCATCAGAAACAGTTGGAAGGCCATAATCTGTATGCACGAGAAGAGGAAGACCAGGATCTATAGTACGCGCAATATCAGCAGCCAAATGAGACCCACCCATACCAACTAGAATAACATGAGTCTTATTCTCCAACTTCTCACTCTGCTCAACTGTAGGCTCAAAAGCAAATTGCTTTGCAAACCCCTTGATTGCATCCTGCATCATAGAATAATATATTAAACAAAATTATAATTTTCCTTCTGAATGATAGACAACAAGATCAACATACCAACCAACAAAGGTATCATCGACAAATATCATAGGAACCGTCTGTCAATTATGCTACTGAACAAGTTCATCTCTGGGCTATAGATTGGAAACCAGGCCAACCTCCTCATACTCATGACCGAGTTCTTTCAAAAAATCCTTGGCTCTCTTGCAGTAGGCACATGTTGGAGTACAATATGTAATTATTTTCTTCATAATTAGTGTAAACATGCATATGGCATATCATACCACACTCACGTGCAAACAAAAAAGTGCTGTCATAGCACTTTCTTTGAAATTGTCATAGTGTGAGAAGAAAAAGCGCACCTGCTATAACGATAAATCCAATAAACTTCCTCAGTACATGCTTTTCATGAAAATAAACCCTGCCAGAAATAATACTCCACATTATGGTTGAAGAACGTTTGGCTGCCATGATCACAGAGGCAGGAGCAAAGAGATATGCAAAACTTTCTAGTATATGTGCCGCGCCACTTGAGACAGATTGGAAAAGATAAAGCTTTTTTTTGAGGAGCCTGAGAGGGTGCTCCTTGGTGTAAAGACGTGCACTGATAAAGAAATACAACAGTATACAAGACAATACGATAAGCTGCTCTGCAATGACAGAGTTATAGTTAGTAATATTATACTTGTATAGAGAAATGGTTAGGACTGCATTGCAAGCGGTAAATAATACAAAGATCGAACCCTTCTTTTTTATACCATGATTGAGAAAAAGAAAAAGAAGTGTAGTAACAATTATAGCAATTGCAATGAGTTGCATTTGAGACACGCTGTAGCCAAGAATAATGTCTACGATAAGAAGGAGTGGAATAGTAAGAACACGCAAAAATCCAAATGAACTTCGAGGGGCTTTTGATATGGCAAACATGAAGAATGTCATCTGGGTAACCTCAAGCAAAATTCTTGGAATCAGCGTTGGGAGAGATGCAAAAGAAAAGACAAATTTCTCTGGAAATATGAGTGTTATTCCTAAAAAAATAAGTACAACAAAAAAAGTGTTCAAAAAACCCATTGAAAATACTGTTTCCTTCTTTTGTTTAATTTCCCTTTTTCCAAGCGCATTGGAAAGCTCTCCAAAGAGCGTTCCCGAGAGCATGAATAAGACTCCAAACATATTCTCCCACTAGTGCAGCTTACTCTGACGGTCGTCTGGTTGCCACGACGACACCATTTTCAGTTACACAGATTGTATGCTCATAATGAGCATTAAGACTATTGTCCACTGTAAAAATACTCCACCCATCATCAGCTGTCTTTATTTGATAGCCACCTAATGTTATCATTGGCTCTATCGCAATAACCACCCCCGGTTCAATCTTCCACTTCTCCACATCTGGATCATAAAAATTTGGCACTCTTGGGTCCTCATGAACATCATGACCGACGCCATGGCCTACGAGATCTCGCACTATTCCATAGTTACCTACAGACTCAACATATGCCTGAATCGCTTTTCCGATATCTGCAATTGATCCGCCAATCTCCACTGCATCAATCCCGACTTCGAGTGCCTTCTTCGTAACACTCATGAGCTGCCGTGTCTCTTCTTTTATCTCTCCTACTGGTATTGTTAAAGCAGTATCAGTGAAATATCCTCGTCCATTTCTACTCTTACCTTTTACCTTTTCACTCGAAAATTCCATACCAATATCAATACTAAAAATATCTCCTTCTTTCAAAATCTTTTCCTTGGTTGCAATACCATGAACTAGATCCATATTGATAGAAGCACAGATGGTAGATGGAAATGGTGGATCACTCTTTCTTCCTCTATAACCTTTAAACGCTGGCTTGCCACCAGCATCTAGAATAAGTTTCTCAGCTTTCTGGTCTACTTCCCACGCATTGATTCCAGGCTCTACCATATCTGAAAGCTGCTCTAGAATCTCACCAAGAATCTTTCCGCCCTTTACAATTTCTTCAACCTCTTCTTTTGTTTTTTTATACATACTCTTATTCCTGAAGTACCTTTCTAACCTCTGCATCAACTGACTCAATAGACTGAGAACCATCCACCGTATGCACCAGGCCAAGCTCATTGTAGTAAGATAGTATTGGTTTCAGAGCTTCATTCCCCTGCTCTTTAAGCCTATGTCTGATTGTCTCCGGGTTATCATCACTTCGGACAACAAGTTTTCCCTGACATTCTGGACAGCCAAACTTAAATTCATTGTCTGGAGAGTATGGAAGGATGAAACCACATGGATCGCATACCTTTCGTTTCGTAAGTCTATTGTATGCTGTCTCATCATCGAGTCCAATCTCTAAAACCTGAACACTATCCTCTATGCCAAGTTCGGTAAAATATGCCTGATACCTCTCTGCTTGTTCTCTACTACGAATTGCACCGTCAAGAATTACCCCTTTACCTGCGTCGAGATGTTTCTTAATTTCCGTAAATGCAAGTTTATAAATTAAATCATCAGACACAAGACTACCTGATTTCATGGCAGCAAGAGCTGCCTTGTCTTCTGGATAGGCATGTTCATTCTGTTCAAGCTCTCGAAGAAGATCACCAGTAGAAATCTGTGCATATCCAATATCACGGACAAGAAGCCGCGCCTGTGTTCCTTTTCCACTCCCAGGAATACCCAGTAAGATAATAATTTTTTTCATACATTCTTTTTTGTAAAGTAGTCTGTGAATACCTTCATTATCCCCTTACGATCAATATCACTAATTTTGTATATATTCACAAGTTTTCGAAGTGCCTCATCAATCTGGAATAGTGAAATACGACCATCCCCAGCCCTACGCTTATCAATAGTATCTTCGATAAGCCGCTCTTCTGCAGCGTCAAGAGACCTCACATTATATCGAGATACAATTCTTCTAATTTCCTCTCGAGAAACTGAATATTCCTGTCTTTGACCCAGTTTCTTTCCATTTGTTTGTACTTTCTTGTCCGAAGACCCAATAAGATAGCCAAAGAATCCCATAATATTTTTGCTATGTAAAGCGATTTTAGTATATCAATTTGAATTCAATGGTACAAGGGTTTTTAAAAATCCCTTTACAGGGATTTTTTTCTTTTTTATGTACAACAAAATCTTTCCTATACCCTGTCATATTCGTGCATTGTGAGCTGTGCATCAATTTGCTTTGTAATTTCAATACCAACACTCACCACAATCAGCAAACTAATACCACCGACTACAAGTGTTTGAGACTTGGTGAATACTTGCGAAACAATCGGTAACACTGCAATAGCTGCAAGGAAGATTGCACCAGTGAACACAACACGATTCATAATCCTACCAAGATATTCCTCTGTCTGCTTTCCTGGACGAATTCCTGGAATAAATCCACCTTGCCGTTGCAGATTCTCTGCAATCTTCTGTGGTTTGAAGATAACTGCAGTATAAAAGTAGGTAAATCCAAATACCATCAGAAAGTAGAAGAGCCCGTAAAAAATCTGGTTGTTAAACACATTGATAATAATGAGTGCTACCTTTCCACCAAAACCACCACTTGATGCAAAAAACTGAGCAATCATTGGCGGGAAAAGCACTACAGCCACAGCAAAGATGATTGGAATCACCCCAGCCATATTAACTCTGAGCGGGAGAAATGTTTTCTGACCACCAGAAATACGTGAGCCGCGAATCTGGCGCGCATAGCTAATAGGAATATTCCGCTGCCCTTCATTGATGATAACCACACCAACAATAGTGACAATGGACATAACAATAAAGAGGAGGTAGGTATATAAATCTGATGACGAATAGTTTA
The DNA here is from genome assembly GCA_043809645.1 of Candidatus Magasanikiibacteriota bacterium. GTDB lineage: Bacteria > Patescibacteriota > Patescibacteriia > Magasanikbacterales > UBA922 > JBDROX01. Next base: position 14,429 of record JBDROX010000018.1, on the reverse strand, counting down.
CAATTGCATTCTGGATACCTTGTGGAAATGAGGAAACGATTGATGCAAAAATCAAAATAGAAATACCATTTCCAATATTCTTTTCTGTAATAAGCTCACCAATCCACATAAGGAATACTGTGCCAGCAGTTACAATAGTAATCATCGCAACCCAGTTGAAGACAGAAAGGTCCATGAGGATATTGGACTGAGAACTACCAAGGAGTTTGATCAGACTGAAGGCCTGAAGTGCTGCCAGTGGAATAGTACAGAGTCGAGTATACATGTTGATCTTCTGCTGCCCGGCTTCTCCCTCTTTCTGGATCTCTTCGAGCTGAGGGACTACCATGACGAGGAGCTGAAAAATAATCGATGATGTAATATATGGAGCAACACCAAGCATAACAATAGAAAAATTTTCTATTGTTCCTCCAGAAAAAATATTCAAAAGCCCTAAGATCTGATTTCCCGAAAGGAATCCACGAAGTGCTTCCACGTCAATACCAGGAATCGGGATGTGTGCAGTTGCACGAAAAATAATGAGCATCCCTAAAACAAATAAGACATTATTCCGAATGTCTTTTATTTTCCAAATGCGTTTGAGTTTATCAAACATATTGTATATTGATTTGTGTCTTTAGACCACGAGCTTACCACCCGCTTTTTCAATAGCCGCTATTGCCGTTTTAGTTGCTAGACAACCATGGATTTCTAGTGGCTTCTTGATCTCTCCTGTTGCCACAATTTTGACAGAATCTTTAATATTCTTAATAACGCCTTTGGCCAAAAGAACATCAAGATTGATGATACCACCCTTTTCAACTATTCTTTCCAGCGTAGAAAGTGTCACTGTCTGTGCTTTTGCATGAATACTTTTGAACCCTCGGACCTTTGGGACTTTCTGGATATTTGCTTTGAGACCTCGTCTCTTTGTTCCAGATTTTCCACCACTCCTAGAGCGCTGACCTTTCAGACCTCTCGCTGCGTATGTTCCCTTTCCAGATCCATTACCACGTCCAACACGCTTCGAAGTCTGCTTTGAATTGGTTGTATTTTTGATTGTATGTGCTTCTAGTGTCATACACGTTGTAAATGTTCAAAATCTTGAATTGCTTATTTCTTCTCTTCTACCTTTTTCTCGTCGCCAGTCACATTTTCTTTCTTTGTCTTGGCAGCTTCTGGAGCACTGGAAGCATCTTTCTTCTTTGTCTTTCTTTTTTCTTCAGAAAGCCTTGCGCTGTCTAGTGCTTTGATATTGAATGACTGAAGTGCTTCAAACGTTGCTTTGACATTATTTATCTTATTGTTTGTTTTGCCGAGCATTTTTGCAGACGCATTCTTTACTCCAGCCATTTCGAGAACTGTTCTGATGACACTCCCTGCAATAATACCAGAACCACGAGGAGCAGGCTTGATCATTACCTTGGCTGCCTTATACTTCGCAAGAACTCTGTGAAGGATTGTACCATTAACACGCGGCACGAGGATCATGTTCTTCTTTGCCTGCTTTACAGCTTTTTCTACTGCAATCTGAACATCTTTTCCTTTCTGCACACCATGACCAACACGGCCATTTCTGTCTCCAATGACAACACCAGCTCGAAAGCTAAGCTGCTTTCCACCTTTTGTCACACGAGTCACTCGAGCTAGGTCAACAATCTGTTGATCAAACTCAGGTTTCTCTTTACGTTTGAATTTTCCTCTTCTTTGTCCGTTTTGCATACGAATGCGAAATATTGGTTACTAATCTGCTGTTAGAACACAAGCCCGGTATCTCGTGCACCCTCTGCTGCTGCGCGCACTCTTCCATGATACTTGTACCCAGCCCTGTCGAATACAACAACACTAATCTTTTTTTCTTTTGCTTTTTCTGCCAGAGCCACGCCTAGGAGATAACTCTCTGCCACCTTACCATTTCTGTCACCTGCATCAGCTTTCTTTGGCACGTCTTTCTTTGAATTCACACTAACCAGTGTTATACGACTCTGATCATCGATGAGCTGGAGTGAGAGCGACCGCAGTGAACGAAAAACACAAAATCGTGGCCTCTCTGCTGATCCAGAAATTTGAGACCTAACACGAGCATGTCTTCTGATTCTCATCTGACTTTTTGTCAATCGTTTTTTATTCATATGTGTACATTATGCAAATATGGATTAAGCACCCGCAGCCTTGGCTGATTTACCAGCTTTTCTTCTGATCTTCTCTTCCATATATTTGATACCTTTTCCTTTGTATGGTTCTGGTTTCCTAACAGCTCGAATTTCTGATGCAACCTGCCCGAGCATTTCTTTATCAATACTTTCGAGTGTAATAAGATTCTTCTCTGCAGATGCAATAACAATCTCTGGCATTTTGTACTCTACTGGATGAGAGTATCCAACTTCAAGCCTGAGATCCTTTCCTTGCATAGCTACGCGATACCCAACCCCATTGATCTCGAGCTGCCTCTTGAATCCTTCTGATACGCCTGTAACCATATTCTGGATATGTGAAGAAAAGGTTCCCCACATAGATCGTTCTTTCTTATTTTCTTTATTCTGTACATCAACAGTAACGTTGTTGCCTTCGATATTAACAGTCACAAGATCAGAGAGTATTCGTGAGAGCTCACCCTTTGGTCCTTTGACCACCACAGCACCGTCTTTCACTTCCACCGTCACGCCTTGTGGTAATTCAATTGTTTGCTTTCCGATTCTAGACATAATAATTAGTTCTTAGTTCATATTTCATAGTTCATAGTCTATAGTTTTCTATCTTAGTCTATCATCCTATGAACTGTAAACTCGTTAGTACACTGAACAAATAACCTCGCCGCCAACTCCGTCTTTTCTTGCCTGTTTGTTCGTCATTAGTCCTCTAGAGGTGGATACAATAGCCAACCCAAAGTCATTGAGAATATACGGCATGTCCTGAGACGCTTTATACATTCTATGACCTGGTTTACTTTCTCTTTTGAGAGATGTAATGACTGGTTTCTTTCCATTGTATTTGAGTCCGACCACAAGCATCTTGTACACACTCTCTTCAACCTCAATACTGCCAACATATCCTTCTGAAGAAAGAATATCCAAAATTGCCTTTTTCGTTTTTGAGAAAGGAATCTGAACAGTAGTCTTTTTTGACATCTGTGCGTTTCTAATTCTTGTGAGCATGTCTGCAATTGGATCGGTGAACATATATTAATTAGTTCTTAGTTCTTTGTTCATAGTGCGCAGTCTGTAGTCGATTTACTATGAACTACAAACTATGAACTATGAACTTCTTAATTTACCAGCTTGATTTCCTAACTCCTGGGAGCTTTCCCTCATTGGCCAGTTCTCTAAAACAAATACGGCAAAGACCAAATTTTCTCATGAATGCGCGTTTTCTTCCACACTTCCAACAACGTCGCACCTCTCTGGTACTAAATTTTGGTTTCTTATTTGATTGTGCTATTTGTGCCTTTGTAGCCATATGAATATGTCAGCGTCTTATTTATCTTTGAATGGAAAACCAAATGCTTTGAGGAGACCGAAGCCTTCCTCCCTATTCCTAGCAGTTGTGGAAATTATCACTTCCAATCCATGAATTTTATCCACTGCGTCACTATTCACTTCAGGAAAAGCAATATTTTCCTTGAAACCAATGGCATAGTTTCCCTGTCTATCAAAACTCTTTGGGTCAATACCACGAAAGTCACGAACACGCGGAAATGTAACAGACACGAGCTTGTCCACAAAATCATACATTCTCTTTCCTCTGAGAGTGACAGAAACACCAATATTCATTCCTTCCCTGATCTTGAAGTTAGAAATAGATTTTGTTGCTTTGTTATGCACTGGCTTTTGTCCTGTGATCACAGAAAGTGTCTTTCCCACATTCTCAATAAAAGCCTTATCCTTTACATTTCTTCCATAGCCCACATTAATGGTGACCTTGGTGATCTTTGGTACTTGCATTGGATTCTTGTATCCAAACTGCTCCATGAGTGCAGGGAGAACTTCCTTTTTATATTTTGTGTAAAATCTTGATTCCATATCACGTTGCTATTAATCGAGAAACTCTCCACTTATTTTTGCAATTCTCTTTTTTGTCTTTCCTTCCTTCTTATACCCAACACGGGTTGGCTTTCCAGAACTTGGGTCGAGGAGCATCACACTACTGATATGAATTGGCGCAGGTAGCTCAATGATTTGCCCTTTCTGACCTCTTCCAGCCTTCATATGTTTCTTCAGCTTGTTGACCCCCTCTACTACGACAAACACCTTTTTTGTTTTCTTGTTCGTCAGCACCTGAAGAACCTTACCGATTTTTCCTCGGTCTTTTCCTGAGAGAACTTTTACTTTGTCGCCTGTTTTAATCTTCATATGTATTAGTTCATAGTTCATAGTTCGGAGTTCTTAGTCTATAGTTTTCTATCTTAGTCTATCATCCTATAAACTGTGAACTCCGAACTGTGAACTCGTCTATTATAGTACTTCTGGTGCAAGTGAAATAATCTTTTGGAAACCCTTGCTTCGAAGCTCTCTAGCTACTGGCCCAAAAATACGCGTCCCTTTTGGTTCTTTTGTTTCCTTGTCAATGATAACTACTGAATTCTCATCAAATCGAACATATATTCCATTTTTTCTTCTGTATTCTTTTCTTTGCCTTACAATGACAGCCCTAACAACTTCACCCTTTTTTACCATACCTCGCGGTGCGGCTTCCTTCACACTACAAGTAATAACATCACCAAGCCTGGCATATCTTTTCTTATACCCGCCGAGCACACGAATACACATGAGCTTCTTTGCCCCTGAATTGTCTGCTACCTTGAGCATTGATCTGTGTTGAATCATAGTACAGTATTCAAGTTGGGTACATTATTTGATAACGCGCACAATTCTCCATCTCTTTGTCTTTGACAGTGGTCGACATTCTTCAAATACTATTGCATCACCTTCTGCCGCAAGTCCTTTTTCATCGTGAACTGCATATTTTCTGGAGGTTGTGTATTGTTTACTATATTTACTATGCATTTTTATCGTCTTCACCAAAACATGAACAGTCTTCTGTTCTGCAGCACTCACTACAACGCCTTTGAACTGTCTGTGGACACGCTCTGCGTTTTCTGTTGTCTGTGTATTGGTTATCATATATTTCTTACGTTCGTATAATGCATTATTTCTGATTCTCTTCCTCTTCTCCCAGATCAGTTGGCTCTGCGCCGCGCGTGAGCTGTGTCAGAATTCGAGCAATTATTTTCTTTGTTTTATTGATATCCTGCACATTCTTTAGCCCTTCTCCACTCACCTTGAAACGAAGCAGCCGAAGCTCTTCTCTTTTCTCTTGGAGGAGTTCCATGAGCTGTTTTTCTGATTTGTTTTTGAGTTCTGAAAAATCCATATAATTATCTCTTAGCTACCACACGAGTTTTGATTGGGAGCTTATGTCCAGCTAGTGTAAGAGCCTCTCTTGCCATTTCGTCTGAAACACCAACGATTTCGAACATAACTGCCCCTGGCTTTACTGTACACGCATAATGATCAGGAGCACCTTTTCCTCCGCCCATAGGAACTTCTGACCCCTTCTTAGTAACAGGTCTGTCTGGAAAAATTCGGATCCACATCTTTCCACCACGCCTCACATATCTGGTAATAACACGACGAGCCGCCTCAATCTGCCGAGAAGTAATCCATGAGTGACTCTGGGCACAGAGCCCAAAACTACCGAAAGCAACTGTATTCAAACGAGTCGCATTTCCCTTATTCATGCGTCGTGGCTTATGCCATTTTCTATGTTTTACTTTCTTTGGTAACAACATATTTTTTACTTCGTGTTAGAACGACCTCTAAATGGCTTTCTTTCTTGTCTTGGCTTTGATTTATCTTTTCCTTCTTCTGGAGTATCAGTAAATTTATCTTTTCTTCCGAAAATCTCACCCTTGTAAATCCAAACCTTGATACCAATAGCACCATAGACAGTCTGAGCTCTAACGAGTGCATAGTCAACATCACTTCGAAGGGTGATTAATGGAATCTTTCCTTTTGAAAGTGTTTCATTTCGTGCGATCTCAACACCATTGAGACGTCCTGCCATCTTGATCTTCACACCTTGCGCACCAGCATTCATAACTCTCTCGAGCCCCTGCTTCATGACACGCCTGAATGGAATACGTCTCTCGATATCACCAGCAAACCCCTGCGCGACAACAGATGCAGACAGAGATGGCATTCTAACTTCTTTGATATTGAGTTTGACTTTGAGATTCATCTTCAGGAACTTTCTTTCAATATGTTTTCTCACTTCATCAAGTCCTTTTCCACCACGCCCAATAATAAATCCAGGTTTTGCAGCAAATATCGTCACAGTCATATTTTTTGGAGATCGTTCGACACTGATAGAATCGATATGAGCATCTTTGAATTTGCCCATGAGATACTCTCGTATCATAATATCATTCTGAGCGAACTCAGCATATTTCTTCTTTCCAAACCATTTGGAATCCCATGTATAGATAACCTGGGTTCTGTGAATTGTTGGGTGTACTTTGTGTCCCATAATCGAATGATTGGTTGAATGGTTTATTGGTCTTTTGTATCCCCAGCCTCTTTCTTCACTAGTGTTTTTTTCTTTTTTGTTTTTGTCTTCTTTTCTTCTTTAGGCGCCTCGATCTTCTTTTCATCTTTTACAACTTCTTTTTCTTTCTTCATTTTCTTCTCATCAACGCTACCTTCTAGAATGATGGTGATATGTGAAGATCGTTTTCTGATCGGGGCAGCTCTTCCAAATGCTCGGGGCTTCCATCTGTGGAGCATTGCTCCACCATCCACAAAAGCTGTTTTTACAACAAGTGTCTCTTCTTTCATTTCAAAATTATGTGTTGCATTTGCAACAGCACTCTTCAAAAGTTTGAGTACCGGACGCGCTGCACTTTTCTTTGAAAATTCGAGCTGATGAATGGCCTCTTCTACAGGAAGAGATCGGATTAGATCAATCAAAAGCCGAACCTTTCGGGGTGCTATGCGCAAGTTTCTGAGTTGTGCTTTTGCTTGCATGTTCATACGAACGTGATAAACAGTTATTTCTTATACTTAGTCTTTACTCTGGCCCCTTACTCTTGTCTTTTGCCATCTTTCCACCATGACCAACGAATTTTCGTGTTGGTGAAAATTCACCAAGCTTATGCCCAACCATATTCTCATCTACATATACTTCAATAAACATTCGTCCATTGTGGACTGCGAATGTCAATCCAACCATTTCTGGTGTGATGGTGCAGGCACGTGCCCATGTCTTAATGGCTTTTCTATCTCCTTCTGCTTTTGCTTTCTGAACCTTCTTCAATAGCTTCGGGTCAACGAAAGGACCTTTTTTTAAACTTCTAGACATACTGATTAGTTCATAGCTCCTAGTTCGGAGTTCTTAGTCAATATTTCTATGAACTATGAACTCCGAACTGTGAACTTGATTTTATTTTATTTCTTCTTCTTTCTCCCTCGAAGAATTAACTTACTGCTTGGTTTGTTCTTCTTTCTTGTCTTCACACCCAAGGCTTTCTTTCCCCATGGTGTCTTTGGGCCACCTTTCAGACCAATAGGAGAATGCCCTTCACCACCACCATGTGGATGATCCACAGGGTTCATGTTCTTTCCTTTGACAATTGGTCTCCAGCCTTTCATTCGCATTCTTCCAGCTTTTCCCCATCGCACCAGTCCTAAATCAGGATTACTGACACGACCAACGGTTGCATGGCATTCTTTCTTTACCAGCCTTGTCTCACCAGATGGAAGTTTGAGTTGTGCGAATTTTCCTTCTATAACCTGGAGCTGTGCACCATTTCCTGCACCTCGAGCCATCTGCCCACCATTTCCTGGAGCCATCTCAATATTATACACAAAAAGTCCAACTGGGATATACTCAAGTGGCATTCGATTTCCCTGAATAGCTTCTATTTTCTTTTTTGAGCAAATAATTTTGTCTCCCACTTTCATTCCATCTGCTGCGAGAACATATGCCTTTTTTGCATTCTCATACTGAATGAGTGCAATGCGTGCTCCACGATTCGGATCATATTCAATAGCTTTGACCTCGGCAGGAATATCGAAATCAAAACGCTTGAAATCTATAATTCTATAAAGTCTTTTCACCCCACCACCCCTATGTCGGACTGTAATCTGTCCAGTATTGTTTCTACCAGCGTGTCGTTTGAGACGAGTTGTGAGTGAGCGTTCTGGAGTTTTCTTTGTGATATCAGAAAAATCCTGCACACTTGACTTGCGTCTTCCTGGAGTTGTTGGCTTATAGACTTTTACTGGCATACGTCTAATTAAACGCTTTCGTGAATACTAATTGTTTTTCCTTTTGGCATGGTAACGACAGCCTTTTTCCAATCCTTTCTTCGTCCAAATTGACTTCCGAATCGGACACGCTTCCCTTCTATGTTCATAACTCTAACTTTCTGAGGAGTCGTTCCGTATACACTCTTTATTGCTTTTTTGATTTCTGTCTTTGATGCAGCAGGATCTACCATAAATGTGTATTTTCCTTCTGCTTCTGCGACAGCCGCCTTTTCACTTACGAGCGGAGATACTAGAACTCTATGTGCTTTTCCATATGTCGCCTTTGCCGCTACACCCACTTTCTTTTTTTCAACGTTTTCTGTCTTTGATTTTGACTGTGCTTTTGGTGCCTTTTTCTCGCCCCCTTGTTCTGGCGCAACAGAAGTGGGCTTTTTACCAAGCTCTTCGAGTTGCGATTCTTTCTTTTTTTTGAATCTATCGAGAATTCCCATATCTATTTATTTAGACGTTTCCTTTTTTTCCTTAGGCTTTTCTTCTTTTTTCTCTTTTGGTTTTGATTCTGTTTTTGGCTTTTCTTCAGCTACAATCTTTTTCTCAGAAAATCGATCAGCTAAAACCTCTATATCGTCTTTGCTAATTAGGACAAACTGGTGATTCAGGAGATCAGAGACACTGACATCCACAGCTCGCTGCATGTTTACTCGCGGAATGTTTCTGATTGCAAGTCCAATAGTATCTGTCTGACCACTAGAAAGAAAAAGAGTTGTCTTTCCATGCCCTGGAAGGAGTGAAAGGATACCCTTCAATGTCTTGGTCTTTCCGTCTACTGGAAATGACTCGAGAACAATGAATTTCTCATCAGCAACCTTACTAGAAAGACACATCATGGTTGCTAGTCGATTTTTCTTCTTATTGATCTTTTGTTTATAGCTTCTACTCTTCAGTGGTCCAAAAGTGACTCCACCACCCTTCCAGATTGGAGATCGAATAGACCCATGTCTTGCTCGACCAGTTCCTTTCTGTTTCCACGGCTTTCTTCCACCACCACTGACCTCACTTTTATCTTTTGTGTCTGCCCATGGCTGCCTCTTGTTTGCTTCCTGAGCAATATATACCTCGTGAACGAGCGTCTGTTTTGGCTTTATGCCAAAAATATCATCCGAGAGTACAATGTTTCCACTTTCCTTTCCATCTAGATTGTAGACTGATACTTTTGTCATAGCAATTATTTCTTTTCTTCTTCTTTTGGCTCTTCAACTGATTTTTCTTCAATCTTTGAAGCTTCCTCTTTCTTTTCTTCCTTCACTTCAACTTCTTCTTTTACCTCTTCAACTGATTTTTCTTCAGTCTCTACTACTTCTGGTTCTTCGTCTTTAATCTCAATCTTTCCATCTTCTGTAGAAATGAGAAGAAGTCCACCACGTGCACCAGGAACAGCACCTTTGATGAGAAGTTCATTTTCTTCTAGATTTATTTCTACAATTTCTAAATTCTTTACAGTCACTCGGTCATTTCCCATGCGCCCTGCCATTCTCGTTCCTTTGAATACCCTGGCTGGGTCGGTCGCACCAATAGATCCAGGCATGCGGAGCTGATCTTTATGTCCATGACTTGCTGGAGATCCATGAAATCCATGACGTTTTACTACACCTTGGAAACCTTTTCCTTTTGATGTACCAATGACCTGGACCTTTTCACCCTGCTCGAAAATTGCAGCAGTGAAGGTGTCTCCACGCTTCAACTCATGACCTTCTTCTACTGTAAAATCTCGCATAAAGCGAACTGTAACCAAATCTTTGAGATGTCCCAGCTGTGGTTTCTTGACTCGAAATTTCTTTTGTTCACCATACCCAATCTGAATGGCTTCTGCCCCATCCTTTTTCATCGTTTTGATCTGAGTCACTGTACATGGCCCAGCTTTTACACGAGTAACAGGAACAACTGCTCCATCCTCGCGAAATACCTGAGTCATGCCAAGTTTTGTACCTAAGATGAATTTCATATCTGTTGCGTTGGTTCTAGGTAAACCCCGTTCTGAAAAGTTCAGGGTAAACCCGGCCTTTAGGCCGGGTAAACAAAAACTAGAAAGAATAACGCTTTTTAAACTAAAAAAATGCAATTCTTTCTAGCCTTTACTAGTGTCCATATTGGACGAAATAATGGCTTATTTTAAACAAAATTTACACGGTGAGTACCTCACGCATGACAGGCTTTGCAGATGTTTTTCCTTCTTCTAGAAGAAATCTTATCTGTTTAGCGAAAAATGCGTACGGCAATATTTTACTGCAAGGAAAGAACATTGTCAAGAGGGGTTATCCCCCTCTATGACAACCATGGAACCCTGTTTATGACATCTTGATTTCTATATCAACACCACTTGGTAAATTCAGGTTCATGAGTGCGTCTACCGCCTTTGGTGTTGGCTCTAGGATGTCGATAAGGCGCTTGTGCGTGCGCATCTCATACTGCTCTGCAGATGTTTTGTGCACAAAGGTAGAACGGTTCACACTGAACTTATTCTTCTCTGTTGGAAGCGGCACTGGGCCTACAACTTTTGCACCATTTCTCTCTGCAGTATCAATAATTGTCTTCGTTGCATTATCAATAATCTTGTTATCGTATGCACGAATCTTGATACGAATCTTTGGTCCAGCCTGCTGGGGAGCTGCCAAGACCTTGTCGTCTTGAGTTTTGGTTGCTGTTTTTGGCATAAAGAACAATTGTCTAATTCACCTAATTATTCAAATTTCTAATTCACCAAATAAAATTCCAAATGCTCAAATACCAAATCTCACCTAAGTATCGAACATGAATTTGAATCCTTATTGGGTGAATTAGATGAATTAGATGAATTAGAAATTAAAAGGGGGAAGCTTTGTTGCAGCTCCCCCTTTTCAAATCTAATTAATTATTTTGGTAACTACTCCTGCCCCGACTGTCCTACCACCCTCGCGAATAGCAAATCTCATTTTTTCTTCCAAAGCAACTGGCACAATAAGTTTGATATTTAGGTTGACTGTATCTCCTGGCATAACCATCTCTGTTCCCTCTGGAAGAGAAACATCACCAGTTACATCAGTAGTTCTGATATAGAACTGTGGCTTATAGCCCTTGAAGAATGGCTTGTGTCTTCCACCTTCTTCTTTGGTAAGAGCATATACTTCTGCCTCGAACTCTGTGTGTGGGTGAATAGTTCCTGGTTTTGCGAGAACCTGTCCACGCGCAACCTCGTCTTTCTTTGTACCACGAAGAAGCACACCGGCATTGTCCCCTGCCTGAGCCTGGTCGAGATTCTTATTAAACATCTCGACGCCAGTTACAGTAGTTTTTGATGTTTCTTCCTTCATTCCAACGATCTCAACCTCTTCACCAATCTTTACAGAACCACGATCAACTCGACCTGTAACAACAGTACCACGACCTTCGATAGAGAAGACGTCCTCAATAGGCATGAGGAAGTCCTTATCAAGGTCACGTTCTGGTGTAGGAATGTATTCATCAAGTGTCTTGAGTAGATCCATGATTGGCTTAGAAGCTGCCTCATCACTTGGATTTTCAAGTGCTTTGAGAGCAGATCCACGGATAATAGGAGTAGTATCTCCTGGAAATTCATATTTGTTAAGAAGATCCTTGATTTCCTCTTCGACGAGGTCAATAAGTTCTGGATCAGAAACCTGATCAACTTTATTTAAGAATACTACAATATAAGGCACACCTACCTGACGAGCAAGCAATATATGCTCACGAGTCTGTGGCATTGGGCCATCTGCAGCTGATACGACGAGGATAGCACCGTCCATCTGAGCAGCACCAGTAATCATGTTCTTGACGTAGTCAGCATGACCTGGACAATCGACGTGTGCATAGTGTCGATTTTCTGTTTCATACTCAACATGAGCAGTTGCAATGGTAATACCACGCTGCTTTTCTTCTGGTGCAGCGTCGATTTCATCAACACCTTTGGTCTGAGCAATCAAACCATGTGCTCCTGCAACTTTGAGAATTGCTGCAGTGAGGGTTGTCTTCCCATGATCCACATGACCGATGGTACCGACATTGACATGAGCCTTTGAGCGATCAAAGTCTGCCATATGTTTTACTTCTCACACCGCACTACATCCCAAGTGATTGAGGTAGTTTTGTAATCCAGCGGTCTAACTTATATAAAATAATTTTTTCCCTTGTTTTGACAAAATAGTACACACATTTAGTGCGAGATGATTATACATTACCCCCATAAAACTGTCAAGCGGAAAATAGCCTTTTCAATATCATTACTTTTCGTATATTTTAATTTAGTTGCAATTATAACTTGAGTTTCTAACTCTGTTTCAGATCAATAAGCAATATTTACAAACCGGGAGTTTTCCTTTCTATTCTGCCTTCCATAACCTTCTACAATATTAGATGGTATGGAAATTGTTGATCTTCTCATGAGATATAAGACCATACCTTTCTTCAGCAGGAAATTCTTTAGTAATATGATAAATTTTTAATACAAGATCAATAGATTTTTATCAAACCTTCAAATCTTTGTACGTTTGCATACCCCCTCCGAACTACAAACTATTATACCGGCTCTTCCAAAAATACTGGCTCTTCATCTGTCAGCGGCTTTTCTTCTATCTCTTCGAGAGAATCATCAATAGCCTCGAATGGAATCTCTTCCATAGTAATAGTTTCATCAACATTTTCCTCTACATCCCGCATTGGAAGATCTTCAGCAAGTGAAAGTACTACATCATCTGACTCTAGGAAACTCTCAAGTTCTGAAATGTCTTCATCATCCCAGTCAAGCTCTTCATCAAAATCAAACACTTCATCCCCGTCTTCATTTGATATGGCTTCTACAAAACGATCCTGGATGACGTCAGCCGCACTATGCCATGGCTCATTGCGAATGAATACATCTGCAAAAGGATCCCTAGAATCTTCCACTTCTTCCTCGAGCTGCCGCCCCCGCTCCCATTGCTGTTCTTCCTCTGCATGAGATCTCCAGATAGCAATATCTCTGTTGATTTGGTCAAGGAGCTGTCCACCAGAGAGCTCACGGACATCTCTTCTATCAGTCACCAGAGACTCATACTCATCGACATTCATGATTACGATGTCCTCTCCCTTTTCTGGATTGTGTACAATGAGACGATCGCCAGTTCGACGAGCGAGATCAAAAAGTCGGTCAAGTGAAGACATAGGACATTTACTTAAAAAAAATGGATAATTTATGTAGGGATTATAGCCTTTCCGAAAAATACCCGTCAAGGGTCGAGTGGGCTATGGATTCCTGAAATATTTTTCCGAGCAACATGCGTATATATTTGTGTCGTTTGTAAACCACTATGACCGAGCAATTCTTGAATATAACGGATATCTGTCCCAGCTTCGAGGAGGTGCGTTGCAAAGCTGTGTCGAAGTGTATGTGGTGAAACTTTCTTTGAAATACGAGCCCTCTGTGCAGCCTGCTTTATAACCTTCTGGACACTTGCAGCAGTCAGCCCGCCCCCACGACCATTGGTAAAAAGAAGCTCATTATATCCTTTCAAATCTCTTTGAATCAAAAGTGTATGAAATAGACTCTCTGGCAAGAGCGTGTATCTATCTTTTCCTCCTTTTGATTTCACAATATGGATAACCTTCCTATCAAAATCAATAAAACTCATTCTAAGACGCACCAACTCCCCTACCCGAAGTCCAGCCCCATAGAGAAGACTAATCATACACTTGTGTTTTGAATTATTTGTAAGAAAGATCATATCTACAACCTCTTCTTTCGAAAGCACTATTGGGAGAGACTTTTGTTTCTTTGCTCGTGGAATTCGGATAAAAAAAGAACGACAGAGGATCGTTTCAAAATAAAACTTGAGGGCACTATATGCAGTATTCAGAGTAGACGCAGAGAGCCCTTTATCAGCGAGCCACTCTAGATAATCACGCACATGAATACCACTCACTTCTCTCGGTGATACATTGGTTGCAAAACGCAGGCACTCATTGATATACTGCGTATATGATTTTATCGTCCGAGGACTAAAGGATCGAAGTTTCATTTCCTGACGAAGCCTATACATTGGATCCTTGCTTGGAAATAAATTTCCTTTCATAACCACCTTCTGAATGGAATTATCTAAGTAAATTATACCATAACTCAGCAAAAATATTTAGAAGTTGGTATATACATAGTTA
>JBDROX010000017.1:0-3302 GCA_043809645.1 Candidatus Magasanikiibacteriota bacterium | reverse complement strand
TGGATCACTAACACGTATACGCTGTGAAACTTGTTCACTACCCAACTCTTCTCTTCCAGTCATCCCAGTGTTCTTCTTATGTTCAAATTCTTCAGGTGTCAGAGGAACATCATAAAGATCTAGAATTGCATCACCAAATGACTCTGCAGAAAAACCACCATCTTTGGCTGCAGCACGCAAAGCGTTTATAACTCCACGAGCAGTATCTAACTTAAATATCTCTCCACTAATTTGTATTGCCTGCCTTTCTTCCTTATCTCTTGTAATGAGTGTCATGATCAGTTCATCGAGTTTATTTGGAACGTAGCCAGGCTCCATCTGGTTGACTATTGGAATTGGTTCCTCTGTCAGCTTTTTTGAAATCAGCGTGGTGAGTTTGTCAGATCGTAAACCTACTGGGTACTCACCTGTCTTCATTTGATAGAGGGTAACACCAAGACTATATAGATCATCTGTGGGATGAGCTTTTTTTCTCATAAGTAAATCCGGCGAAATATAAACAAGTGTCCCAACCAAATGGTCGGGGTCAGATACAGGGATAATCGGACGTCGATCTTCTGTGCCTATTTGTTGTTGTTCCGGTGTTTGGTATATATACTCTTCACTATATGGAATATTTTCTTCAATTTCCTTACTCAACCTATTCTCTTTTTCAATGACAACTCTTTCCATAGCAGCCACAGTACCCATGTCGCCAAGTTTTATAAACTGACCACTAATGTCAATAAAAAGATTGGCTGGTTTAATATCCCTATGAACAAGACCCTGCTTGTGGATACCTTCAAGAGCGGTGCACGCCTGCAGGCCAACACTGGCAATCAGTGAATCAATATGCTCGGCCTTCTGTTCTTTGTGCACATCTTGGATAACATCACCAAGGTCACCATCCTCCATATACTGCATGATCACACCTTTGGTCTTCTCACCATCCCTTACAACGTCAACAATCTCAAACACCTGAACAATGTAGGGTTGAATCTCTGCAAGTGCAACATGAGTCCGCAATTCTCTTTCAAATTGTTCTGACATGTCATCATCACTAAACAGGCTTTGTTTAAAGACCTTAATTGCTACCTCTCTTCCTTTTCCAAATTTTCCCCTGTCCTCACTCAATTTATAGACTTCTCCAAAACCACCCTCACCAAGCTTCCCTTCAAAAAAATAATTTCTTCCTTCAATAGAAAATGGTGTCCACTCCTCCAGCTCAGTTGAGTTACTTGCCACTGAAGCATCGCGTCTCTGCAATGGAATGTCAATAATGTCAGCACCAGATGATACTGCTTGTCTAGGTGCAAACTCTTCAGCTACTCGTTGTCTCGCGAGATTATCTGTTTCCCCCATATAAAAAATTAAATATATTTTTTTAGATATTGGCCTGTAAAGCTTCTTCCAACCTTTGCGACCTGCTCTGGTGTTCCGACTGTGACCAACTCCCCACCTTTGTCGCCACCTTCTGGCCCCAGGTCAATAATCCAATCAGATTGTTTGATAACATCGAGATTATGTTCGATGACCATAACTGTATTTCCCTGAGACACCAGTCGCTGGAGAACATCGATGAGTTTCTTTACGTCATCATAATGAAGTCCAGTTGTTGGTTCATCGAGGAGATACATGGTCTTTGTGGTATTCCTTTTTGCAAGTTCTCGAGAAAGCTTGATACGTTGTGCTTCTCCACCGGACAGTGTTGTGGCCGATTGGCCGAGTGTAAGGTAATCCAGACCAACATCATTCAAAATTTTGAGCTTGTCATGGATCTGAGGAATATCTTTGAAAAAATCCTCCGCCTCTGCGATAGTCATACTCAGCACTTCTGCAATGTTTTTTCCATCGTAGTGAACCTGGAGTGTTTCTGAATCAAATCGTTCTCCTTTGCACACCTCACACACGATCTCAACAGATGGCAAAAAGTGCATTTCAATAAGTATTGTACCACGTCCGGCGCAATGTTCACACCTACCCCCCGGACCACTCTTTGAAGCACCCTTTCCAGAGGCAGGCTTATTAAAACTAAAACGCCCCTTGTTGTAACCACGAATCCTTGCCTCGGTTGTCGAAGCAAAAAGATCTCGAATATGATCAAAGGCCTTTGTATATGTAGCCGGGTTACTCCTTGGCGTTCTTCCAATAGGACTCTGGTCGATTTTAATAATCTTATCAATATACTCGATACCAAGAATCTGTTTGTGTTTTCCTATTGGCTTGTCCACATAATGGAGCTTGTTTGCGATCGCGCGATAGACGATATCGTTCATAAGGGTAGACTTCCCTGAACCAGAAACACCAGTCAGAGTTACAAATCTCCTATGCGGGATATCCACAGAAAGATTCTTCAGATTATGTTCTGATGCACCTTTGATCTTGAGCTTGGGGGTTGACTGGTCAACTTTTCTTCTCTTCTTTGGAACATCAATCTTGAGTTCCCCACGTAAATATTTTCCTGTGAGGGCATGCTTTGTTTCTTCCACAGTCTCACAATCAAAAACTTTTAAATTTTGAATTTTGAATTTATTTTTGGTTTGCGTCTTAGAGCTTGTCTCTTTGTCGATCAAATTCTCAAGTGGCCCACTGAATACGACCTGCCCACCCTTCTTTCCTGCCCCAGGACCAATATCCACTACCCAGTCACTTGCAAGAATCGTATCCTCATCATGCTCTACCACAAGAATAGTATTTCCAATATCACAAAGATTTCGAAGTGTTTGAACGAGCTGTTCATTGTCACGCTGATGGAGTCCGATCGTTGGCTCGTCAAGAATATACATGGCCCCGACCAGGCGCTGTCCAACTTGAGAAGCAAGGCGGATACGCTGTGCCTCTCCACCAGAAAGTGTTCCTGCCTTTCGAGCAAGGGAAAGATAATGCAAGCCAACATTCATCATGAATTGAAGTCTATTTATTATTTCCTTGACTGCAGCGCCAGCAATCTCACGCTGTCTATCTGACATCTTTTCTTCACATACTTTGAAAAAATCCAGACTATCATCAATATTCATTGATACAATCTCCCAAATATTTTTCTTTTCAATTTTTACACTGAGCGCATTGTCATTGAGCCTTGTCCCATGACACACAATACATATTTCCTCACTGAACAATTCTTTTGTTCCAATTCCCATACAGGCATCACAGTATCCGTATGGACTATTGAAACTAAAGAGTCTTGGCTCAATTTCTGGAAAACTAAATCCATCATTTGGACAGGAATATTCTGTGCTGTAGACTTGTTCACTTCCATCAGAAAAAATAACGCCACAAAGCCCATTGGAAAGATCAACGGCTGTCTCGACTGCATCAGCAAG
>JBDROX010000016.1:0-2430 GCA_043809645.1 Candidatus Magasanikiibacteriota bacterium | reverse complement strand
AAGCATATACTTGGCCTCATTTCCTACTGAGAGAATTTGTTCGGTCTTATTATTGATTGCAACAACAGATGGCTCATTAACGATAATACCTTTATCTGGAACATACACAAGGGTATTGGCCGTTCCAAGGTCAATGCCCATATCTCTACTGAATTTCTTAAAAAAACCACCAAGCATATTCATCTATCTTTCTCCCCCAAGATTATGGACGCAGCTACCGAATGCAACATGTTTAACCTCTCCAGATGCTCTTTCTTTTATTTCAACAGTATTACTTTCAAGTGATTTTGGACTGATAATAACACGCTGCGGAATACCTATGAGATCACTATCTGCAAACTTCTCACCTGGTCGAATATCTGGTCGATCATCAAACAAAATCTCGAGACCAGCTGCGAGAAGCTCCTGATAGAGAGCCTCAGCTTTTTGAATGTGACCTTCCTCTCTACATAGAGAAACAAGATGGATGTCAAAAGGAGCAATGGATCTGGGCCAAAGAATGCCTCGCTCATCATTATACAGCTCAACAACAGTACCCATGATACGCCCAGGGCCAATACCGTAGGCCCCCATAATAACTGGCTTCTCTACTCCACTCTGGTCAACAAAAGTTAACCCAAGTGGCTCAGAAAATTTCACTTTCTGTTTGAAAATATTTCCGACTTCTATTGCTTTTTCTTCTCTTAGTTCCTCCCGCCTGAGTCCAAGATCAGCAAGAACTTCATCATTCAAAACTTCTTTATTAACAGCAACCTTTTTCTTTTCGTCGATGTAAATAGTGTCTTCTCCAGCATCAGACACAGTCTGAAATTCATGAGAATATTTTGAGAATGTTCCGCCAGATGCAAATGTCACATATGTTTTTTCCCCAAGCCCAGAGCGTTCAAAAATTCGAACATATGCATCTTTTGCTTTCTCATAGAATGTGTTCAGACTTTCTTCATCCGCATTGAATGAATAGAGATCCTTCATAAGAAATTCTCGAGATCGCATGATGCCACTCTTCGCACGTTTCTCATTTCGAAATTTTGTCTGGATTTGATAAACATATTGTGGAAGATCCTTATATGATTTGATATGCTGTTTCATAAGGCGTGCGAGCGGTTCCTCATGTGTGAACCCAAGCCCGACTTCGGTATTATTCTTCAACCTTGTTTTGAACCAATTATCCACAACATCATCACTCCAGCGACCAGTCTTCTCCCAAATTTCTTTTTCTTGAAGCGATGTCAAAAACAACTCTTGGCCACCAATCCCATTTATTTCTTCACGAATAATTGCATTGATTTTTCCAAGAACCAGAAGCCCAAGCGGTAGAAAAGAATAGACACCAGCCATTTCTTTGTGAACAAATCCAGCCTGAATCAAAAGTTGAGCATTTCGACTCACTTCTCCAGCAGGAGTTTCCTTCATTGTTTTTGTGAATAGCTTTGATTGTCTCATACAATTATTGTCGATATTAAGTAATAACACTAACTCAGCTTCTTTCTGGACCTACCAGTAGACCACCAAAAAAGACTAATAAACAGGAGAAGTCCGCCTAAAACAGTTACATTCCATACCTGTAAGTATCTTTGTGATTGCAGAACCAAAAGAAGAATAATAATCAGGGAAATATATAGCCCAAAAAGAAAACTTTTTCTTACTAATCTATGCAGTAGATTTAAATCCTTCCTAAAGAGAGCTAAGAGTAGAAATACAAAAAGTGCTATTGAACCAAATAATGCAAGAAACAGACTTGTATAGAAAAAAACATAAGCGCTACGCGTTGTTACAAAAGGGTCAATATTCAAGACAACAAGACCCCAGGCAGCCCAACACAGGAGCGTGCCCAAAAACATAATCACAAGGTATTGTCGAAGTGTCATATTGATAAAGACATTTAAAAATAGCCTTTGCTGGGCTACTCTATAGTATCTGATTTCATGTCTTTTGGCAAGAACTAAAAATTGGCTCTACCTAGGCAAGATACCGAATTCTATCAACTTCATTTTTTCCAATTTTTTCATTTATCTTCTCAACAATTTCAGACTGCTTCAAACGAATTTCTTGTGCCATTGCAGAGCTTGAACAGGTAACTGTGAGTGTTCTATTCTTAAGAAAAAGTGGCTTTGCATGGATGGCCAGCTCTGCATCGAACATACTCTCGATCACTTCCTGGGCTGCATCGACGGCAAGAGAAGCCTCTACCTGTTTTTTCAGAGGTCCTTTCTTATTTACATGTTCTTTGAGTGTATCTCCGATTGGCGCGAATGGCATAGAAAAACATCAGTATTCAAATTTTCAATTTTCAAAAAAAATTCAATTGAAAATTATGTATCTATGGTAGCATCTGAATATGATATTGGCAATATCTAGTCAAACGATCTTAGACAAGACCCATATTGCAAAAATCACATCTTCCACACATATCTTCTTTTGTAAGATTTG
>JBDROX010000015.1:0-33609 GCA_043809645.1 Candidatus Magasanikiibacteriota bacterium | reverse complement strand
TCAAAGTAAATACCGATCGTCTCGTTCGGGCTCATTGATGAGAGATTCCATGAAACAGATCGATTTGCAACATTGTATGATACATCATTTCCACGACTCACGCTCGATTTCCCAGTCCAGTGGATATAGGAAGGAAGTGTTGCGGAGAATCTCACGTTCGAGAGCTGGCTTGTTGTATTTTTGACAGACAGGAGTGCCCAGTACTTGGTTTCCCTACCAACCTCAGGAGGAAGAGGGCCTCTGCCGAGTTGGTCTCCTCCTGCTGTGTAATAGCGTGATTCTCCGGAGAGAATGATCTGGCCACCAACAGGCACTGCATCAGTTGAGACACTGTTACTATATGTTCCTGTCTTAACACCTTGGATTGATGCTGTGAGAGATGCTGTGAGAGCTAATTTCGGATCAGCCCCTGCCTCGACAGAACTGCGAACTGGAATTGTGAGGGTCAGAGAGACTGATTCCTGTGGTTTTATTTCTTTCAGCTTTGCTTCGTAATCACTGGTAATAAAAAAGGTGCCACTGCGGACATATCCATGGTTCTCTCTGGCAAGTTTTGCAACGTCAACAATTCCAGTGGGAAGGGGGAGGGAAATAATGACATCTTCGAATGTTGCATTACTCGTATTTCTCAGCTGGATGGTCATTTCAAGGATATCTCCAGGTGAGACTGCCGGTATGCTAGTGTTCCAGGATGTTGACATCTCAAGGCGCGGATGGACTATGCGAACATTTTTTTCAACAGGCATTTGGGAGAAAGTTTCATCCTTCACCTGAATACTCGGTGCTAGGCGAATCCTTTTTTCAGTAACATTTGTTGGGAGTGACGTAATGAGGAGTGCTTCGAGCTCCACACTTTCTCCTGGTGCGAGTGTATCAAGAAACCATTCACGTCCTTTTGTTTCTCCAATATCTTGGCTGAGAATCTCTAGTCGTAGTGTTTCATCGATATCTAGTGGCAGAATGACTTCACTGATTGGACGTTCACCCGTATTCGATATTGAGATTTTAATTTCTGCCTTGCTCTGTGCGAGGAGGACGTCTGGCACTGCCATCTCAGCCATCAGTTTTGATCCACGAAGCGTAGCGATAATTCCTGCGTGTGTCTGTTCTCTCACATTTCGCGCCTCTTGCTTGTATGAAAGAGTAGCGCGTACTGCATTCTCTAATGCAGGTGTTCCATAGAGGATCCCTAGAAATGTAACTTCTCCGGATGCCCTTGGTGCCAAATCATGTATGGAAAAGGATTGCGTGCTGGCATCAAATGTTTCAGACGGCACTGTCTCCTGAATTAGGAAGCCTGGTGGAAGTGAGAGTGTAATGATAGGATTTTGCAGAAGTACATCACTATTATTTTGAAATGAGACAGAGAAATGTATAAGGTCTCCGCTTTCTGCCCGGACATCTGCAATACCCTTGTTATCAATAGATGCGGTAACGCCCACATGAACAAGGTCTGTGACAGTCGGGTCGTAGGTATACCAAAATATTGTAGCAGCACCGAGAATGAGGGTTGAACATATCAGTAGCATGTCAAAGAAAAAAAGCTTCTTTGCGTGCAGATAGTTCAGGTGATATTTTTTCTTGTAGTGCATCTCTGCGGCATGAATAGGGGAGATGAGGAATGCAAGAAACCACTTGTGTGGCGTTCCAAAAAACGATTTTTTTGTAAAATGTGATTCAAAAAATTTCATAGGAATGTACAATTCTACATGTTCATAGTACCATGATTTTATCATTAGTGCTATAATGCGAAAGCAAAAAATCAGCAGGGTTTGCTGATTCTATGAGTTCTGTGAATTTTTTTTTGATCATTCTCTTTGACACTTTTTGTGCTCGGAGAATAGAGCGTATTTTTGATTTTCCATTTGTCAACGAACTGTCCAATACCACGTTGCTCTGACTTATTCTTCACTGTGGTCTTCTGTTGGGACCACTTGATCAGGCTCTCAAAATTTATCTTATATCTGCCAGCAACCACCACATAGGTAATTTCTTGTGACTTGATAGCCCGACGAATAGTCTGCGGGTTCACCCCAAAGAGTCGGGCTGCTTCTGAAATGGAAACACGGATTATTTCCTTTTTTGTGTCAGGAATGTTCGAATCTGACATATTTGTATAGAAAAGTATATACAAATTGTACTCAAAAAATGGTCATTTGTCAATATTCGCCTAGACTTGATTTTTTTTTACGTTTCTGGGTATAATGATCCTTCATTCAAGAGAGAGTGAGTAAGTAGGTATTTGTATAGACTAGTGTATACAAAAATTGGCTAAAATGAGTGTTTTTGGTCTTTTTTCCTAGAATATGACATTCATACCTATAGAACAATATATTTCGTTGTCAGGTCAGTATTCTCTTATTATACTGGCGTCTTGTTATACAGTGTAACACTTTGGCGATTTTCTCGTCTTCTATTATGAAGAGTCTTAAAGAAAAGTCACTTCTCTATAAAATCAGAAAAGAAAAAGATCCTGATGCTTTTGGCGAATTATATGATGGATATGTAGAGAAGATTTATAGATTTGTTTCTTTTAAAATATCAAACAAGCAAGAAGCCGAGGATCTCGTAAGTGAAATTTTTTTAAAGGCTTGGCAGTATCTCATTGGAGAGCAACATAAGTCAATTCAGAATTTTAGTGGATTCATTTACAAAATTGCGCGGAATATGATTGTCGATGTCTATAGAGCTCGCGCTGCACAAAGAGAGATTCCATTCGAAGGTGCAGAGAATATGCCAGAGCTCCAGACGCAGAAGGTGGCTGAACATGTCCTCATAAAGTCAGATGCAGAAAGTCTGTTGATCCATCTACAGTCAATGAAGCAAGAGTATCAAGAAGTTCTGCTTCTGAAATATATGGAAGGATTCTCTACTGCAGAGATATCACAAATACTGGGTAAAAAGAAAAATAACATTCGCGTTATCATACACAGAGCCACAAAGCTTCTCCGGGAACTCACTGGAGAACAAGACCTCTCATAGAAGTATGGATCAAAAACTCAAGGAACAATTTCAGTCTCTGAAATCACACGATCAGCTCACACCTGATCAGTCTTGGGTTTCGCAACATCGCAGACAGCTCCTACAACAGATAGGAAGCAATACGAATGAGGCGGCCAAGAAGGATGAGAATTTTTTTGTCCGGCTCGAGAAGCAGTTTGCATCAGCAAAAAGTGTATTTATTCCACGAGGGTTTGCGCTAGCAGCGCAGAGAGTGCTCACAGTTTCGCTTATTTTTGGGCTGGCAGGTGCTGGATGGATTGCTACTGTGAGTGCGTCATACAATAGCCTTCCTGGTGATAGGCTGTATGGAGTCAAACTCGCAACAGAATCTATGAGCGGGGCAGTCACTCAGCTTGGAGGGTCACAACAGGATGTTATCAAGAAAAATATCGATCGTGCCAAGAGGAGAAGTGATGAAATTCAAACAGCTGTCCAAAAAGTAAAAGAAAATCCAGATAATAAACCAAAAGTAGAAACGGCGATCAAAGATGTTGCACTTAAAGATTTGGGCCAGTCACTCGAATCAGTGAGCCAAGATTTGGAAAATATTAGCGATGAAGAAGTCGTTGAAGTGGCAAAGGTTGTCACAGCAGAAACAGGCAAAATTAAGAAGACACTCAAGGAAGTAAAGAAGACACTTACAGAAGATACAGAAGGAGTGGTATTGGTTGATCAGCTGGAGAGTACAAAAGATATAGTCGAAGTCGTCGAAAAAACAACAAAAGTGGTTGACGGCGTTGGTATTTCTGCAGTAGAGAACGCTGTTTTGAAAAAAAGTGATGATGAGGCTGTCAAAGAAATGGTAAAGGTGGTTGTTGAAGAAAAAATTACAGAGTTAAAAGAATCATCTGATGAAATAAAAAAAGTTAACCAAGAACTTGAGGAAGTTTCTCTCAATTCTGTAAATAATGTCGCACAGCCCGTTTCTGGACCTACCAGTACAGAGAATGGATTAGTTCTTGAGACAGAAAATAATCTAGTTGATGTTCAGGCAGACACAATCATAACTCGCTCATCAAGTACTGCAGCTATTTCAGATTTGGACAAAGCCGCAGAAGGATTGGCAACACAGGCACCACAGCTTATCCAAGATAATAAATTGGGAGAGGTCATGAGCGCGGTTCGCGATGCAACTGCTTCGGTAAAGGAGGCCGGCGTAGCCGTGCTCCAAGCAAAGAAAGTTGTTTCTGAGACCAAGGCAAATACGGCTATACAAGAAGAACAAAAACGTCTTGATGCAGAGGCTGGTATTTTGGAGAGCAGTACTGGAACTATCGATATGGTAGAAGATGTTTCAGAAGAGGAGTAGAAGAAAAGTATGTAGATGTTCTTTCAGATATTCTGGAAGAGTATTGTGCATATTTGCACGTTCTTTACTAAGATATCCCCAGAATATTGTATGGCAACGCGACCACCCATCTGACTGCAGATGTGTGGTCGACTGCCATACAGTAGGCCATCTGGGCGAGGAAAGACTCTATATCTTTCCAAGTCAAGTGGCGTGGGGCATTCTGGCCAGCTTTCATAACAAGCGTGGTCAGGATATCCGCTCCGACTTGCTCGGAGCACACATGAAGCAAACGTCGAGGCTCGATCCGAGTCGCTTACATGTTTGTAGCTAACATTCTACATCGCTGACTTCTCGTTTTGAACGAGATGCGTGGTGGCGTAGGATACATAACTAAATTATGAGTAACGCATTACGACTTACAAAGAAGTCGTTCACATGGTCTGTTGTTCTCATGACAATCCTGTGGAGCATGGGCGTCGCCGCTCTTGTCCCATTGGCTGTCAATGCAGTTGATTGCCCAAGTCTCGAAGCTGGAGACCTTTTCAAGGTTGAAGGTCAGAGCGCAGTCTATCTGCTCAACGCAGACATGGAACGCATGTACTTTCCACACGCAAGCGTCTATAAATCATGGTACCCAGACTACTCTGGTGTGGTAGAGATTCCATCAACATGTTTTGATAACTACCCAAACCCTGATACAGCACCATTCGGTGTTAACTATCGACCTGGTTCTTATCTCGTCAAGGTTGTTGGATCTCCAAGTGTCTATGCAGTTCTTCCTGGTAATACCCTTGCAAAGATTGCAAGTCCAGAAGTTGCAGAAGCACTCTATGGTGCAAACTGGGCAAGCATGATCATCGATGTTTCAGACTTTTTCTGGCCAAACTTCACGGATACTGCCGCTGAATTGACAGAAATCGCTCTTCACGATGGAATGCTCGTCAAGAAAGCTGGTGGAACAATGACATACTATGTCATGGATGGCATGCTGTACGAAGTTTCTGGTGACCTTGGTCTCCTTGCAAGTACAGTACGCACTGTTGCAGACTCACTCATCGATGAAATGACCATGGGAACTCCTTCCATGACTATGTCACAAATCGTTGCAGACCCACCACAACTTGGTGAAAGTCTCACTCCTGTAGAAACAGCAGATGGCAAGCTCACAGTAGCTCTGTCTGCAAGTACTCCTGCATCAAAGACACTCTCTAATAGCACTGCATACAACAACATGCTCAAGGTCAACCTGACAGCAGGCAATGACGAGGATGTTACTGTCAATGGTCTTACTGTGACCAAGACAGGCCTTACTGCAAATACATCAGTTTCTGGTGTCAGTGTTTGGCACAATGGTATGAGACTTGGTGATGTGGTCACTTCTATCTCTTCTGATAACACTGTTGTTATCGGATTTAGTGGTTCTCCACTCGTCATCTCAGCTGGTGACACAGAAACACTCACAATTGCTTTCAACTTTAGTTCTGGCGCAACCAGTGGTACTGTTGGTGCAGAGATTGCAAGTGCTAGTGATGTTGACACCACTTCAGCTGTATCAGGAAGTTTCCCAGTCACGGGTAATACTTTCTCTCTTACTAGTGGAGACAGCTCTCTTGGTGACCTGACTGTTGATGCTCAGGGTGTTGGCGGACTCTCTCTTGTCAATGCTCAGACAGCTGGAAATGGAAATGTTGAGATTGGTGATACCAAGGATATTGGTAAATTCCAACTCACACAGTCCAATGGGAAACATGATCTCCAGCTCGAGCAGGTTGTCTTCTATGTACCTGGTACAGTGAAGGAAGCTGACCTCAATAACTTCAAGCTCCGTGCACCAGACAATAGTGTCCTGGCAACGACTGCAAGCATGAAAGACAGATATGTCACCATGAATCTTGCTACTCCATACACTATTCCAGCTGGTCTTACCAGAACACTTACTTTGTCTGTTGACATCGTGGATGGATCTGGAAATTACTTTGCTGTAGAACTTCAGAATGATTATGATGTTCTCGTAAAGGATGCCGTTCTTGGATTCTACATTGTTCCTGTGGATAGCGATGGCGGGGATTGGTCTTCAGAAGTAGAGGCTGCTTCAGCTTACTTCCGCATGAAGTCTGGTACTATCACTCTCACAAAGGCATCTGATTCTCCATCTGGAAATATTTCAGCTGGTGCTACAGAAGTCGTTCTTGCTCGTTATCAAGCAAGAGGTGTTGGTGAGGACTTTGAAGTACGAAAGATGGGGTTGAAGATTGCAACCAGTACTGCTGCATACCTCAATGGTAATGTAAAGATCAAAGTAGACGGAAAAGTCGTCCACACTATTAGTGCTGGAACAAGTGCTAACACACTCATGACAAGTGATAGCACACAGTACACACTCTCTACACGATTTACCCTGAAGTCTGGTACAGATAGTATTATCGAAATCGTCGGTAATGTACCAACAACAGCAACAAATGTATGGACATATCGTGCATACATTGGTAACTTCTATGGAAAGAGAATGTCAACACTTGACTTCCAGGATGACTATCCAGCTTCAACTGCAAATGTAGCAGGAAACTTGCTCACAGTGCAGAGTACAGCATTGACTGTTGTGAAGGACACATCTCTTGGAAATAGAACTATTGCTCCAGGAGGAAATCATGTTATCGGTCAATATATTGTTAAGGCTGGTCAGTCAGAAGATGTTTGTTTGACAAACGTTTCTGTCAAACTCGGTTCTGTCAGTGGCGCATTCAATGCTCCAACACATCTTCAGAACCTTCAGGTATGGGTTGGCGATGCACAGCTTGGTTCTACAATCAGCTCTGTTGCTACTAGCTCAAACAGCTTTAGTGGAAATCTCTGCTTGTCAAAGAATGAGCAGAAGACCCTCAAGCTTACAGCTGACGCACTCACAACTGCTTCAGGTGTTGCAAGCACATCTCTCTTTACTGTTGACTACCTTGGTGCTGCTACCAGTAAATCTGGACAGGAAACCAATATAGTAGGACAGAATGTCACCTTTGGAAGTGCAAACGTTATTGTTACTGCTGTCAACGACAGTACAACAATCTCATCTATCCGCCTTCCAGGTACCTTGCAGCAAGTTGGTAAGTGGAAACTTGAGTCTCAGAATGAGGCTGTTACACTCAACAAGATCAAGTTCAGCGTTGTCGATGACACATTTGTGACAGATACAACAGCTGGAAACTTTGGTACATTCTCACTGTATGACAGTGCAGATATGACCACTGTGCTTGCTACGGCTAGCTATGTTCCTGGAACAGGAAACGGTACAGTACAGTTCACAGGTGTTGGTCTTGCCATTCCAGCTGACGGAACAAAATATCTTGTTCTCAAAGCAAACGTGAATGGTTCTGGAGCTATGAATGCTGCAAGTATCAATGCATTCGTCATCACAGATGACGTCAGTACAAATCTTGAAATTCTTTCAGGAAATGGATCTATTCTTGATAGAAATGCTATTGATGCAACTGCTGGTGTTAATCAGAACGACAACCAGTTCGCAACATCAAGCTATCACCTCTACCACAATACTGCACCAAGGATTACTAATGTAAGTCTTGGCAGTACCCTTGAATTGTCTACACAGGCAAAAGTCTTCAAGTATACTGTGACCAATCCTGGTGACAGAGAACTTCGACTTGGGACTACGACCATCGCAGTATCTGTCAGTGGTTTGACTGGTAATGGTGCTACCTCTGGTACAGTCGGAACATTCAAACTCTGGGAAGCCAATGACGCTGGCGGACTTGGTACATATCTTGCAAGTACAACTACTTGTGATATTACTGCCGCTGGTGTGAGTGGTGGATGTGTTGGGTCAGGAAATGCTATCTTTGGTGAAGGAAATGACCAAAATAGCCTCTTTGATAGCCTTACTATTCCAGCTGGTGGATCCCGAACCTTCATCATGACTGCCAACACAACCGGCATGTTCAATGGTAAGACTGCGGGAACTGTCTCACTTTCAGCATCATTCAATGGTGCTACTGGTTACACTGCAGGTGCAAACACTGCTGAAGATAACTGGGCAGATGGTGTTCTGGAATTCTACTACACACCTATTGGAGCATCAGAGAATTCGACTGCGTATAGCGCATCAGATTCTTATGATGTCATTGGTGACACACTCAGCAGAAGCCTCTAATCTCCCTCGAGATTTCTGGTTTCTCCCTGTTGTGGAGATCCATAGAAAAAGCCCCCATATGGGGGCTTTTTTGTTCTTGTCGGGCAGACTATATTCTGCTATAGTTTCACTAGATTTTTTTTAAAAATTTGCATGTGAAGTATAAACAGTACTACGTACAGGCTCTCAAGGGAATACTCCTTTTGTGTCTCTTCTCTCCACTCGTGGTGAGTTTGGAATCGTATATCTTTCCATTCGTTGTTCCGAAAGTGCTTTTTTTCCGCACACTGGTGAGTAGCGGATTTTTGCTTTTTTTATTTTTACTCTGGAATAGGACCTTGACCGTTTCCTGGAGGAAGCCACTTGTGATCTCTACGGGAGTATTTCTTCTGGTTGCATTCCTTTCTGCCGTCTTTGGGGTCGACTGGCATCATAGCTGGTGGGGGAGTTTTGAGCGCATGGAGGGTGTGTTCACGCTCATCCATCTCTATGCCTTCTTCGTTATGCTTTTTACCGTCTTTCATGCAAAGAAAGATTGGTATCTGATTCTTCATACACTTCTGGTGGTTTGCCTTCTCGTGTTTGGGGCTGGTGTCCTGCAGTTTTTTTCTTCTGCCAAGCATCCATTCCTCTCGCTCGGCGGAGGATATCGGGCATATGGCACACTTGGAAATTTTATTTATTTTGGACAATTTTCTTTTGTTCTCTTTTGGTTGAGTATCCTTCTGGCAGTATCCTATGCCAAGAATTGGAAATGGCATATTGGCTACGGACTCACTGCTCTGTGCGGGGTTCTCGGTCTTTCTCTTGCTGGGAGTAGGGGGCCTATGCTTGCGTGGCTGGTGAGTCTGTTATTTTTTGGGTTTCTATCTGCCGTATACTCGAAGTCAAAAAAAATAAAGCAAATTGGCTTGGGGAGTGCAGGTATTATTGTACTGTTGCTTCTTACAGTCATTTTTTTTGATGTCCCCGGTCTTTCTTCAATTCCGGGTGTGGATGGTCTTCAGCAGATCGCTACCCGTACTGGAACTGCGAGTACACGTCTTATGGCTTGGGAGATAGCATGGAAAGGATTCCTGGATCGTCCGCTTCTAGGATGGGGCTGGTCAAATTATGACGTTGTGTTTAATCAATACTATAATACAGAGTTTTTGAAATTTGGCTTTGGAGAGACCTGGTTTGACCATTCACACAATCAGTATTTTGACCTCCTCTCTAATACTGGGATTATTGGTTTTCTTTCCTATCTTTCAATATTTATTACCTTGTTTCTAACACTGTTCGGGAAGAAAAGATCAGAAATATCTTGGAAGGAGTTTTCACTTGCAAGTCTGTTTGTTGCCTATCTCGTGAATAACTTTTTTGTCTTTGATCACCCGAGCTCATATCTTATTATATTTCTTTTCTTAGCATATGTACTTGTCCATTATTCCCCAACGGATGAGAATGGCAATGATAGAGCGTTCGATACTCATACTTTAAAAAAGTCGATGCATCGTCTTACGCTGTTAGTCCTGTTCCTTTTTACAGTATATGCGCTTTGGTATGGAAATATTCTTCCAAATAAATTGAATAGGGCGGATCGAAATGCCCAAGTAACATTCATTGAAGATCCTGTTTCTGGAATGGAACGTATGCGTCATGTCATGATCATGCCTAGTCCATACATGAGAGATGTGAGAAATGATTTCTCTTCTGCCATACTCCGACTTGATCGTGTACAGCCCGGGTCAGGGGATTTCAAGATATATCTTTCCCTCCTCCAATTTGGGGTTGAAACACAGAAGGTGCTCCTTGAACAGCACCCGTTCGATCTGCGTGCTCGAGTCCGTCTCATAGAGTTGTACAGAGAATTACAAACGGCAGAGGTTGACGTCCTCGATGTCATGGAAGAAGAGCTGACAGAAGCTCTGAGACTTTCTCCAGAACGTCAACAAATTTACTATCTATGGTCTGAAGCTCTTCTTTTTGAAGATAAATTCGTAGAAGCGCGCGAGATGGTCCAAAAGACGATCGATGAGAATCCGTCTATCCACAACGGATATTGGGCTATGGCAAAAATATATGCTGCAGAAGGGGACTGGAGTACTGCGAAAGAGTATGTTACAATGGCACTCAATAGAGGTTTTCATCCCACGGAGACGCAAATATACCTCATGTCTATCATTGATGATAATTTATAGCATATGAAAAAATATTTCATGATATGTATTTTTCTGATTCTTTTTGGTTTTGGATGCCAGTCACAAGAGCAGAAGGACTTGCAAGCCAAATGTGTGGAGAGTGGGGGAGAATTCCATGAAGGGTATTGTACATGCCCTCCTTTGTTTCCTGTGTTCGATGAAACAAGAGAAGTCTGTATGGATATTTATGGCCAATATGCAACGTCTGCAAAAGAGGCTGGTCGACTTCAAGAACGTGTAGATTATGTAGGTCTGTGTAAGAAAAAAGAATATGATGCTATATATGTCATACCTGGGACACCAGTGACGTTCTGTTATCCAGCATCGTGGGGTGATACGAAGCTAGAATCTCTTGGGACTGGTGATGTGGATCTAAACCGGGTAGATTTTTATGTAGATAAAAAAAGAAAGACTGGATTGCAACAGGTGTATGTTGGGCAGGGGGAGGAGTTTCTTGAAAAAGAATCGGGAGTTTCTTTTTGTACATCTTGCATTCTCGAAGAGGATGGTGATCAGAAACTTATTTCTTCAGTGCGCTATCAGGGTGAGAACGTATCTGATGCGGTCGTCAGCAGTATTTCTATAGGTGGAGCAGATGGAAAGCTCCTCAGTTTAGAACGTCTTTCAAAGGTCTATTATATTTCTGTTTATTATCCAGATAGTCAATATGTAGTTATTGGCGATGGTATATCACAAAAAGAATCTCTCGACGATTTTATTCAGACGGTTTGGTTTGATGACCTTGCTCAATAATAATTTTTTATGCAAAAAAAGATTGAACTCATTATAAAAATATTGGCAGGTAGTATCCTATTTATTCCTCTCGTTGTTATATCTGACCACTTTATTTTTCCTTTCATTGTCCCAAAGATCATTCTTTTTAGAAGCTTGATTCTTTTGATGACAATAGGCTTTATCGCACTCCTTGCAAGTAATTGGAAATATTATAGATGTAGACTCACCCCCATAACCCTTGCTGTTGGTTTGTATTTATTAAGTTTTGGACTCTCAACATTTATTGGAGTGGATTGGTATCATAGTTTTTGGGATAATCATGAAAGAATGCTTGGTCTGTTTACCATTGTGCACTATATTCTTTATTACGTCATGCTCAGCAGTCTTCTACGGGAATGGAAGGATTGGAAGTGGTTCATGAGGATTTTTCTCTTGTCAGGAAGTGCTGTCATGTTGGTGGGTGCGTGGCAAAAGTTCATTAATCCTGAATTTTTGTTAAATCAAGATAGTTCTAGGGTATCATCTACACTGGGCAATCCAATTTATTATAGTGCATATGGAATGTTTTTGTTTTTTGTAAGTATTCTCCTTTCAATAAAAGAAAAAGGAAGGAATATGTGGCGAGTATCTTATGTATTTGTTGGATTGCTCGGTCTCATGGCTATCTTCACTGGAGGAACACGAGGTGCGTTGCTTGGTGTAATTGCAGGACTTGGTGTACTTTTTATCTGCTATGCATTGGCTTTGAAAGAATATCCAAAAGTAAGAAAGGTATTTATTGGGCTTATTTTTTCAGGTCTCCTTGTTCTCATCAGCTTATTTGCTTTCCGGCAGACAACTTTTGTTTCTCATATTCCAACTGTTGGAAAGCTTGTCAATTCATCCATCACTGGCGGAACTGCCAATACACGACTCATGGCGTGGGGGATTGCTGCTGACGCCTGGAAGGAACGGCCTATTTTTGGATGGGGGCCAAATAATTATTTCTACGCCTTTAATAAATATTATCGAACACAGTTCCTCAGCTATGGGTATGGAGAAACATGGTTTGACAATGCTCATAATATTGTCATGAATACACTGGCTGTGCAGGGTGCCTTTGGTGTGCTGGTTTATTTTGGATTGTTTGGCACTGCTATCTTTGTTATCTGGAAAGCAAAGAAGAAGGGGAATGTAGATGTTCATATTGCAAGCATAGGTACAGCCTTTCTTGTTGCCCATCTAGTCTCAAATGTCTTTGTATTTGAAAATCCTACTTCATATCTTTATTTTTTCTTTTTCCTTGCATTTTTCAACAGTTCTTCTATTGACTATGGTAGTACTGAACGTGGAAGTAAAATATCTGTTGGTGGGCTAGTTCTTGGTAGTGCCGTAATGCTATTACTCCTCTTCGCTACTAACGTTGGGCCAGCTAGGGCGAATAACGTAACGCTGAAGGCTATCCGTACAATATATTCTGGTCAGAATCCTCTGATTGCATATGAATCGCTTGGTGGAATTACATCTCCTCATATTGATGATATCCGTAATGATTTCACACGCGCTGTAGTCCAAGCGCTCAGCAAGCAGCTTAATAAAGCAGACCCAGAGAAGATTACTCCAATTATTGAAACCACATTTAAAGAGCTTTCCAAGAACAGAGAATTACACCCAATGGATATACGTGTTCATATACAGCAAGCCCAGCTTCTGCAGATGAATGCACAGGTGAACAATGATTCATCAAAAGTTTTGGAGGCTGAGAAGATTATTGTTGAGGCAATAGAGCTGTCACCCAAGCGGCAACAGCTCAGATTCATGCTTGGGACAGTCAAAACACAGCTCAGAAAAATCGAGGAGGCAACACTCATTTATGAAGAAGTTTTGCAGACTGATCCAAAGATAGCAGAGTCTTGGAAGCGTTTAGTCAATTTTTATATGACTATTGGGGATAAAGAAAGAACTGCAGATGCTGTATTACGGGCAGAGGAGCATGGGTTTTCCTTTGCAGATGATCCGTATGTGAACACCTTTATTGGTGGAGGTATGGTTACGAGCACACAGTAAAGATAGAAAAAACAGCGTGTAGGGCGCTGTTTTTTGTTTCATCTAATTTCGATCAGATGCTGTCGGATAGTTCAGAATAAAGTGCAACTGTATCTTGAATCATCTTTTCTAGACTATTCAAGTTTTTTGTATTATCCTGGCCTGGAGAGTCTTTATATTTTTTCTCCTTATACATTTTTACCAATGCATTTGATAGCCCTGCTTTGTTCTCTGGTTCAATCAGAAGTCCTATTGCTCTGTCTTCAATCATGCTTGGTACGCCTCCAACTCTCGTTGCAATGATTGGGACACCAGCATTTTTCGCTTCGAGGATTGTGTAGGGGAGACCTTCCTTTCTTGATGGGAGAACAAAAGTATTGAATGCAGGAAGAAGCTCTGCTGCATTCTCGACATAACCAACAAGATGAATCATATTTTCAAGACCTTTGTCTTGGATCAGTTTTTCAAGAGATGCTTTTTCTGGGCCCTCTCCTATAATTTGGAATTGAGCATCTGCAAGATCGCTCTTTTTTTCCTCTACCGCACTGATGAGTATATCTAACCCCTTTGTTTTGTACAGGCCTGCAATAGTGCCAAAAACAAATACTTCATCTTTTGGCTTGATTTTTGTTTTTGTAAACAGTATGTTCCTCGCTTCTTGTTTTGTAAGATGCTTTTCAGGTTTCTCGATACCAAGAGGAATTGTATGTATCTTTGGGCTCTCTATGCCAAGTTTTTTCATCCCAGCCTCCTTATCCTGTGGTGACAGTACAATAAAAGCTGACTTCAAAGGTGATGTTATTTTTTCTAAGAAAGTGTAGAGTTTTGTTTTTATTATGCCGAGCGGTTCATTGAATATCCACCCGTGAACAGTGTATACAACTTTTTGCTTTGAATTTTTAAGCCCAAAAGATGCTAGAGAGCCGAGAATTCCCGCTTTAGAGCTATTCAGGTGGATACCGTCGGGTTGGATGGTCTTGTAGAGCTTTCTAAGCTCATATATGGCTCTAATATCATTAAGAGGGGATATCTTGCGTTTGAGGTGTTTAAGTTCAATAGTTGCCAGTTGCCAGTTGCCCGTTTCCAGTTTTTCCTGCAACTCCTTCTTTCCATCTATTTCTCCGACAGCTACAGTAATATCAAAAGAATCACTTACGCTCGTCGCAAGATCAAAAACATAGCGCTGAGCACCGCCCCAAGCGCCTTGGGTAATAACAAATAGAATTTTCTTTCTATCTTGACGTTTCATAGCGAATATAGCATAATATATTTGCCAAATTAATGCAATATTTAGCTAAAATATGCGAATTTTGATAACTGGAGGGGCCGGGTTCATCGGCTCCCATCTTTGTGAACATCTTTTGGGCCAAGGTCATGAAATTATTTGCGTTGATAATCTCTTTACTGGCTCAAAAAGGAATATTGAACATCTTTTGGATAATAACCTCTTTCGATTTTTAGAACATGATATTATTGAGCCGTTATTTATTGATGAGAACATTGATCAGATATATAATCTCGCATGTCCAGCGTCACCAGTGCATTATCAAGAAAACCCAGTTCGTACTATAAAAGCCAATACTCTGGGCACTATCAACATGCTTGGGCTGGCGCGTAAACATGAGGCTAGAATACTACAAGCATCTACTTCAGAAGTATATGGAGACCCAGAGGTTCATCCCCAGACAGAGGATTACAGAGGAAGTGTGAACTCAATAGGGCCGAGAGCCTGCTATGATGAGGGGAAGCGCTGTGCTGAGACACTTTTCTTTGATTACCACAGAATGCATGAAATGGAAATAAAAGTTGCTCGAATATTCAATACCTATGGCCCACGGATGGCATTCAACGACGGCAGAGTTGTTTCAAATTTTATTCTTCAGGCACTCAGGGGTGAGCCAATTACTATCTATGGTGATGGAACGCAAACACGGAGCTTTTGTTATGTGGAAGATTTGGTGATTGGTCTTGTCTCCCTTATGAACTCAGAGAAGGGAATTCAGGGGCCAATTAATCTTGGAAATCCTGATGAGTTCACTATTGTTGAACTTGCAGAGAAAATTATTGAGAAGACTGGCTCAAAAAGTAAGATTATTTTTCTAGATCTACCAGAAGATGATCCAAAGCAACGAAAACCAGATATTTCAAAAGCAAGAAATGAAATTGATTGGGAACCTGGAGTTGATTTGGAAGAAGGATTGGGAAAGATAATTGATGACTTTAAAAAAAGAATAAAAAATAGCAAATAGCAAATTTAAAAAAACAAATAAATTTCAATTATTCAAAGAAATTTGCATTTTGAATTTTTTTATGAAACATATCATTATTTTTTCAACTGCATACGATCCATTTCTTGGTGGGGCAGAAGTGGCGGTCAAAGAAATCACCGATAGAATCGGTGATATTGAGTTCCATATGGTGACTGCGAAGATGGATAGAAAGCTTTTGAAAAAAGAAAACATTGGAAATATTACAGTCCATAGAGTTGGTATTGGTGTACCGATGATTGATAAGCTATTTCTCGCAATGTTTGGTCACAGAAAGGGGATTGCACTCAATAGTGAAATCCACTTTGATCTCTGCTGGTCAATCATGGCAAGCTATAGTGGATTTGCAGCGAGACTATTCAAAAAGAAGACTGGTATTCCATTCCTGCTTACACTCCAAGAAGGGGATCCATTTGATTATATTCAAAAGAAAGTTCGTTTTGTAAGAAAAAAATTTGAAGGTATTTTTTCCTCTGCAGATGGACTTCAGGCAATTAGTACGTATCTTTTGAACTGGGGAAAGAACATGGGATTTCAGGGAGAAATTTCCAAAGTGATTCCAAATGGTGTAGACATAGGGAAATTCAAAATTCAAAATTCAAAATTCCAAATTGAAGCTAGAGAAGAGATACGGAATAAATGTAGTATTCCCGAAAATGGAAAGATCCTTGTTACTGTTTCTCGGCTTGTGAAGAAGAACGGGGTGGGGGATTTGATTGAGGCCATGAAACGTCTGGGAGATACTGTTCACCTTCTCGTGATTGGTACAGGAGAGCTTGAGTCTGATTTGAGAGCATTCTCAAAAGAGCTGGGTCTCGAGGATCGAGTTCATTTTAGCGGACGCATAGAGCATCAGGATCTTCCAAAATACTTATGGGCGAGTAACATCTTCTGCAGGCCAAGTTTATCAGAAGGTCTTGGAAATGTCTTTCTCGAGGCTATGGCTGCTGGGCTTCCTGTTATAGGAACCATGGTTGGTGGTATTCCTGATTTTCTCGAAGATGAAAAAACGGGATTTGTTTGTAATCCGGAGGATGTTGAAAGTATCACTCGAGCAGTAGAAAAGGTTTTGGGTTTATCCGAAGAAGATCTGGATGTAATCCTGAAGAGGACACAGTCACTCGTTCAGGAGAAGTTCAACTGGGATACTATTGCTGTTGATATGAGAAATATGATGATAGTGTTATGAAGATTATTCTTGCAACAGGAATCTTTACCCCAGAGATTGGCGGGCCTGCCACATATGTTCCTGCTCTTGCAAAAGAGTTTGTTCGACTCGGCACAGACGTCACTGTCCTGACATATTCGGATTCTCTCAAAGTAGAATCAGATGGAGATCTCCCTTTTCCTGTGAAGAGAATAAAAAGGTCTGGGACACTTTCAAATTATACACGGTATTTTTTTGCGCTATTGAAATTATCAAGGAAGGCAGATGTCATCTATTGTTTTGATCACATGAGCGCGGGTGTGCCTGCAGCTCTCGTTTCTTATTTCTCTGATAAACTTCTCTTTATCCGAGTTGGTGGGGATTTCATTTGGGAGCGCTATCTGCGTATGAATCATGAAGCTGTGTCACTGAGAGAATATTATGAAAAGGAATTATACAAGAAGGAAAAGATTCGTTTTCCGCTCATCCAATGGGTATTTGGCAGAGCCAAGAAATTATTTTTTACCACAGCGTTTCAGGCGGATATTTTTTCAGAGTACTATGGATTTTCTGAGAGAAAAGTGGAAATTGTTCCTAACCCTCTCCCTTGTGTAGAAAAAGGGCTTACTCACCAAAGGAAAAATGACGACATCATTTTTGCCGGGAGGCTCAATAGGAAGAATAATGTACTTCGTCTTATCCAAGCATTTGCTGACGCTCAGTCAGAAGGGCTTAGATTGCGAATTATCGGAGATGGGGAAGAAAAGGAATCGCTTTTTCGGTATGTCAAAGATAATGATATCCCGCATGTTGTTTTTGAGAATGCGGTAAGTAGAGAGAAACTTCTTCAGATTTTTTCTGAGTGTTATGTTGCTGTTTTTCCGAGTCTTACAGATATTAGCCCAAACACAATGCTCGATTGTTTGGCAGTCGGCACCCCATTTCTTACCTCAAAAGAAATTGGCTATGCATGGGTGCTGGAGCACGCCAAATCATTTGATCCAAAAGATGTGAGTGATATGAAGAGAGTATTGGAGGAAATCATGGATGTGAGTGAATATGAAGAGTATAGAAAAGCAATGGCATATATTTCTTATTCCCAGACATTTTCTGCTACTGCAGAGCAGACATTGTCGTATATTGAGGAGTCGGTATGAATATTCTCATGATAAGTCTAGATCGAGGGGTGGCTCAGAAAGGGTCTTCTGTTTTGAATCGTATTATCAAAGAATACAAAGAGGATACACTTCATATTTTGGTTCCACACAGTGAAGATTTTCAAAATACACCCCATGAAAGGGTTCATGTGCTGGGGTTTGGAGGAAATAAGATGAAACAATTTTTTTCTATACTGAAATCAGGGAGAAAGATTGTACAGAGCAATCACATTGATTTAATTACTGTCCAAGATCCTTTTTTTATTGGTTTTATTGGGCTACTACTCAGAAAAAAAAGAAATATTCCAGTTGAAGTCCAAGTGCATGGAGATTTTTTTGGATCAGAGTATTACAGGAGGGGGAGTCTGTGGAATAGGTTACGATACCTCTTGGGAAAAATGGTTATTAAAAAGGCAGAAAAAATTAGGGTTGTGAGTCAGCGTATAGCAGAAAGTATACGGACAATGGAAATTAAAAAAGAGAAGATTTCCATTCGGCCTATAAAAGTAGACACTCATGTTATTCAAGCACATGAACCAAAGATTAATCTTCATTCCAAATATTCTGGATTTGAAAAAATATTCCTTGTACTTGGGAGATTGGAAAAAGAAAAAAATATCTCTTGGCTTATCGATGTTTTTTCGGAGGTTCTTGGCTATGAGAAGAATTATCTTCTCCTCATTGTTGGGAGGGGGTCAGAAAAAGGTGCTTTACAAGCACAAGTAAAGCGCCTAGGCCTACAGGAATTTATTCTGTTCGAGGGGTGGACAGATGATCCGTATAGTTATCTCAAAACAGCAGATTGCCTTTTATTTCCAAGTCTCGCAGAAGGGTACGGAATGGTTGTTATCGAGGCGCTGTCAGCAGGGTGCCCTGTCATCATGTCTGATGTGGGTGTAGCAGGTCATGAGGTTCAGTCTTCTGCGTCAGTGACTATTGTCTCTGTGGGTGACACGGAAGCCTTTTTGGAAGCTATATGCCCTGAAGCGAAGAAACAGTCAGTGGCTAAGGAACGAAAAAAAGGAAGTGAACCCTTGTTTATTAGAGGGTTTCGTTTTGTATTTTTCTTGGTTCGTCTCTGGCTTGATCAGAACGCAAGTCCAGACGTGCGTAAAAAGAGGCAAGAAAAAAAGCTTCAAAAGATCTTGCGTCATGTATATATACATGTCCCTTTTTATCGGAAGAAATTTGATGAGTTGGGTCTCCGGCCAGAGGACATCAAAACTGTTCAGGATTTACAAAAGCTTCCAACTGTTGAAAAAAAAGATATCCGTGAGGCACGGCCAGAGGACGTTGTATCTGACATGAGTGATCCAGAAGACTGTATTGTGGAGAGAACAACGGGGTCTACGGCAGAACCATTTTCTTTCTGTTATTCAGAGAGGAATGCAGACTACGCACAGGCACTTGTCTATTTTGCTTTTTTTGAGTGTGGTCTGAGTGTACGAGATACGTTGGTAGAACTCAGTATCCCTTTTCAGCCAATGGATACATATTGGTTTAGAAAAATTGGTTTATTAAAAAATAAGCTTATAACAATAAATCAGCCTACTGAGGATATTATTGAAGAACTACAAAAGATTAAAAGAGTTGCCATCTATACGTATCCTTCTGTTCTACTTCTGATTGCAAAGGAGATCGAGAGCAAACATATTCCTTTGAAGAACATTAGATTACTGTTTACACTTGGGGAGGTGCTAGAAAAAGAGGACAGAGAGTACATTGAGAGAGTATTTGGAGTTCCCGTGTATGATACATATGGAAGTACTGAGTTTAGGCGTCTTGCTTTTGAATGTCCAAAAAAAGAGGGGTATCATCTCATTACAGAGTCGGCAGTCGTAGAGGTCTTGGAGGACGGTGAGCCTGTCCCCGATGGTGAGGAAGGGAAGATTGTGGTCACGAGCCTGTATCATGAAGACATGCCTTTTATTCGATACAAACTTGGTGATTTGGTTATAAAACGGTGTGGTTTATGTTCGTGTGGAAGGAAGTCCCCATTGATAAAAAATATTGTAGGAAGAAAAGACGATTGGGTGGTGCTTCCGAGTGGGAGAAGAGTGTCTCCTCGGTCAATTTGTAATCTAGATGAAATTCAGGGGGTGAAGAAATTTCGAATTATCCAAAAAAATAGAAATACTTTTGAAGTGCTTGTTGTGCCGGAAGATTCTTTTTCTGACGACACTGCTGAAGAAATGGAGAGGGAGATCCGATCCGGTTGTTTTGGAGAGCGGGTAGATATACATGTGACTGAAGTGAATGATATTCCACGGGAAGGTCGTGGAAAATATAGGAAGTTTATTTCGGAAGTGGAAGTGTAGTATGAAAACAGTACCTCCTGAAATTGAGTGTTGCGTTTCCGATCCTGTTACTGGAATGCAAGGGTTTCTTGTCATTGATAGACTTGTAAATAATGTATCATGGGGTGGTGTGAGGATAATGCCAGAAGTGCGTATAGAGGAGCTGCGTGGGTGCGCAGAGACTATGACAAATAAATATGCTTTTCTCGGTATGGAGATCGGCGGTGCAAAGGCTGGCTTGTCAATTCCGTCAGACACTACCAATGAAAAGCGAAATGAAATGCTCTGGTCCTTTGGAAGAAATATTGCCCCGTATCTCAAAACTCACACCTATCTGCTTGGTGTCGACATGGGTGCTACTGTTCAGGATATAAAGGAGATTGCAAAGGGTGCGGGAATGCCCCTCAGAAATTTTCGGAAATGGAAAGATATTTCACATCTCTATACAGCGTGGTCAGTTGCTGTAACAATAAATGAGGTATGCCAATCAATCAAACTTCCACTCAAAGGAATGAAAGTTGCAATACAGGGTTTTGGGAGTGTCGGGGCGTCGCTGGCTACAGAATTGGATAAGATGGGTGTCTGTGTGGTTGCTATCTCTAATACAAGCG
Source organism: Candidatus Magasanikiibacteriota bacterium (assembly GCA_043809645.1). GTDB lineage: Bacteria > Patescibacteriota > Patescibacteriia > Magasanikbacterales > UBA922 > JBDROX01. The sequence goes on along the minus strand of JBDROX010000015.1, from coordinate 12,755 downwards.
GAATGCTTTATAACCCAGATGGATTGGATGTTATGAAACTCGTTGGGCTCAGAGAAAAAGGGAAAGGTGAGCTTGCAGAATACATGACACAGAGTGGGGACCTTTTTTACAATAAAAAAGAAATATTTGCATTACCTGTTGATGTCCTAGTTCCATGTGCACAACATTTCTCTATCAATGATTCGAATATTGAATCTATTCAAGCCAAAATAATTTGTTCTGGTGCAAATATTCCAATGAACAAAGAAATCGAAGGCGTGCTAAATAAAAGGGGGATTCTTTGTCTTCCTGATTTTGTTGCAAATTCTGGTGGAGTTCTTGGAAGTGTGATGAGACAGTTCGTCAGTGATGAAAAGATCAAGGAATTTATTGATGTAGAATATGCAAGGAAAGTAAGAAGTGTGATAGCACGAGCAAAAGATATGAATGTTTCTGTTGGTGCATGTGCACGAGACATGGTAGAGGGGAAAATCAACAATTTGGATAGCAGAGAAAATAAGAAGTCTTTTTCTCAGAGAGTATTGAAACATATAAAAAAAATAACACCGAGGTTTGTAAAGAAGTCAGTTGCTTTGGGGCATTTTAAGAAGATGATTCACATATAATATCAGACTATGAAACTCCTCATTCTCACACAAAAAGTAAACCAGAACGACGCAATCCTTGGATTTTTTCACAGGTGGATTATTGAATTTGCGAAGCATTGCGAGTCTGTTATTGTCGTTTGTCTTGAAAAAGGAGAGTACGATTTGCCGGAAAATGTGACCGTATTGTCACTTGGAAAAGACAGTGATGCTACAAAATTTGCTTACACAAAAAGTTTCTATACGTATATCTGGAAATACAGAAAAGAGTATGACAGTGTTTTCGTACATATGAATCCCGAGTACCTTGTGCTCGGTGGATTATTTTGGAAGCTACTCGGAAAAAAGGTGGCACTTTGGTATACACACAAGTCTGTGGATCTAAAACTCAGAATTGCAGAAAAAATGGTACATACTATTTTTTCTGCATCCAGAAAAAGTTTCCGTCTGAAAAGTAAAAAGCTTAAAATCACTGGTCATGGTATTGATACTGACCTGTTTCGGCCGGCCAAAACTAAAAAAGCTAACAGTGATAAGAAGATACTTCTCCAAGTCGGGCGAGTGGCTCCATGCAAGAATCAGGAGATAAGTATAAAGCTACTGTTTAAGTTGATCAAAAAAGATGTTGATGCCGTATTGTGGATTGTGGGTGTACCGGTAACAGAAGAGGAGATTGAGTATGAAAAAGCAATGAAAGTGTTGGTAAGTGATCTCAGTTTGGGACACCGAGTTGTGTGGAAAGGTGCCATGCCGAATACGGATCTCCCAAAGGTGTATAATAGTGCAGATATTATTTTGAATTTCAGTACAACTGGCAGCATGGACAAAGATGTTCTGGAGGGAATGTCTTGCAACAGACTCGTTTTGACCATAAACGAGGCATACAAAGAGGCTGTGCCAAGTGTATACTTTTCGAAGCAGGACGGCGTACTCTCCGATCGTGTGATTGCTGTGTTGGGAGGTGCTGAAGTAGTAAGGTCGAGAGATATTATTGTGTCGGAGCATAGTTTGCCAAGTTTGATAAAAGGGATAATAGAACGGTATGGAGTTTAGAGAATTTATTGAACAACAAATAGTTTTTTTGGAGAAAAAATATTGCACGAAGCATAGGCTAGTACATACTGGAAAATATGCATATATTATTGATCTCTATGAATACGTAGGAAGAATTGATGATGCAAAAAAAGCTGTTTTTGATGTGCTCGATAGCCTCTTTTGGGATGGTAATGCCTGGGTATTCTATCCTGGCAATATCAATATGATGAACATGAGTAATAATGTTATTGATTCTGGTGCAGCGATTGATTGCATCTCCCGTTTTTTGATGAAGTATAGTGAGGTTTTTTCGGAAAAAGAATTGGACCAGGTTCACAATGAAATTGATCTTTGTGCTCAAACATATTTAAAAAAAGCACATTTGCAGAAAGTTATTACAAACCAACGTTTGTGGGGAAATACTGGCCTTGCTTCATATTCCGCCTATCGGGGGTATGATATAAAAAAACCAATTGCAAATTCGATTCAAAAAGCGTTTGAAAATACTACTGCTGATGGATTATTTATCTATTACCCAGATGCAGAGGAGAGAGGTTGCCCTTCTAGTTACACAGGCCCTACAACCTATTACCAGTCAAGGCATACAGCCTTTATTCAGTATTGTATGGCGCTTTGTGACATACAGAGTGATTCATTCCAAGCTTCGATTGAAAGGAGTGTAGAAGCCTTGGTCGGGCTATATACGAAGAAGGGGTATAAGGATCTTACTTTTGAGTCAAAGAGATGGTATTGGCTCGGGAAGAGTGAGGTTGTGTCTCATCCTTTTGATATTTTTGCACTCTATCACTCCAGTCATCGACTGAAAAATGTAATCATCAATAATGCTATAGTTCAGCTGAAAAAAAATAGCAATGAAAAAAAATATCAGCCGCACGATGGGTTTTTTCAGCTGGATCATCAGTGCAGGCATTTTTGGAGTGCTCATACTGCGTGGCTAACGAGAATTCCCGAAATCGAACAAATTTGGAGAAATGCTAAACAGATTATGAGTTACGAATATGAATATGCAGGAGTGGATGTTTTTCATAAGGTAAACAAACATCATGATATCCATATTCACAAGTTTTGGGGTGAGAAAAATGTTTCAACAGGAATTCTGAAAAATGGTATACCAAAAAAGTTTGATACACTGTACTTTGCATTTAAGCTATTAAGACCAGGGAAAACTCAACTCTTTTCTATTCGGGAGACTGTGAATCATGCTTGGTATGCACTACGTGGTGGGCATCTTTTGGAATGTTTCTATAGACTATCTTGGCTGAGTATAGGTTTGATTACTTCATTGCTACCAATATACAGGATTTCATATGGCAAAGTACATGACATAAATAAGACTAAAAAAAGTATTGAAGTGTCTGTAACTCCAGCTACAAAGTATGGAGCTCTGTATAAGAGTAAAGTACATGTATTTATTCCAATTACAAAAGTATGAAGTTGTATTATGTGGCAAATGTAAGAGTCCCCACAGAAAAGGCACATGGATACCAAATATCTAAAATGTGTGAGTCTTTGGTGCGAGCGGGTGCGGATGTGACACTGGTTATTCCACAGAGAAGAAATTTCATAGATGAAAGTTTATTCAAGTTTTATGGAATTGAGGAAAATCTTTTTAAGATCAAGAGAATTCCAACAATAGATCTCACTTTTATTCAAAAAAAGATTTTTTATCGCATACTCTCATTTTCTTTTGCATGTTTTTCATTTCTCTATTTTCTATTCAAAAGAGGAAACGTTAGTATTTATTGCAGAGGGGAGTCAGTACTCTGGCTCGCTATGTTACCAAAGCGCTTTTGTGTTTTTTGGGAATCCCATATCAAGCCTGGCCGTTTGGATCTATATCAGAAGCCTGTATCTCGTTTGAGAGGTGTGGTGTGTGTCACTTCTTACTACCAAAAAGAAATTATTGAGATATTTGATATTAGTAAGGAAAATGTACTTCTTTTTCCAGATGCCGTTGATATCGAGGCTTTCAATATCCAAAAAGAACAAGATGTCGCAAGAAAGCTACTTGGTATTCCGCAGGATAAATGGATTGTCATGTATGTTGGTTCTGATCTAAAATGGAAGGGTGTGGATGTGTTGAAGGGGGCTGCCAATCTTTTGCCAGCAAATTTTTTGGTTATTTTCGTTGGAAATATTTCTTCTGAGGGTGATGGGAAAGGATACTATGTGGGGCAGAAGAATCAAAAAGAAATACCCTTGTGGCTGAAGGCCTCAGACTGTCTTGTTCTTACGGGTAATAGTGAGTCGAGCGTCTCAAGAAATTATACATCTCCCTTAAAAATGTTTGAGTACATGGCCTCAAAGAGGCCTATTGTGAGCTTTCGTATTCCATCATTTGGTGATATTCTAGGTAGTGGTAATTCATTGGTACTAAAGAATAATACCCCCGAAGACTTGGCATCAAATTTGCTTCATCTGGAAGAAAATCCATCTGTAGCGAGTAAAATTGTTGATCAAGCTTTTCTGGATGTCCAAGCTTACACATGGGACAAACGAGCTGTTACGGTGCTATCCTTTTTGAATAAAAGAATTTAGTATGGAATATTTTTGTAAGAAAATTTACACAAGGGCTGGAATTATCAAGGAGAACCCCTTTCCTGAAAAAAAAGTACTCCATCTTGGTTGTGGAGACAACAAACTAAAAGGGGCCTTTGGTGTTGATACTCTTGATTTTTCCAGTGTCGATATGCAGGCAGACCTTGATGTATTTCCTTGGGGCATAGATGACAATAGTTTTGATATTATATTCATCCATAGTGCCTTAGAGCATTTTTCAGACTTAGTTAGAGTGTTTTGTGAGTTAGAAAGAATTGGTAAGGTAGGATGTAGGATAATTATTGCAGTTCCATATTTTCGTAGCGTAGATGCCTTCGCAGATCCTACACATAAGCATTTTTTTACTTCCACGTCGATGAACTATTTTGTAGACCAGAATAACTCTCAATCTGGGTATCAGTATATAAACAAAAAGCTCTCTTTGGTTGGTTTTTGGTATGGATGGCCGCATTCTTCCAAGAATTTGTTTATTAGACTATTTAAGACTTTTGTTCAAAGAAGTCCTAAGTTTTATGATCAATATCTATCTCTCCTTTTTCCCGTAAAAATTCTTATTTGGGAATTGGAGGTAAAAGAGTAGTCTATGAATATAGGAATTGTTACAAATTTTGCGACTGGAAAATTGGCAGGACTAGAGAGGTTCTTAGTCGAATTTTTAAAAGGTCTCGATCGTTCACTTGGAGGTCATGAGTGTACTGTTTACTCCAAAAAGGGTAAGGGTCTTACAAAGTTTATTGATAGTGATTGTAGAGGTGAAATGACCGCTGTTGAGGTTCCTTTTGGAAAGTTTTGGAAAGAATTGGGGTTACTCTTTTCACCAAAAGCAGATCTGTATTTGTTCAATGGAACAATTGTTCCTCTTTTCTTTGCACCAAAGAATTACTATGTTTTGGTCTATGATTTTGCCTACAAGTACAGAAAGAACAATACCTTGAGAGATTTTCTAAAAAAAATATATCTAGATTTTATTACGCGAATTGCTTTTCGTAGAGCCAAAAGGATTGTTGCCATTTCCAGCGCCACAAAGGAAGACATTATTAAATATTTTGATGTTTCCCCGGACAAGATAGATGTTATATATGCTGGATTTACACCGGTTGTTCCAAGCGAAGAGACTCAACTCAAAATGCCTTTTGAAAAGTATTTTTTCTTTGTTGGTACGATAAAGGAGAGAAAAAATATATTTAATATTATTAGAGCATACGCTGCGCTAAGTGAAACAGAGAGAGGTTCGCGAGGGTTGGTGATTGCTGGGAAGTACGATACGTCTGACCAGTATTATATTGAGATGCAGAACTTTGTGAAAGAGCATAATTTGAAAAAAAGTGTTGTTTTTGTTGGATATTTGGAAGATGTTGATGTAAGATATCTCTACACACATGCAGATGTGCTTGTATATCCTTCTATACTAGAGGGTTTTGGTTTGCCTATATTAGAGGCTATGAGCTGTGGTCTTCCTGTGATCACTTCAAATATTAGTTCACTCGTAGAGGTCGCTGGAGAAGCTGCCCTCTTGGTGGATCCGACTAGTGTAAAAGAGATTTCTGTAGCGATGAGCTCATTGGTCTCAGACGAACATCTTAGAAAAAAGTTTGTAGAAAGAGGCTATGCTCAGGCAGAACTATTTTCCTGGGATAAGATGGCAGAGAAATATGTTCAATTATTTGAAAAAAATATTAGTTAATATTAAGTTTACTTTTTATGAAAACAGCATTGATAACTGGTGTAACAGGGCAAGATGGTGCGTATCTTGCAAAACTCCTTTTGGAAAAAGGGTATAAGGTTTATGCTATTGTGAGGAGAATAGTAAATAGAAATTTTGACAATCTGGATTACCTTGGTATAACTGCTGAGATTGAGTATGTGAATGCTGATCTCATGGATGAAGTTTCTCTTGTCAACGCAGTGAAGACTGTTCGGCCTGATGAGGTGTACAATCTCGCGGCCCAGTCATTTGTCGGCGCCTCCTGGGAACAGCCAGTCATTACTACAGAAATTAATGCCATGGGTACATTGAAGTTGCTCAATGCTGTGAAGCTGTACTGTCCAAATTCAAAGTTTTACCAAGCGTCTACGAGTGAAATGTTTGGAAATAGTCATAGCGATGGAATTCAAGACGAGAACACTCCTTTTCATCCGCGTAGCCCATATGCAATTTCAAAACTGTTTTCATACTGGATCACTGTGAATTACAAAGAGAGCTACGGAATGTATTGTACCAATGGAATATTATTTAATCATGAGTCTCCAATTCGAGGCAAGGAATTTGTTACGAGGAAGATTACGGATGGTGTTGCAAGAATTAAACTAGGTCTTGAAAAGGAAATATTTCTCGGAAACCTAGATTCAAAACGTGATTGGGGATTTGCAGGTGACTATGTAGAAGCTATGTACCTCATGATGCAGCAGGATGAAGCTGATAATTATATTGTTTCAACAGGGGAGACACACAGCATCAGGGATTTTCTAGACCTAGCTTTCAAGCATGTTGGAATAGATGATTGGAGTGAATATGTAAAGATTGATCCAAGATTCAAGCGTCCAGCAGAATTGTTTACTCTGCAGGGGAGTAATAGTAAAGCAAAGGATAAGCTGGGTTGGGAGCCAAAAGTGAGATTTGAAGAACTAGTAAGTATGATGATGGAAGCTGATTTAAAAAGGCTGGGGTAACAGTGGGTCCGGAATGAATAAACATACGAAAAAGAACTATTCAGAGGGAACTAACCAACATAATTTCACTATGAGAGTTGTTTCTTTTTGTGGTAGTGAAATTTTCAAGAATAGGGGGACACCAATTAGAGTCAGGAATATTGCAAAGTTTTTGGATAAAGATATCTCAGTAGACTACACTCTTTTTTCTGCCGATGAATCTGTTCCTTTCCTAAAAAATTCCTTTTCGATAAAAGGAATGAGTTTTTTTTCCGTAATTGTCGAGTTGAGAAAGTACATTAAGAATAATGATACTCAGGTTTTACTGGGCCACACGTTTGCCAGCTACCCTGTCTTATTGTTGATGAAAGTCCTAACCGGAGTAAAAATTGTTCTTGATATGCATGGTTTCCTTGAAGAAGAAGCACTCATGACAAAAAGTATTTCAAAATTTAGATATAAGAGAAATAAAATTCTATATCATTTTGTATATAGATTTTTTGATTGCATATTTACCTGCAGTGATACCGCAACAGCAATTTTACAAAAATATAACAAAAATACTTACACAATATATGGAGGAGTAGATACTAATTTCTTTAAAAATATACATACTGATAGCAAACAAGATACCAGTTTGATATATATGGGCTATGCTGGAAATACTAGGAAATGGCAAGGGCTTGATTTCTTAATACAAAGTTTTAAAAGGTTTTATCAGACCAACAAGAATTTTAGATTACAACTTCTTCTTAGTGAGAAAAATTCAATTCAGCCTCATCCTGGTATTATTTTGCTAGTTTCTGTCGATTATAAAGAGGTTCCACTGTTTTTAAGTTCTTGTGATGTCTTGGTTATTCCCAGGGAAGATAGTGTGGTCAATAGGATTTCTTTTCCCTCAAAATTGCCCGAGTATATGTCGATGGGAAAGCCTGTGATTGCTAGTCGGACTTCCGATATGCATAATATTATTACACATGAAAAAAATGGACTGCTCTTTGTTCCTGGAGATAGTAACAGTTTTTTTGAATGTTTAGATATTATCAAGGATAAGAGAGCGAGGACTGAAATTGGAGAATTTGCTCGGAAATTTGTAGAGACCTCTCTAACTTGGGATCGACAGGTGGAACATATGATTGAAAAAATGAAAAAACTCTGTGTTTGATTTTTTTAAACACTATTGTATACTCCCCCTGGTCTGATCTTATTAAATACTAAAAATTATTATGCCAAAAGAAGATTGGAAGAATAATACTGTGTACAGTATTTTTACAGAAGCAGGCCTGTGGCCTTGGGGAGAAGGCGAAATCAAGACTGTTCTTGACGTTACTTGTGGTTTGTCATTTAAATCAAAATATATTCCGGCGGATATTCGCGTTGGAGTTGATATCTTTGAAGAGTATTTCAATTTTATTGAAACAGATTTGCCATATGTTGTAATTAAACATGATGTGAGAAATCTTAATGAAATTTTTTTGCCGAATAGCTTTGACATGGTTATAGCACTAGATATTATTGAGCACCTTGAAAAAGAGGAGTCACTTGAGATGATCAAACAGTGTGAAGAAATTGCAAAGAAAGCTGTCATACTAGAAACGCCTAGGGGGTTTATTCCGCAAAATATTGATATTTTGGGACATGGTGGAGATGAGTTTCAAACGCATAGGTGTGGCTGGGAGAAAGAAGAATTAGAGCAAATGGGATATTCTACAGTTGTAAGAGATTATGAGATGAGTAATGTAAAGAGGCATACGGATATCGAGGTTGAAAGCTCCGTCCAGTTGCTTGATGCAATAAAAGTATTCAAATAAAGATATGATAGAATTTCACAATTTTAAAGATAAAACATTATTAATCACAGGAGGAACTGGCTCTTTTGGCAATGCAGTCCTAGGAGGGTTCCTTGATTCAGAAATAAGTACAATTAGAATTTTCAGTCGTGATGAAAAAAAACAGGATGACATGAGAAGGAAGTTTTCTGATTCAAGAATTGAGTATTATATTGGTAATGTAAGAGATAGAGACCGTGTTGATCAAGTTATGAAGGGTGTAGATTATGTATTTCATGCAGCAGCCCTGAAACAAGTGCCTTCGTGTGAATTTTATCCTCTGGAGGCTGTAAAAACCAATGTAATAGGAACTGAGAATGTTCTAGAGTCGGCAATAAATAATTCTGTTGAAAAAGTGATTTGCCTGAGCACTGACAAAGCAGTGTATCCAATTAATGCTATGGGCATGTCAAAAGCATTAATGGAGAAGGTTCTAATATCAAAATCAAGAATTTCAAAAGGCGGGACTGTAATTTGTGGAACTAGGTATGGAAATGTGATGGGATCTAGAGGGTCAGTTATTCCACTTTTTATCAAACAGATTGAGACTGGAATGGCTATTACTATTACAGATCCGGAGATGACACGGTTCATGATGTCACTCCAGGAGGCAGTTGATCTAGTGATTTATGCATTTACAAATGGATCGCATGGAGATATTTTTGTTAGGAAATCACCCGCTGCTACAATTCAAACATTGGCTGAAACACTGAAAGAGATGTATGATTCAGACAGTACTGAAATTTCTTATATCGGGACAAGGCATTCAGAAAAGAAGTATGAGTCTCTCCTTACGCACGAGGAAATGTCGAGGGCAGATGATTGCGGTGAATATTATAAAATTTTTCCAGACCAAAGAGGATTAAATTATGATACTTTCTATTCAGAAGGTTCTGTTGATATTGTGAAAGAGGAGTATAATTCAAATAATACACACAGACTCAGTAAAGAGGAGCTCCGAGTCTTGTTAGAGAAGGTCGGATTTTCCAAAAAATAATTTGTAAAGTGTCATAGTTACATGAGCAAAATATTAATAACAGGATCAAACGGGTTTATTGGAAGTAATCTAAAGTTTCGACTTGTTGAGCTGGGGTATGTTTGTATTGAGTTTAAAAAAGAAGACAGGCTTAGTGAGATCGAAGATATTCTAACTGATATCGATTTTATATATCATCTCGCGGGTGTGAACAGGTCTCTGAAAAGCAATGATTTCTTTGAGGGAAACTCTGATCTTACAAGAAGGTTATTGGAATTAATAAAACAGAAGAAGCTAAGCATTCCAATTATTTTCAGCTCTTCAATACAGGCTGAATGTGAAAATGCCTATGGAAAAAGTAAGAAACTGGCAGAGCAGAGTATCTTCGAATATTCAAAGGGCACTGGTGCGCCTGTAGCAGTCTACAGACTTCCAAATATTTTTGGTAAATGGTCTAAGCCAGACTATAATTCTTTTATTGCAACATTTTGTCACAACATATCTAGAGGTTTGCCAATCAAGATTGACAATAAAGACAGTATTGTTGATCTAGTCTACATTGATGATCTTGTAGATGAGTTTGTAGAAATGCTTCAGAATGGATGGAATGACACAAATCAAACATATTTCACACCAAAAGTAAGATACAGCAAGTCTGTTGGTGAGGTTGCGGAAAAAATACATTTCTTCAACAAGAATCGCTCTCACAAGGACCTGCTTGTTACAAGTGTGGGGTGCGGGTTTGACAGGGCTCTTTATGCAACTTTTACTAGTTTTTTAGAGAAAGATAATTTTTCTTACAGTCTGACAAAACATGAGGATGAAAGAGGTGTGTTCGCTGAGTTTCTTAAAACTGAAAAGTCTGGTCAGGTTTCAATATTTACAGCGTATCCTGGGGTCAAAAGAGGTGGTCACTACCACAGAACAAAAAGTGAGAAATTTTTTGTTCTGAAAGGGAGTATGTTATTCCGATTCAGAAATATTCTCAGCGGCGAAATTGTTGAGTACGAAATAGCAGATAATGAGTTTAGGGTTGTTGAGACTCCTGTGGGTTGGGCGCATTCTATCGAGAATATTGGAAAAGAGGTGGCGATTGCACTAGTTTGGGCAAATGAAATATTTGACAAAAATAATCCAGACACTACTGTGTTTGATGTCTAATCATGAAAATAAATATGAAAAAATTAAAGTTGATGACAATAGTTGGAACTAGGCCAGAAATAATTAGACTCTCTGAGGTTATAAAAAAATGTGATACTTTTTTTGAGCATATTTTAGTCCATACAGGACAGAACTGGGATAAAAATCTTAGCGATATTTTTTTTGAAAATCTTGGGTTACGTCAGCCTGATCATTTTTTGGATATTGTGGGTAAGAATCTTGGGGAATCAATGGGAAACATAATTGCGAGTAGTTACCGTATAATCAAAAATGAAAAACCAGATGCGCTGCTGGTTTTAGGTGATACAAATAGTGCTTTGAGTGTGATAGCGGCAAAACGTCTTAAGGTCCCAATATTTCACATGGAAGCTGGCAATAGATGTTTTGATCAAAATGTTCCTGAAGAGATAAATAGAAAAATTGTTGACCATGTGAGTGACATGAATCTTGCATATACAGAGCATAGTAGAAGGTATCTATTAAGTGAGGGGGTTCAAAAGGATCGTGTTGTCGTTACTGGCTCGCCACTGGCTGAAGTACTATCAGTAAATGCTGAATCCATTAATTGTAGTAGTGTTTTGGAAAAATTTAAAATTAAAAAGGGTAAATTCTTTTTGCTGAGTATGCACAGAGAAGAAAATATTGATATTGAGAAAAATTTCAATAGTCTCTGTGAAACCATCAATGGCGTTGCAGAAAAATACAAAATACCAGTTATTTATTCAGTCCACCCAAGATCTAGAAAAAGAATTGATGAAAATGGTGTTGAGTTCCACCCACTTGTAAGACTTGTGGAGCCTCTTGGTTTTTTTGACTACAATTTTCTTCAGAAAAATGCTTTTTGTGTAATTTCTGATAGTGGTAGCCTGAGTGAGGAATCTGCTATGAGTGGTTTCCCTGCTGTATTAATTAGAACAAGCACTGAACGGCCAGAGGCGCTTGACGCTGGCTCTATACTCATTGGCGGTATAGAACTTTCGCATGTAGTTAATTCAATTGAGATGATAACAAGCTACAGCGTTTCTGATGGCCACCTTAACATTAATAGTGATTACCAGGATTTGAATGTTTCGGACAAAGTTGTCAAAATTATTCAAGGGTATACAAGAATAATAAAAAAAAATACCTGGGGTATTGATTAGTCCACAAATTTGGACATGAATTTTTAATTTTTTTGTGTTAAGTAAAATGCAAAGAATGTAGACACTAACCTGACTATAACTCGAGTAGTAATAGCACCAAGTACTCCAAAATATCGAACAAGGAAAAATAGTACAACTATCTGAAATAGTGAAGTTGTTATGTTGTATGCGTAAAGTTTATTTTTTACAGCATGGGCTCTCAGAGCACTGAGAGGAAGTGATCCCGCGATGGACAGGAGAGATACAGAGAATAGCTGAGAGTAGAAGATCGATTCGGTGTACTGTGGAAGAATCAAATTGAAAATTACGGGCGCCAGTAATATATAAAGAATTATTATTGGAATGCAAAAAAGTATGAGAATGGCCATTTTCTTGAGAATGGTTTTTTTAATATCTTGCATGCTTCTGTCTGCAAATTTTGGCATCGCCATTGTCGCAATATTTTTTAGAAATCCTTTGATTTGCTCTGGAAATGCAATGGAGAAGGCATAGATCGCAAGTTGGGCTGCGCCAAGATAGTGAAAAATAAGAATTTTATCTATGTGCTCTGCGACGGTATTTATGACATTCATTAGTGTCAGATGCTTTCCATATCGTATAGATTTTGTATCTTTTTGTACTTCAATTTTACACTTCGAAACAATTCTAAGACTAAAGAATGATCGTGAAATTGTCCAAACAGTAAAGTATGTTAGAAGTATTACCAGAATATCTTTAGAGAAAAAGATTGCTGAGCCAACACTTATTGTGGACAGGAGATGACTAATAACATTGTATTTTGTGAATAGCTGAAATTCTT
>JBDROX010000014.1:0-2571 GCA_043809645.1 Candidatus Magasanikiibacteriota bacterium | reverse complement strand
GAAAAAATCACCGTTCGACGCTTTGCTCGTTTCGAACTCGGAGAGGGGATTGAAAAAAAGGCGTGTGATTTTGCTGCAGAAGTTGAAGAGCAACTTCAGTAAGAAAACAAGTATATCAAAAAGAGACTGGCTATCCAGTTTCTTTTTTGTTACAATGACTTCAAGTATCAGCTAACAATTAATAAGAAACAACTATGGCTAAAACACGTGTTGCAATCAACGGATTTGGCAGGATTGGACGTCATGCCTTCAAAATTGCCTGGGCAAAGAAAGATATTGAGATCGTTGCAGTGAACGACCTCACAGATAATAAGATGCTGGCACATCTGCTCAAATACGATACAGCATATCCAGATTTTAAGCCTTCTGTTAGCTTTGATGAGAAGCATCTTGTAGTTGGGGGAGAGAAGATCCTATCTTTTTCTGAAAGGGATCCAAGTGCGCTTCCTTGGAAAAAATTAAAAGTTGATGTTGTTCTCGAGTGTACCGGAATATTTCGAACCAGTGATACCGCAGGCTTACATCTCAAAGCTGGTGCGAAGCGTGTGATTATTTCAGCGCCTGCCAAGGGTGATGATATCAAAGGATTTGTTCGTGGTGTGAACTGCAGAACATACAACAACGAATCTATTATAGACACAGCCTCTTGTACGACCAACTGTACCACACCACCAATGGCAGTGATTGATCGCGAGTTTGGTGTAGAAAAGGCATTGCTTACAACCATCCATGCATATACTGCTGGGCAGAATCTTCAGGATGGTCCAAGTGGTGACATGAGAAGAGCACGTGCGGCAGCACAGAATATTGTTCCAACAAGTACTGGTGCTGCTATAGCCACGACGAAAGTTCTCCATGAACTAGAAGGGAAGTTCGATGGTATGGCGATTCGTGTGCCTGTAATCACTGTTTCTCTCATTGATGTAACAGCAGTACTCAAGAAGAATGTGACTGTAGAAGAAGTGAATGCTGCATTTACAAAAGCTGCTGGGAAGGAGCTGAAGGGAATTCTTGATGTAACAGAAGAACCACTTGTCTCCAGTGATTTTATTGGAAATCGATTTTCATCTACTGTTGACCTCTCTTTGACGAAAGTTATTGGCGGAAATCTTCTCAAATTTATTGCTTGGTATGACAATGAGTGGGGGTATGCATCGAGACTTGTGGAGATGGTGAGCGTTGTCGGAAAAAAATCTAAACTAAACTAAAATACTGTAGCCCAAGTCAGATTTTTATTTCATTTATGAATACAGGAATTAACGGTGAGGAAGTTCGTTCGGTTCAAGAATATCTGTTTTGTCTTGGATATTTTCCAGAAGGGGTGGTGGTAAATGGAGTATGCAGTCCGACAACAAAGGCTTCTGTTCAGAAATTTCAATCTATTAATGCAATAGAGCCATTTGGATATATTGGTCCTGCAACTCGAGCTGTACTAAATAGCCAATAATATATGACATGTATTACACAGAAAAGGGGATTAGAGAATAAAATAGTTCTGGTCCGCACTGATTTCAATGTTCCACTGAAGGCTGGGAAAGTAGTGGATGATAGTAGGATTCGAGAGGCACTTCCAACAATCAAATGGCTGATAAAAAAGAAAGCAAAAGTGATTCTTGTGTCGCATCTTGGAAGGCCGGACGGACAATTCGTGCCTGGCTTATGTCTCGAGCCTGTGAGAAAAGTGCTTCAGAGACGTCTCAGAAGAAAGGTTTTGAAATTGGATACAAAGAATTGTAAGCTGAATGAGATAAAAAAAGAGGAATTGCAGAGTGTCATTAAGAATATGAAGCCTGGGCAGGTGGCTATGATGGAGAATATCAGATTTTCTCCTGATGAAAAGAAGAATACAGGAACACTTGCAAAAGACTTGGCGTCACTGGCTGACCTCTTTGTTTTGGACGGGTTCGCTGTAGCCCATAGACCGGGTGCTTCAGTGGTTGGGGTTGCAGAGTATATTCCTCCGTATGCAGGTCTCCTTCTACAGAAAGAAATAAAAGCACTCGAGAAGACAGAGCATGGAAAGGGGCCGTGTGTACTCGTACTCGGTGGAATAAAAATTGAGACAAAACTTCCAGTCATTAAACACTTTTTAAAGAAAGCAGATACTATCTTGCTCGGTGGAGGGATATCGAATACGTATTTCAAAGCAAGAGGGTACGGTGTTGGATTATCTTTGGTAGACACTGCTTTTGAGGAAGAAGCATTGAAATATGGCAGAAAAAAACACGTTTTACTACCAGTCGATGTTGTGGTTGGGACAAAAAATGGAAAGTCATATAGAATTGTTGATGTAAAGAAAACATCACATACATTGTGCACAAAAGAAGAGGCCATTTTTGATATTGGACCAAAAACAATTGTACTCTACCAGGAGTATTTAAAAAGAGCGCAGACAATTGTGTGGAATGGTGCTATGGGGTACTTCGAGCAGGAACCATATCATATTGGTACCTTTGCATTGGCACATATGATTGCCCAGTTTTCAAAACAGGGTGCGTATACTGTGATGGGTGGTGGAGAGACTACACAAACCGTGCAAATCATTGGTAGGGTGTCAGACATTAATCATGT